>CBDCDQ010000008.1:0-30238 GCA_965215415.1 Acidobacteriaceae bacterium | reverse complement strand
GGACGGCAAACGCTCTGCTCTGCAGAAACAAGTTGTGGCCGATGTCGAACAGGTAAAAGTCTTGCGCGGCGGTAGCGCGAGCGACGATGTCTATGGTCAGTTCCGGGATGCTGGACGACTAGCGGTGAAAATCATTCGACCGGAGAGCTAACGTGGTGACGCGACAGGGAAAGTGCACTAACTTCGGAAA
The DNA here is from genome assembly GCA_965215415.1 of Acidobacteriaceae bacterium. Classification (GTDB taxonomy): domain Bacteria; phylum Acidobacteriota; class Terriglobia; order Terriglobales; family Acidobacteriaceae; genus Edaphobacter. The sequence continues at coordinate 30,048 of CBDCDQ010000008.1, read as the reverse complement.
TTGTGAGGTCGCCAACCAGCAGAAGATCGTTCCGGTTCCTCAAGGAGCGGAGTTCGTCTGTCCAGAGTGCGGGCGTGAATTGTCTCAGATTCGTATTGCCGCCCCGCGTAACAACAACGCCGCGTTTGGCGGCATCATCGTTGTGGTCTTGCTGTTTGCGGGATTGATCAGTTTTAAGGCCTGCTCTGGGAAGCACTCTTCTGGCGGGTTTGCTGGTCTTGGCGGTTCGGGCAAACCCGCGCTCACTCTATCTGGATCGAACACCATCGGCAGCAGTCTGGCACCGGCATTGGCGGAGGCGTTTCTCAAGGATCAGGGTGCAACTGAGATCAAGACCTCACCGGGTGACGATCCCGAGGAAAAGACCGTACGGGGAACTCTCCCCGGTGACAGTTCTCCGTCGATCATCAAGATAGCGGCACACGGTTCAGCCACGGCCTTTACCGACATGGAGAACGGAAATACGGATATTGGAATGGCATCGCGGCGCATCAAGCCGGAAGAGTCCACGAAGCTGACTTCTCTCGGCGATATGTATTCCGCTGGCTGTGAGCACGTTCTAGGCCTGGACGGGATCGCTGTCATCGTAAATAGCTCTAACCCGATCCATTCTCTGACCAAGGATCAGATCATGCGTCTTTTCTCTGGAGATGCGGCAAGCTGGTCAGATGTCGGCGGCTCGGGAGGAACGGTCAAGGTTTATGCGAGGGACGACAAGTCCGGAACCTACGACACTTTCAAGAGCCTCGTGCTTGGAAGCAAATCTTTAGTGTCCGGGGCACGGCGTTTTGAAGATAGCAACGCTCTTTCTGAGGCAGTCGCCGGCGATCCGAATGGCATAGGCTTTGTTGGATTGCCTTACGTTCATAGTGCCCGCGCCGTCTCGGTTTCAGAGAAGGGTGCCACTCCCTTTCAGCCGACCCGACTAACCGTGGCGACGGAAGACTATGCGCTCTCGCGTCGTCTGTACCTCTATACACCTGCTAATCCGGCGAACAAGCTAACGCACAAGTTCGTAGAATTTGCTTTATCCCGCCAAGGCCAGGATGTGGTCGGAGCAAGTGGGTTCGTCGCTCAAAACGTTACGAGTCAGACAGAAGCCATCGCTTCCAATGCTCCTAGCGAGTACAAACTACTCACGAACGGAGCTCAGCGGCTATCGCTTGACTTCCGCTTCAAGACCGGTAAATCGGACCTTGACAACAAAGCAGTGGTAGACATTGACCGTGTGATCTCGTTCATCGCAGATCTGAAATACACGGGGGACCGCATCATGCTGTTCGGCTTTGCTGACAGCACGGGCACGCGAGACGCGAACAATGCTCTTTCGTTGAACCGTGCGAGGGTAGTGCAGGACCAATTTGTCCAACGCGGAATGAAACTAGTCACCGTTAGGGGCTTTGGACCCGATCTTCCGGTCGCCTCTAACGAAACGGAGGATGGCCGTGAGAAAAACCGTCGTGTAGAGATTTGGTTGAAGAGGTGAGTCCGGGCGAATTGACCAATCTTGGCTCATGACATGAGCGGTTACACATAGGGGTTGGGTCGCTCGTCACTAGACTCTCGCCACAAAGGCGACGTTTCTAAATCCCGATCCTCTCGACCTCGTCGAGCGAAACTTCATCGTTCCTTCGATCGTAGAGCCCGGTCGTTCGTGCAGATTCGTGGGCGGCCATCTGCTGGGCGATCTCCAGCCGGCCGTTGTTTTTGAGATAGGCGGTGATGCCTGTCGCCCGGAAGGTGTGGCAGCCGATCTCCGTCTTGATCCCGGCGGTGAGCGCCCTTCTGCGGATCATGCGCCACACGTCGGACTGGAGCATGGGATTGCCGGTCAGCTTCCCCGACCGCCCGCGCGTCGTGCGGAAAAGGGGCGCCTTGCGATCTTCTTCTATGCCGGCGGCCGCGATGTACTCCACGAGATACTGGTCGAGATTGTGATGGGTCGGCATCTCGTGCTCCTTGCCGCCCTTTTCGTGGAGCCGGACCCATCCGCGCCGCCCCTGCACGAAGAAGTCTTCGACCTTCATGGACGTGGCCGCTCCGACGCGGGCGAAGGTGTACACCATCAGGCCGATCAGGGCGCGGTCGCGCAGGCCAGGAAGGGAAGTGGCGTCTATCGAATCGAGGAGTGTCCTCGCTTCGTCGACCTGGAGGACGGGCGTCTTGCCGCGCCGCTGCGAGTATTTCGGGCCGCGCACGGCATGGGCCGGGTTGGTGGGGACGATCTGGCCGACGACCATCCAATCGAAGAGCATCCTGAGAGCCGCCAGCCGGACCTTCACCGTGGGTTTGGAGTTGACCTTGAGCTGGGCCTCGACGAAGGCGGCGACGTGGACCGGCTCGACCTCCGCCAGCTCCGCTACTCCGTGGAAGGCGCAGAAAGCGGAGAACTGCCGGACAGCCTCCCGGTAGGCGCGGCGGGTGTTGGGATTGCGGATATGCGAGCTGAAGAAGTCGCGCAGCCGCTTCCGCGCTTCCGGCCGCGCGGTGAAGAGGGACGGAAGGGAAGCGGTCTGGGTATTGCGAAGCTGCAGCTCTGCCGCCATGCTTGGCGCTCCTACTGGTTGAACAGTCGCGGAAGTTCGCGCCCGCCATACACGACACGCTCGATGTAGACCGCATCGTCGGTGGAGCGGAACAGGATCACGTAGCGACCCACCACGGCCAGACGCGCTTCCGGTCCGATGTACGGCCGCAGTTGGTAGAGCAAAGGACCCTGGCCGATGCGTTCGATCTCCGCGTAAATCTCTCGAAGGAAGCTCACCGCGCGCCGGGAATTGTCGGCCGCGATGTACTCGGCGATCGCGTCCAGATCGCCTTCAACGTCTTGCGCATAGAGAACGACCATCAGTCGGCAACACCCGCAGCATCAGCGAGCGCCTGGTACTTCCGCTCAAGCCGCTGCATGACCTCTTCGGCCGGAACGTAGGGTCCGTTCTTGTCGCGGGCCTCTTGCCAGAGCTGCCTCAGCTCGGCGATGCCGTTCTGCTGCAGCTGGCGCTTATGCGTCCAATCGCGCAAGGCGTCGCGCACCACCTCGCTCGATGAGGCGTACTCGCCGGTTTGGACGGCCTGCCGCAACTGGGCGACCATCTCGGGCGGCAGAGCGATGGAAATCTTCTCGACAGACGGCATGACAACCTCCGGGGGGTGGTAGCAATTCTTACTACCATAGCATTTTGCCGGGCTGATCGCAGCTCCCTATAGAGCATGATAAAGGACATTATCATGCGCAGTCAGAAGAAGGTCACTAAGCCCGCTTACGTTGTCTCGAAGCGTAGAGTGCTGACGCGCCGCAGATTTTCGTTCTATACATAACGAGGTCTGGAGTGACGTCGAACTCATCGGCGAGTTCCTCCTTGGTACACCCTCCGTTAAGAAGAGGAAAGAACAATCTCCAAGGAAGCAACACTGCGGCACCGACGCCGTAAGCTTCTGCCTCAAATGTCTCGTTGAAGTCGCGGTACGTTGCGTTACCATTGACTATCAATTTGCTAGGCGAGTGCTTCAGAAAACAGTGGCAAATCTCTTCCATCAGGGTGATCTTGTTACGGCGATGGGGATGATTCGGGTTCAGTATGCATATTCGACGGCCGTTTGGGAGAGGATGCACATAAACTCCTCCAGACCACCGGTAATTCGGTCCGCCCGTCATGTGATTTCTTTCTTCGTTCGTCAGTCCAGGAAACTCGCACTCTACGACGTGTAAACCAACCTCCGGTGCGAGCTTCCATGGATTGAACTTCAGTACGTCCTCAGTTTGAGGTGTAGCTAAGCGCCTCAACTTTAGAGCTTCCGGTTCCCACTTTTTTGAACGCTCACTCCAAGGTAAAAACGTCCCCATCTCATCTCTCCGACGCCGCCTGCTCATATGCGGCACGAAACATTTTTACCAGCAATTCCGCCGTTTTCGAATCAAGGTTCTTGTCGGCTCGCAAATGGAGCTCGACTACTTCAAGCGTTGAAACGTCGTTGGAACCCCCGGTCTTCTGTTTGTTCTGAAACAGCTCAAGATTTAGAGCGGCCCATTTAGAAAGAACAAACAAATTCTTGCTTTCAATCCCTTTCGCTTCGCCCCGCTCCACTCGCGAGATGGTGGGAACGCTGATCTTGGTCTCTTCGCTGACATCGCTTAACGTTTTCTTCCGCTTCGTGCGAACCTCTTTGAGGCGTTCCCCGAATCGTCCGAAGTTGAAATCAGACTCCATTGGCCCTCCGCTAAACAGCATACATCCTGTTTTCCACAAATGAGAAGTTTCTCTTGCGATTGACTTGCCGATTGGTTCGGAGTACACCTGATATAGGAATCTTCTCGTTTAGGAGAAAAAGCACAATGGCTACAAACCCGCCATCAGGCGACGGGCACCGCAACGGGGCCGTCACGGGCCGTACACAGGTTTTCAACCCAAAGACCGCTACCTGGACGAAGCGCGATACAGACACTGGCCGCTTTATGGACCAGAAGCAAAACGGTGAACCCTTCAAGGGCGTACGGCGAGAGAAGTAGATGATCCGCTCTCTTGAGCATTGGAGGTTTACATTGAAGGGCATTCAAAAGACTCTGTACGGCACCGGACTTCTACTCCTTCTTTCAGGCATATCCGCCTGCAAGGTTTCAGATGACGCGCTTGCAGCGGCACAGCAGACGACATCCACGTCGGCGGCTTTGAGCGCATACTATGGTGCCGTGTCCGACACACTCATAGACACGGTTGCGCTGAACGAACTGAACCAATCGATCTTTGGAATACCCTTCGAGGCTGCCGACCGTGAGCAGATTGAGCAGGCAAGAGCCGAGATCAATCGACGCCGAGACCTGGCAACCGCGTTGGCGACGCTCTCGTCTTCATTGAACGCACTTACGGGGTTCAACGCCTCGGCAAATATCGCCGCATCCGCAACCTCGCTCGGTCATGAGATGGTGAGCGTCAAAGCATTGCCGAAAGGCTCTCCCGTTCCCGACGGTCTCGGCAGTGCCGGCACTTTCATTCTCCAGATAGTGCAGCAACATGAAGAGAAAAAAGCCGCCAAGGCTATGGACTCGACCCTGGCGGCCTTGGTCGAACTCTTCGGACGGGAGCAGCCGGTCTACGATTCACTTGCCCGACAACGCATTTTTCTCTCTAAAGCGGTGGCGAGCGCGTTGATCAAGCGTCAGGCCGTTGATCCCACGCCCATGCTCCAACCCGCCCTTCAACCGTTTGGACTCGTCTCGCTTCCCCCAGACGCGAAGTTGCAAACGACCCTGCGGGATCTTGCCGATGCTCGTCTCACATCCTCGTCCGAAGTCGCTGGAGATCGAGCCGCTGATGCTTCCACGGCAATGCTTACCGCGCTCCAGGAGATGAGTTCCCGTATCCATTTGCTTGCCACGGAAAAGCCGATGGCAATACGCGGTAACCCTTTCTCGCTCAAGATTGTAGAGTCTTGGGCTGCCTCAATGATCTAAAGGAGATCGCCATGAACAACTCCCTGGGTGCCTTGGAAAAGCAGTATATGTTTCTGACGCAGAGCCTTACGGACCTTATGGACCAAGGTGCAACCCCTGAAGAGCTCACTACAATGCGAAAGGCTATCGTCCAAAGCCGGACGAATTATTGGAAGGCGATTGGGAGCGTCTTGCACGACGATGACCCGGCTGTGGGCACACTGGTCTCCCAGATGAACGCTTCGCAGTTGAACCTCGAAGCTGGCCTTAAAAACCTCGGCAACGTGAGCAAGGTTCTCGATGTAGTCACGAAAGCGGTGAACATCGGTTCGCAACTCGTCTCGAAGATCATCACCCTCTAAGGAGCCTTCATGCCAACCAGCACTCTGAACCTACGGATTTACGACGGCGCACAGCAGCTCTTCCCTATGGGGAGCAACATTCTGATCACCGTCACGGACGGCAATCAGAAACAGATTCTGCGACAGTATTGCACTGCTGGTCAGATCACCCTCAACGGACTGCCGTTCTATGACAACTTCGGCGACAATTACGCGGTGCTGGCCTATGTCGACGGATACAAACAAGCCGGGTACGCGCCGGTAAAGCTCGCGCCTTCCGCTCCCGTCACCCTCGATCTAATACTGGTGCCCTCTTCTCCCGTCTTCAACTTCGCTGGTTTGAGCTGGGAGACTGCAAAGCAGAGATTATCCTTCCTCGCCGCCCTGCCGGGTCAAGCTGACGAGGACGCCAAAGCGCGCTTCTTCAATATGCTGGAAGATCATCCCAAATCTCTTGCCTCCATGCTCAATTTGGTCACCGCGATGGCGAGCATCGATCTCGATGGCCGTTCGCCCACAACTTTCTTAAAGCAGGTGCGCTGGGACTTCAAGCCACCGGCGCAGGATCGTTTCTTCGCGTACTGCGATAGCGGGCTCATCGACGCGGTGCGGGCGGCAGCCGCCAAAGGGCAGTTCGACCCCGAGCACGGGGCCGGTCTGATGCATCCGGGCGCTTCGCTAAGCTGGAAGCAGAACGCCTTTTCTGAAGCTAACGTACAGCTGACCTTTCACACCGATCCAATGGACTGCGTTCCCGCCAACGGGTGGGTGACGGTAGAGCCGGACATCGACTACTACAAGGATCTGGCCGCGCATTCGCTCCTTGAGGTCTGTCGCAATCAGTTGACCGGCAGCCTGACTGAACCAGCCGACGTGTTCATCCTGCGATGGATCGAGCAACGGAGGCTCGGGCTGCCCGATTTCGAGCCCGGATACACGCTTCTCCCGCGCTGATCAGATGCCGCCGTTTCTCAATGGAGCTTCTGGAGACCCGCAACGCACCGAGTCTCCAGGAACACAGATCTGCTCACGGGACATAGAAGGAGTTATGTTCCGTGATGGGAGCAGAGGAGGGACGGGGAGAGCTGGGAGGGCAAGGGCTGTCCGATCGCTCTGATGCCCTTCGACACTCCAAGAGGCACTCGGCCTTGGCCGAAGCGCCCGTTTTAGTGAGTATCGACTGCTCCACTTTAGTACGGAGCTTGTGGTAGCGGCACGCTAATAATCTGATTGGCATCAGGAACCGCCATGTATGCAGTGCTGCCGCTTCCATCAAAAACAATCGAGCGTACAGGTCCTGGAGTGTTTCCGGAAAGAATCTCCTCTCCATTATCCAAGTTGATCACGCTAAAACCAGTCGGTGTCGCGAATGCAGTGAGTGAGTTGTTGTATGAGGCGCTGACGAGTGCTCCTGTAGCTATCTGGCCAGGGTGAACGAGCTGGGAAACCTGTGCCGAAGTCGCGTAGGGTTGTGCACTCACGGAGCTGGCAATTTGGGTCGGAGTAGGCGGGTTTCCGCCCGTTCCGTTGCTCATGGCCGCACTCATAGAAAGAGTAATTTTGGAAACCTGAGCGCGAGAATACTCGATCTGCGGACTACCCGATCCGTCGGAAACCACTGAAGCGATCAGATTGCCGCTTCCACCGCTTGCACCAAGAGTAAGAACATTTCCATTGACAGGGCTGCGCGATGTCGTAGCCAAAGAGGAGGGATCGAGCGATGCAATGTAGCCCGCACCTCCCACCCAGAGATTGCCGCTTGGGTCTACCGCCAACGCACTCGGATGTAACCCGACGGGAGCGGTTGTCGTCACGGTGTTTGCGTTAAGGTCAACGCTGGAGATAGTTCCGTCATTGAAATTGGCTATATATGCAGTGCTGCCAGAGTTGTCCAAGACGGCTGCCACAGGAGCTGCACCGACGGGGAGAGTATAGTTGCCGCTGCGTGCCAGGCCGATTATTGATACTGTGTTGCTCCCAGTATTTAGGACAAGAACTCCTGCCGTTCCTCCCTGGTCATCGCTGTAGTCGTCCTTGGTGCAGCCCCCGCAAACATTACTTTCTGAACTGGTGGCATTGTCGACGGAGCCAAAAGAAAGAACTACGGTCGGGTGCGCTCCAGTGCTCACCACCGACCCATTAATATTTACCGCTCCTTGATCGTAAAGACTCACCACCTTATAGGTGGAGCTGTTTGAGCCGGAGTTGCAAGTGGTTTGTCCAGCATACGTCATATCATTGTATGGATCTGTCGTTTGGCAATCAGTCCAGTTGTCGTAGCTATAACCTAATGCCACGGCGAAGGGTCGAGTGAACGATGTATCAACATGTCCAATCGATAGGAAGTGGCCTCCCCCTGCGTAAGACTGGCTTCCATCAGGGTTCGTATTCATAATGGCAGTTCCATACATATCCGGAGAGAGCCCGGACGGGTATGGAAACGATGCAGTAACTCCGTCTGGAGCTATAGAGTTTGCGGCCTGCTGCGCCACGATTTGACCGTTTCGGTTATACAGCCAAAGCTGAGGACTTCCGTAGGCCGTGGAGAGCGGTGCTGAGGCCACGTCTGAAAGAGATCCTGGCAAATTAGCGTCTGGAGCGTATGCCGGCGACACAGCACTATATCCTCCAACGATTCCGTTACAGGCAATATAGTATGGCGTAGTGGAACCGAATGTAAGCTCCGCGATTTCGGCGTAGTATTGCCCAGCCGGTAATTCGTTCAGGTTGGTTGTTCCTACGTGGCACCCGCCCCCGGTCCAATTATGCTTCAGGTCCCAATTGGCGTTGAGCCGTTCGTTGGTCGTCGTGTAATTTCCCTGTCCGTCGGTAAATAAGGAGTAGGGAGAACCCGAAGCGCTGCCGAAAGCAGTTGGATTAGGTCCTACAGCACCTGCGTCATCCTGAATGTACAGTCCTGCGATTGGGGTGTGTGGGCGAGGTATCCTGTTGACGATCTGACCGCCGATCGTACCTTCATTTACGGTGCTAATCTGCTTCTGATAGGAAACATAGGAATTGCCGCTCGGAAAGCATCCACCATCTGCACCGCAGAGGACAAATATGCTCGCAGCCGCCGCCGTCCCAAACGAAAGCACCTTCTTAATACGCATACATTCTCCAGATCCTTCGGTGAGAGGTTTAGTCCGCCAAGCCAGAAAACGCGGGAATGAACTTTAAACGAGCAAGCATCCATGCTTGCCGGTTTGCAGACGGCGTATTTTCACAGTACTTCTTCACACCTGCCACGTAAGACTGCTGAGTTGAAGCACGCTCGGACACGGTGGCGTGTGTTGGTTTTACTCCGTTGACTGTGACTGGAAGTGCCAGGTAGCCCTGCGAGAAAAGCGTATCCAAGATAAACAGCGCTTCTGCGGGAGAAAGCCTTGCGCTCACTTGACCGTCCACCATTGGAATCATATGAGGTGCTGCGAGAGACAGAAAGCGCCGATAAGCGTGGATGTCGCTACTCTCGACCCGGCTTGATGGAGCGCCGATTAGGCTCACGTAGTCGTTGTAAACATCGGCCAGCATGTGTTCGTTTAGCTCATTAATCGATTGCACAGGCAGGTGCGCTTTTGAAGTTGCGAGAAGCCTTCCCCCTGCAGAAGTTTGCAGAAGCGACCGAATCTGCTCACTATGAGTCCGCGCTATCAAGAGAGTGGTGGCGTTAGATGGTAAGTTGCTACTCGATCTCGCAGTCGCAGCTGTCCGGTCCAAACCGTGGAGCAATGACTCTTGTTGGGCTAAAAGGGGAGGATTGCTGGTAACGCCACAGAGAACCGTAACGCTGAGAATCGCGCAGTAAAGTTTCATGTTCCCTCCAACGAGCAAAGTTTACCCCTAAGAACGAAGGAAGAAGTGTGAACTTTAGGTTAATCAAAATGGTTACCGCAAGACGTGAGTGGTCGGCATTAGGCAGATTCAGAATTGCCATGCGCTTACAAAGATCTGGAGTAGCCCACTCGCTCCGAAGCCAGAAAATGGGGTTTGAGTTGGCCCTCCAACGTACACGCGCGTGCCGTCCGTCGCAGTCCTTAAGCCGTAGGGCGTCTGTATGTCAACGACCTTGCCCGTACCGAACTGCTGCACCCAAACCACATGCCCCGTATCGTCCACTTTGAGGAGGAAGTCTCCTTCGGTCTGCGCCGTGTAAGCGACCGAGAGAGCTCCGTTTGTACTTCCTACCGCATAGAAGTTGTTGCCCGCCGTCGCAACGGATGTGATTTCATCACCCATGCCGCTAAAGGGTGTGACGGTCCAGATAGACACACCAGAATTGGCATCGAGCTTCGACATCACTCCCGACGCGGACGGATCTGCACCAAAACCTACGATGACAGAGTTACTTTTACTCAGAGACCCTGCGATCACAGGGTTGCCGTCGCCACCTGAAATAACGGAAGCGAGCAGGTACTCAGAGGATGACCCTGCTTGGAGATCACGGCTCCACAACAACTTTCCAGAGCTGGTTGAAAGACGCTGAACATCCGCAGACTGCGTTCCATTCGAGGTGGAAGTCAAATTAGAGCCAACGATGTAGATATCACCGGCACTGCCACTCGCAATTCCACTCAGACTTGTAATGACGTTTACAACTCCATACTGCTGTGTCCAGCGCCGCAAACCTGAAATAGGGTCAATCTGTGCAACAAAGGAGTAAACGGTTCCAGTAGTTCCATCTGGAGTGAACGAACCGGTTACATAAGGAATTCCGGAGCTGTCAACCGTAATGGCATTGATGGAGGTGTTTCCCAAGCCCAGGTTGAACTCTTGTGTCCAGAGGCGATTGCCGCTTTTATCCAATTTGGCGATTAAGGCCTGACTCCCCGTACTGCTAATTTGTCCTGGGTATGTGCCATCGGAAGCACCTGCTACATAGCTATTGTTCGATGCATCGACCCCGACAGCGGTCAGGAAATCTCCTTTTCCGGTGCCAAACTGAAGAAGCCATTGCTTGTTACCAACGTTGTCGTATTTGACAGCAATTGCTTGGGCTTGCCCTGTGGGGTTTGAAAAACCAGGATAGGTTCCGAGCGTGAAACCGGATATAACGACTCCGCCACTCGGATCTCCAGACATTCCCGTGAGCACATCCGTCGGAGGGCTGCTTTGGTTCTTAGCGAGAGCAGGTGCCCCAGTTGAAGCGAGCTCGGTTAGCCACACTTGAGTTGATGCCGATGGATAGCCGATTTGATTTGGTGGATTAGGTTGTGCAATTTTCGTGGCTGTAGATCCACATCCAACGAAAACTGCAGCCGTAACAAGTAGCGACCAGCACAAAAGCTTATGACCACTATACGGCTGCACGCTCATCACATTGCCCTCTACTGTCAGTAGTATAGAGGGGTCCCGTCAGAAAACGGAGAATGAAGCACGCTGAGGAACCTGACGGCCTGCACAGAGAACCATTCTCCGGTTGCAACTCCTCACGGTCTGCCAAGCGTGTGATTTGACGCTGCGCGACATCCTCTAGTCGCACTCGATCTGTGTTCCGTTGTTGCGAGTCATAGCTATCGTCCCAGTCCGAAGCTGTTTTGAAGTTCATTTTGCCGTGAATGCGCCCTACCCGTGGGCATAGCGCGGTTCAACGCCGCGTCCTGGCTCGTGCGCTTGCCCTCCTGACCGTAGAAGTCTCCCGTCTTGCCGTCGATGTGGATGTTTCGCCCGGTCTCTCTATGCTGGTAGGTCTGGATGCCGCCGGTCTCTGCCTTCCACTTGAACTGCGCAGCATCTTCCGGTTCCAAAGCCTTGCGGATGGGAGCCTAATGGCGTTCGATCTCAGCGGGCGTGTAGGCCCGCTCGGCGGGCGGGCGGAACTCGACGGCGGCAGTTTTCGAGACTTCGGTCGCAAGCCTTTGCCCGAGCGTCGATGCGTTATTGGTATAGATGCGGGCGTCCTCGGAGGCCCGTGAGATGGCGACGTACGCGAGCCGCGAGTTGACAAGGCTGCGGCCGGTCTCGCCGTCCATGTTGGCGATGACGCGGCCTGTCGTCAGGCCTTGGGAACTGTGCGAAGTGACAGCATAGCCATGGTCGAAATGGCGCATCTCTCGTGGATCGAAGGTGCCGATGCGCTCGTCCCTGCCGTCCATTCGCACAGTGATGCGGTTCGGCTCCATCTTCGTGACGGTGCCTAGATCGCGGTTGGCGACTCCCAGCTCCTTGTGCGACGTGGTGAACTGAACGCGCTCTCCCGCCGCGATCTCCCGGTAGACGTTGACGCCCTTCAGCCGCTTTGGATCGTACGATACAAGCTCGCCGTCGTCGCGCTTCACCGTGATTGTGTTGGTGTTTGCATCTACCGATTGCACTGTGGCGTAGCTTCCACGCTCGATCCCCTGGGCTTTGCTGCCGGTGGTGTACTGGAGAACTTCGCCCTGGTTGTACCGGGCGGCCCACGTCCGGTCGGCTCCTGTCATGTCCGATCGATGGGCGAGGGTGCTGAACTCCTGGCTGTCCCTGGCCAGTGTGCCGTTCGCCTGCAACTCCACACGCACGGCTTGATTGATTGCCACCCGGCTGCGGTTACCGTCCGATCCCGAATCCCATCCCGATCTCCATTTGCTCTTGCCTCCACTCTTGGGGCATGGCCCTGTCGAGCGCGGCCTCCTGACTAGTGGGCTTTCCGTCCTGGCTGTAGAAGAAGCCTTTGCCGTCGATGTGGATGTGCCTGCCCGTTTCGGTGTGCCGGTAGCTCTGAACGGTGGCGGTCTCGGCGATCCATTGGAACTGCGCGGCGTCCTCCGGTTCCAAAGCCTCGCGGATAGGCGCGTGGTGCCGCTCGTGCTCGGCCGCCGTGTAGACCTTCTCCTTCGGCTCCACCGCAACCTTGTGTTGGACCGCTTGTTTCGGCTCCACCTCCGGCGTATGGGCGCTTTGCTGGGACACTTCCCGGCTCAAAGCCTGCGGCAGCTTCTCGCGGTCGGAGGTGAAGATTTGCGCGTCGCGCGCTCCGCGCGAGACAGCGACGTAGGCCATGCGGTTGTTGATGAGGTCTTTGGCGGCAAGCCCGGTGTCGATGTGGATGAGCACCCGGTCGGCGGTCTGGCCCTGGCTGGAATGGCTGGTGACGGCGTAGCCGTGATCCAAATGCGGATGCTGGCGCGGGTCGACGCTGACGTTACGGCCTCCATCCATCTTCAATCCGATATGTCCATGGTCGGTGATGCTCTGGATGGTTCCAAGCTCCCGGTTGGCGACTTTCAGGTCATTCGCGGGCGCGGTGAATTGGACGCGATCTCCGACGGAGAACGCCCGCTCCCGGTCGCGGTATACGGAGACGCCTTGCTGCCGGCGGGGGTCGTAGGTCACCTCCGAGCCGTCCGCCCTGACCACGGTGAGCAGGTTCTCCCCGGCGTCCACGCTCTTAACGCGGGCGTACTCGCCTTTCTCCAAGCCGGTCTCTTTCGAGCTGCGCGAGTACAAAAGCACATTGTCCGGTTCGTACCGCGCCGCCCACGTCCGGTCGGCTCCGGTGAGGTCCTGGCGGGGAACGAGCGTTTGTACGCGGCGCTCTTCCCCTCTCACCACTCCTCTAGCCTGTAGCTCGGCATGGATACGGCTGTTGATCTCGGCGCGGGAACGGTTGTCCGGCGAGACGACCAAAGTGCTCTCGGGCGATCTGGCGTACTCCCTGGCAATGGCCTCGATGCGCTGGGCGGGGTCTTTGACCTCATGCACCCTTCCCTGCCGCTCCAACCCTTGCACGGCCTCTCCGACTTCGCCCCGGGCGAGCCGCTCGACCACGTTCTTCAGCTCGGGGTCTTTCTGGCGAACGATCTCTTCAAGCCTGACCGTCCTCATGCCCGCTTCCTGCAGCTGCGTGAACGGACGTCCGGCTTCGACCGCCTCATGCTGGCGGGTATCCCCAACCAAGAGCACTCGATCGTTCGGATGGAGCCGCGTCACGAAGTCATGCATCTGCTTGGCCGACGCGAGCGAGCTCTCGTCGAGCACGTAGAGCGTCTTTTCGCCGGTGTCCGCTTTCTTACCTTTGGCGAGATGCATCTGCAAGGTTGAAGTCTCAATGCCCGCTTCGCCCAGCCGCGCGGCGGCTCCGCTGGTCGGGGCGAAGCCCTCGACCCGGTAGCCGTTCGCCTCCACCCCTTCGCGGATGACGGTAAGGGTGGTGGTCTTCCCTACCCCGGCCATCCCGTCCAAGCCGACGATCTTCTCGCGGCTCTCGAAGATCTCTTTTGCCGCCCGCTGCTGCGATTCATTGAGCATCGGGTTGCGGCTGATCGCCTCCGCTCGGGTCCTAGCTTCGACCAATGCTGGCTGATCCGGTCCAACCTGGTTGCCGTCCCGCATCCGCGCGACCGTTTCGCGCTCGATGCGGAGCATGGCGGCGGTTGTGTACTGCCGTCCCGCCGACGCGGGCGCGTTCTCGACGGCGCGGAACTCGCCGTCGGCCGCGCGGCGGTCGAACTCCGCCCGCACTTGGCCTGCGCTGGCTTCCCCCATGCTTCGGTCCATCGCGGCGGTCACGATGGCTCGTTCGTCCTGAACGGAACGCTTCTCAAAGACGTGGTCGCGGGCGTAGGTCACGGCCTGCTGCGCCACCTTCGGGACGTCAACCTCCTTCACTCGATGGTTGGCCAGGGCGCGGTTCACTACCCAATCCGCCTGGTGCCCGTGCTCGGCGGCAAGCTCGCGGTGCCGGTGCAATACCTCGGCCGGCGATTGCAGCTCCTTCGAGTCGCGGGTGCGGTGCGCGGCGACCTGGGCCGCTCCCGCTCCCTCCCGGCCAATCTCCTGAAGATGCTTTTCGATCTGCCCGCGCCGGGGACTCGACGCCTCAAGGTACTCGGCGGTGTAGCCCTTGATCTCCGGTTGGCCGTGCTTGCCGCGCTCGATCTCATAGCCGAGACTCTGGAGCCGCGCCGCAAGCTCCGTCCGGTAGACAGTCGTCGCGAACTGCTGGGACTGGAAGAGTCCCCGCTCCTGAAGAGCGCCCGTTTTGCCATGCTCGCGCTCGGTGACATTGAAGATGACGGCATGGGTGTGGAGCTGGGGCGCGGCGTAGCCGTCGACGGGCCGGGCGGTGTCGTGCTCGAAGGTGGCGGCCGCGAACTTGCCCGTCAGCTCCGGGGCCTGGACGTTGCCGATCCGCGCCTGGGTGTACCGCTCCAGCTCCCCCAACGCGATGCCGACACTCTCGCGGTGTGCCTCACGCACCCGGTCGTCACCTCCGACCAACGCGGTTAGCGAGACGGACTTGGGAGCGGAGAAGGTGGCGTCCCATCCGGCCCGGTGCTCGACCGAAGTCACCTCGCGGCCGAACTGGTTCTCATACGTCTTCGCGGACTGATGGCGAACCATCTGCGCTTTGGTTACCGGGTGCTGGCCTTCGGTCAGCCGGGCGAAGTGTTCCGCGCCCACCGGTCCCTCCAACCCCCAGCTCTGGGCGAGCTGGCCGTGCCACTCGCTGTGGCCCTCCAAGTCGCGGCTCCAATAGTTCGCCTGTTCAGATTTGAACTCGCGCTCGTGGTACGTCCGGGCCTGGCCGCCTGAAAGGGCTTTCGAGATCGTCAGCATGATTGACCTTCAAGGTCATCGACTGACCCTGTATAAGTGTGTCATCTCATAAGGAAGAAAGCGCAATGAGCGAACCTGCCAAATCAGATTCTTCGACTGCGGTCGATCCGTTAGAGGTTTTACGAACTCTTCATGACGCCGCTTCGTTCCGCTGGGAGAAAAGAAGAGGCTACGAATGGTCGCTCAGCTATGCGATCTGGACGGCTCTCGCCGGACTCATCGCCGCTATGCTGTTCGGAAAGGACTCGCATCTCGCTATTCCAGCCCTCAAGTGGGCTGTAGCAATGCTCGTGATTCCGGTGGCTCTTCATTTTTTCTACCTGTTTTTTATGGTTCGCAACACGCTTCACGACCTTGTCGTTCAATCCAAGATTGAACGGGATGTGCTCGCGCTCCTCGATGTTCCACCTAGGCATCTGGTGAGCGCCGATCTTCAAGCCATGTGCGGCGATACCCGCTGGTGGAAAACCCGCTATGGGCTGATTGCACAGGTTGGAGTCACCATCTTCTTATGCGGAATCGCAGCGTGGGTAGCTGCTACCCAACGGCAGAAACCTCCCTCCTCGGTTCCTGCTGTTTGTAGTTGCTGTACCCGCTGATCGAAGCTCACTCGATCCATTGACTGACATCCCACTCCTGATCCTGGCCCCCGGTTCCCTGCTTCCGTCCAAACGGCGGTCTGGTCTTCTCGGGTTGCGGTTCCTTCTTCGGAGCCGCTTCAATCGTCTGCGCCGTCTCTGGCTCCGCAAGCGTGAGCTGCACCGGCTTCGCGGGGAGAGCGGCCGTAAGCGTCGACTTCGACGGCTCGGGTGCCGCAAGCTCCGGCAAAGCCTTTGGTTCGGGCACGTCGAACTTCCGCTCGATGAACTCCGGCTGCAAGCTCCGCCTCTTGGTCAGCGCGAACTTCACCGGCACGACCCGGTTTTCCTGCTTGACGTATCCGCGCAAGGGCTCAAGCCCGGCGATCTCGGAGGCCATGACGAGCGGCTTGGTGGCGATTTCCATTGAGTAGGAGCTCTGGCTCTGCCTTCCAAGCAGGATTCCCCGCCGCTGGTCGCCCACACTGCGCGACTCTCTGATCCGTTCGACCTCGATCTCGCCCAGCGTTTCGGAGATCCATTTGGCGGCGCGGGGTTCGGAGGTCTTGAAGAAGATCTTGGTCGCGGGCTGCGACAGCATGGCCTCGGCGTCCCGGCCATACCGCTTTTCAAGCTGGCTCCGGCCTTGGAAGCCGAGCACGACGGGATTGCCGTACTTCCGGTTCTCGGTCACGGCGGTGTGGAGCTGCGGCAACTTGTTGAGGCTGGCGAGCTCGTCCAACACAAACCACACCGGCTTCGCGCCGGGCTTCACACACGGCTCCATCATGCGCAGGATGAGCAGGTCCAGCCAAACGGAATGGAGCGGCAAGAGCCGCTCCCTGACCGAAGGCCGTGAGGTCAGGAACACCCATCGCGTCCGCTCGGTGCGCCACCGCTCCGTGCAGAACACGGCACCCGCCTTGCTGGCCGTCGGCAGAAGCGCAAGGCTATCGGCGATCATGTTGAGGCTGGCGAGCACACCGCCGCGCTGCGGTCCGGCCTTCCGGTCGATGTAGGCGGCCTCGGGCGTTCCCTCGACTCGCCGCTCGATCTCCTCGGGGTCGGCCATCCACCGCAGCAGCTCGGAGACGAGCGGCTTCTTGTGGAGCAAGCGGGCGAGCACCCGGCGCGGGGCCTCGGTAAAGAAGTCATTGCCGTGCTCCTTCTCGGGGAGCATGGCGGCGGCGATGGCGTATTCCATGCCGCGCCCGGTCAGCTCTCCCATAAGGCTCCACCCGGGACAACGCTCGTCGAGTGGATTGAGGAGAAAGTCGCCGCGCTCCGGCCGGTAGAACTCAGCCGCGAACTCGCCCGCCGGATCGTAGACCACCGCCGTCTCGCCCCGCGCTTCGACCTGACGGAGTATCTGCCGGATCGCGTTCGACTTGCCGCTCCCGGTGTCGCCCATCAGCAGGATGTGGCTCGCTTCGAGCGAGCGCGGGACGCGCAAGCCCGGCCCCGGCAAACCCAGCCATCTAAGATTGCCCGCCAGACTGAAGCGAATTCCGTTGGCTTTGCCGGGCCACTTCCATCGCCGTGCGGAAACGAGCTCCGGCCCCTTGGTCCTCCGGCCGTGACGCTCCTCGTCGTCGGTTTGGAAGCCCAGCTTCGCGCGGCTTCCATAAAGAAGAAGGAACGCGGCCGCGCCGAAGAGCAGCGGGCTGAGCATCCACCTGCCCACGCCTTTACCGTCGAAGAACTCCTCCTCCAGGAACGGCCCGTACTGATGGGGAGCGAAGATTTGCCGGGTCAACGTCAGCCCTGTCCATCCCTCGGCCTCGGCCTTGGGCGAGAGCGTCATGGGCAGAGCCGGACTGCCGATAGCGGTTCCGGCCGGTGTCGCGGAGACGACATCGCCGTCGTGCGCGATCTCCGGCTTGCGCTTCGGCGCGGTCTTGAACACCGTCCAAACCGGCCCGGCAAGTCCCGCGCCGCCAGGTCCGTCCTGCATCTGGTTCCAAGCGAACGGAACGAAGTATTGCTTCTGGAGCGGCGTGAGAAAGAACCAGTACCAGGCCGTTAGCGGGAGCGCCATGGCCAGCGCAAAGATCGGTGCCCAGATCATCTCCCGGCCACGGAATTGGAGCGGGCGCGGCACTACTTGCCCTCCGTCTTCGGCGCGTCGTCGTCCTCAAGCCGACGCAGAACCTCCTCCGCCTTCCCCCGCTTGATTGAGTCGGCCTGGGCGACGATCCGCTGCACCGTCTCCTTCGGAAGGTCGACGGCCACGGCGGAGAGAAGGTTGACGACGATGCTTCTGAGACCCAGAACCTCGGCCAGCAGCGTCGGGTCGGGCGAAGCTTTCTTCTTCGGGACGGGCCGTTTCAGGTGCGCGATCGCCGCGTCGCGCAGCCACTCGGAGCACGTCTTCCCGGCCGCGTTTGCCGCCGCTTCGACCGCCTCCATTTCGATTTTCGGCAGCCGCGTTGCGATGGTCTTCGCGCGGCTGGAGACGGAACTTTCGACGGCGGCTGGCTCGGAAAAGAGCGGCGGCGGGATGCGGGAAGCGGTCATTGCGGGGGCCCGGTGTTGCTCTCTTCCACGCTACGGTGAAGCCCTAAAGTACGTCAACTTTGCCCGGTTCCAAACGGAACCATCGCGTTTACAACTGTCTACCGTGGTAAACACGGGTAAACGGAAGCTCGCTAAGTGGTTGTTTCTTAGTCCGACTCGTGGCACAAACACGTTCACAATGGTAAACGCATCTGTTTACCCGTGTTTACCTCCGTGTCCGAGCGGGCACGAAAACCTGTAAATCGCTCATTATAAAGAGGTAGACAACTGTATACGCTTCGTGTCCAACGGGAACCCTCTGGGGATGATGTGTCGTCCTCTTCTTCCGACGCAAAGCGGCGTTCTGTTGCATTTGGAGTGGATTCGGGCGTGCTCTGAGTGTATCCACTTTAGCGCGCGGATACACTCAAGGCGAGGGCATTGACGCATGGCAACCATGACCGACCCGGCGCTGATCTGCCCCAAATGCGGCGAGTCCATCGCGCTCACCGAATCGCTTGCCGCGCCTCTTGTGGCCGCCACTCGCGCGCAATACGAGCGACAACTGGCGGCGCAAGCGAAAATCTTTGACGACGAAAAGAAGACAGTCACCGCGCAACACGAAGCAAACGAACGGCGCGCGGCGGAGCTCGCAGACGCCGCAAAGAAGCAAAGGCAAGAGGTGGCTCAAGCTGTCGAGGATCAAGTCGCGGCGAAACTCGCGACCGAACGGAAGACGATTGCCGAGCAGGAATCCGCCCGCGCTCGCCGTCAGATGGACGAAGAGCTGCAAGCCCAACGGGACGCCGCCACGCAACAGAAGGAACGCATCGTGCTCCTGACGCGCAAGCTCACCATCGCTCAGGAAGCGGAGGCCGGTCTTCTCAAGAAGCAGCAAGCCCTCGAAGATAAGGAACGGGAGCTGGGTCTCGAACTCCAGAGAGGCATCGCCGCCGGTCTCGCGGAGGTCCGCGCGAAGGCCCTGGCGGACGCGCAAGCCGGTCTCGATCTCAAGGTGCAGGACCGCGACAACACCATCACGCAACTCCGCGATCAGATCACCAGCCTCCAGAGGAAGGCGGAACAAAGCTCTCAACAGGCGCAGGGCGAGTCGCTGGAGGTTGTTCTCGAACATCAACTCCGCGCCCAATTCCCCTTCGACCTGATCGAACCTGTGGCCAAAGGAGAGTTCGGCGGCGATGTTCTCCATCACGTTCGGGACCACACCGGGCAGCTCTGCGGCAAGATCCTCTGGGAGTCGAAGCGCACCAAGGCCTGGTCTGACGGTTGGCTGACGAAGCTCAAAAGCGATCAACGCGCCGCTCACGCCGAGCTCGCCGTCATCGTTTCGCAGACCATGCCGAAGGATGTCACGCACTTCGACCAGATGGACGGCATCTGGGTTTCGAGTCTCGGATGCATACTCCCCGTCGCCAACGCGCTTCGGGTGAGCCTGATCGAACTCTCGAATGTGCGCCGGTCGAGCGACGGACAGGAGACCAAGGCGCAACAAATCTATGCCTACCTGACCGGCCCGCGCTTCAAGCACCGCGTCGAATGCATCGCAGAAAAGTTCACCGAACTGCGCAAGGACCTCGACGCGGAACGAAAGTGGATGACCAAGCAATGGGCCAAGCGCGACCGCGAGTTGCTCACCGTGCTCGAAGCGACCACGGGAATGTACGGCGATCTCCAAGGCATCGCCGGTCGAAGTCTCAAAGACATCGACGCGCTCGAAGGTCCGATGGCGCTCGAACTGACGAGCTGACGATCTCGTATTTCCATCGCCGACCCGGGCCTTGCGTCCGGGTCGGCGATTTTATTTGCTGTTGGGGACGACACGCTCAACAGCCTGCGCCTTCCGTACCCGCGTTGGCAAGGCTTGCCCGACACGTTCAGCAAGGACGCGCGGCGATCTTGGGCGGAAAGAGTTCGACGGGTTCCGATGTCCGAAAGCGTCGCACTCCCGCGAGCTCTTCCACTGTGAATACCGCGCTGGTCGCGTCTGAGAACTTCACAAGGATCGATCTGCCGTCCGCCCGCTCCGTGCTCACGATGGTCAAAGCGTTCACCCCGCACCTGCTTTCATCGGCCATGATCTCGGACCAACGCCGGGAATCGGAGTTTGAGTGTGGCGGATTCGTCGATCTCGACGGCAATCCGGTCGATTGACTGTACAAGCCAATCGGCTTCGTGGAGCTCATCGGGCGCGTGCGAAGAGAGCACGCCGATGACCCGGGAGCCCGCGCGCTTCCCCGCCCTGACGCCTGCGGGCGCGTCTTCGATCACGACACAATCCCCTGGACTGCGTGAGAGCAGAGCCGCTCCACGACGATAGCCTTCGGGGTCTGGCTTGCCCTTGGCGACATGATCGCCGGCCACAACCTCTGCCGGAACGGCGATCCCGGCCCCTCGTAACCTGTCGCGCATCATGGATTCGGATGCGGACGTGACCACGGTCCACCGGTACGGCGGCAAAGTTCGGAGCAGTTCCCGCACCCCTGGATAAGCGATCACACCCGATTGTTCCTCGGCCGCGAACGTGTCGAGCTGCGCGAGATGCTCCCGGATGGCCCCATCGTCGGCTGCGGGAAGATGCTCGCGCAGGGTGTCGGCGGCGCGCCGGCCATGTGTTCGCCGGATGTCGAAGGTGAGTTTGTGGTGTTCGGCCCATCGCATCCAGCATCGTTCGTCGCCGCCGGTCGAGCAAACCAACACGCCGTCCATGTCGAAGAGGACACCCTCCGCATCGATCTCAGCGGCAAAGGTGGCGACAGATGACGGGCTGGAAAACGCGGCGTTCATGGGGCGAGGGTATCAGTCACGGACGGTTCCGCTGTCCTGAATCTCAGTCCAAAGCGTCGGCTGTCGCGCCGCGATCCCGGCCCGGTCGAGCTCCGCAAGGCGCTCTTTCCACTTCTCGATCAGCTTCGCGGCCTGCTTCTCTCGCCGCTCGGCGCGGGCAAGCATCCGCTCCGCATGGGTGCGCTGGCGCGATAAATCGTCCTTGGAAGCTCCGCTCACGGTGTCTTGGAACGTCCGTTAGATGGCCGCTTCACTGGCCGGTTGAGCCTCGGGAGCGGTGGTCTTCTTCGCTTTCGCCGCCGTCTTCCTGGCGGCTTTCGGCTTCGCGGCGTACTTGCGGGTGGCCGGTTCCTGTGCCTGCTTCTGCGCCGCCCATCGCTTCTTCTGTGCGGCTGCGATGCGCGCTTTGCCCTCGGCGCTCATCGTTCGCTTGGCGGGTTTGGGTGTCTTCTTCGAAGCCGCGAAGCCCGCTTCCGTCGTCTTGTTGGCCGATCCTTTGGGCCGGCCGGGACGTTCGGCGGCTGGCGGGTCGCCCTCCATGATGCTAACGAACAGTTCCCGCACTCGCCGCATTTGCGCGAACTGCCGGTCGATATCGTCGATGATCGCTTGAACGTCCATGTGTTCCTCTCCCTGAGCATAGCCGCGAACCTGTCTCGACCCTTTCCAAAGATAGCTTCTCCTACCAGCCCTTGGGCATCCGATTGGCCTTACGGGAGCGCGTACCAGGTGCCCTTCCCTGTTCCATGCTGAGCTAAATGCCGCTTCTCAACCAAGGCGGCAAGATGCTCCTTGAGGGTGTTGCGGCT
Source organism: Acidobacteriaceae bacterium (assembly GCA_965215415.1). Classification (GTDB taxonomy): domain Bacteria; phylum Acidobacteriota; class Terriglobia; order Terriglobales; family Acidobacteriaceae; genus Edaphobacter. Next base: position 8,051 of record CBDCDQ010000008.1, on the reverse strand, counting down.
GGCTCCGGTCAGCCGGATCATCTCGCCCATGGTGACGCGGCCATGGCTTCGCGCCTGGTCGACGATCTGGACGGAGAGCGCGGGAAGTGCGGCCATAACGATTTTCTCGCGCTCGATCTTGGCCGCGAGCCTTCGCTTCTGCTGGTCCAAGGAACGTAAAAAGAAAAGCAGCCAGGGCTCCCAGTGGGGAGCCGGTCCCCGGATCGTCGCCTGCGTCTGCCGGAGGGCGAGATAGTAGCCTTCCTTGCTATGCTCGACGACACTCTCAAGCGAGCTGTAGGGAACGTAGGCATAGCCGGATTGCAAGAGCAGCAGTGTGGTCAGGACCCGGCTCAATCGCCCGTTACCGTCCTGAAAAGGATGGATTTCGAGGAAGACAACGGTGAAGACGCCGATCAAAAGCAGGGGATGGAGCCGACGCCGCTTGTGGGCGTCGGCGAACCAATCGATCAGCTCAGCCATGAGCCGGGGCGTCTCGAACGGTGTGGCGGTCTCGAAGACGATGCCCACCTGTCGGCCGCGCTTGTCGAGAGCGGCGACGCTGTTGGAGAGCTTCTTGTACTCGCCGCGATGCCGTTCGTCCTTTTCGCTGTGGCGCAAGAGGTCGCGGTGAAGCTGCTTGATGTGGTTTTCGGTGGGCGCGATCTCTTCCCACGCACGAAAGACGGTCTCCATCACCTCGGCGTATCCGGCGACCTCCTGCTCGTCGCGGCCGGCGAACGATCCGATGTCGAGGTTGGCGAGCAACCGCTCGACCTCGCGGTCGGTCAGTTTGCTGCCTTCGATCCGGGTGGAAGAGCCGATGCTCTCGATGGTGGCCACATGGCGGAGCGCGCGAAGCCGCTCGGGAGCGAGCGTTCCCAAAGCTCTCCAAGCCCCTTTGAACTCGTCGATTTCGGCAATCAAGGTAAGGACTTCCGGTGTGATTGGGAGCGTGTCGAGCGGGAACATGGCTTCACCATATGTACACCCATAATCACCCATAAACCAGTGGAGAGTAAGCGGACGGCATGGCCGCCCGCTCCCGATGACTGGTTTAGCTGGCTTTGGCGAGCGCGGGGCCGGGTTCTCTCTCCGGCTCCGCTGTGGCTTCCTGTGTAGGCGTTTCGAGGGCTCCAATGATGACGGCGGCGGTCTTCTGGACCACTTCAAGGCTCTCAGCGAGCAGGGCCGCGTTGCCGTGGTAGAGGTGAATGTAGTCGGCGGAGGCGCGTTCGTTGCTCAAACCAACGGCGGTTCCGACCACGAAGGCGATCGCTTCGGCCTCGGTTTCGCGCACGGTTTTGGTGGTTGCGGTGCGCCGGTCGGCCTTGTGGAGCATCTCGTGGGCGAGCTCGTGAACCAAGGTGGAGAACTCTTCCGCGCTTCCCTGCCCCGGCAATAACGCGATCTTGCCGCCGTAGCTCATCCCCAGAGCGGGCGCGATGGACTCTTTGAACTCGATCTGGATACCCTGGGCAAGGATGAAGTCGATGAGCCGTTCGCGGTACTCCCCCGCGCTGCCGCTTACTTTGGAGGCGAGTTCTGGAAGCTCCGCTCCCTCGGTTTTGTGCCACATCGAAGACGTAGGCGGAGCGGAAGCCGACGAGCACGGGCTGGTTCTGAGTGCGAATGTCCTTCTCCGCTTCGGTGTCTTTCTTCCGTCCGACGCCGATCATGGGGGCGAGAATGCGGATGCCGCGCTCCCCCTTCTTTACCCGCCGTCCAAGCTGGTTCCACGCATAGAGTCCGGCAACGCGGGTCGCAGAGGGTTTCTGCCGGGCGATCTCAAGGATGTTTCCGAAGCTATAGTTGCGGAAACGGCCCATCGCGGTGAGGTAGGCGGTCAAACCTTCGGAGTGTCCGGCGTCCAACTGCTCAATGAGGAGTTCGATGTTGGCGGCGATGGCTTCGCGGGTCGTCTGCTGCTTGAGTTTGGGCGGAAAGGCTGTTGTCTGGACGGGGGCTGCGGGCTGGATGGCGGCGGAGGCGATGGTCTTAGCGGCTGACTTCTTCATGGTGTTCGTCCCTGCTTGAGTGGATTTGGCAGTGGCTGTTCTCACAGACACGCCTTGGCCCTGGCCCACGCCAGCAGGGGCGGCAAGCGCAAGTTGTGGGAAAAGCCGCCGTCAGGCGGGCCGAAGGCCGGAGGAAGCGAACACCTCGAGCTGCACGGAGCTTTTCCATCAGCTTGCGCGCGCCAGGGACGGAGTCCCTCAGCAGGTCTGGTTACGTTGGCCTTTGTGCGCGAAATGCGCATGGGAGATGCTTTTGTCGCGGCGGTTGCTTGTTCTGGTCTCAATGGTGGGCGTTGCGGGCGGGAAAGGCCCGCAGAGAAGGGTGGCGGAGGACCGGCGGGCCGGAGACAGGGAGGAAACCTCCTCCCTGTAGAGCCGTATGTGGCTTTCAGGGGAAACGATGTGAACCTAGACGTACGGTTTTCCTCGTGTTTATTGCGAATTGGGTGTCAAAATCGGCCAGCTCTCCCGGCGCTGGAAACGCGGGCCGGGCGCGAGTGGAAGATCGGGCGCAAAATTTTGTTGTAGGACCCTCTACGCTGCGTCGGCCGACTTGCGACAGTCTTGACCTCATTCTTTCTCGTTTGGGAGCACCTAGGCCCTGTTCTGCTCTACCGTGTGTGTCATTTGGAGGAAGGTCCGGTCTGTTTTTTCTTTTTCCTTCATAAGGCAGTCTTTGTTTTGGCCGTTGTTTTGGCTGTTGTTTTGGCCGTTGTCGTTCTTCCACCGATCCACAGAGCCCCCTCCTGCTCTCTATTGATCTCTTGCATCTCTTGTAATCTCTTGCTTCCTAATTAAGGCGTACGGGGAAGTTCACGTGGATATACGGGGAAGTTCACATTCTTGTACGGGGAAGTTCACCATTCCGTACGGGGAAGTTCACATTCTTGTACGGGGAAGTTCACCGTCGTTCCGAGCTTTTCAGCAGCCTCCTGCGGAGAAGCGTACGGGGAAGTTCACCTTCCACACGCAATGAGGAGCGTACGGGGAAGTTCACCTAGCCGAGGCGGCGCAAACGGCCCTTCGATGGATCGTCCAAGAGCAGAGACTGTACCGCCCTGTCTACCCAGATGCCCGTATCGGTCGCCTCAACCCGTATCCCCGGCCACAGCAGGCGGAGCTGGGTTATCGCTTCCCTCGCGTGTTGGCGGGCTCGCCTGGGGTTCTTGTCTTGGGGAAACTGTTCGGCAAGCGCGGACCACGGGATCACTGATTCATTCTTGGCCGCGTAACAGCGGTAGTACAGCCAAAGCACCATGTCCTGGACCTGCGAGTTCCCTTTCGATTGCAGCCAAAGCGAGCGCGGCACGGCGACGTGGTGCTTCCGTATGTCGTGGAAGAGCGTCTGGTTGATGCCTATGCCAAAGGGTGCGGGGGGAAGCTCGGCTTCCGGGTTGTATCCGAGCCTCTGCTGATCGGGGTTGAACTTCGTGCCAGTGATGGAAGGCGGCAAGTTGTAGGTGTCGATGATGGAGAAGTTCTTGCCAGTGATTCCGGCCGCGTCCTTGCGCTCGATGTTGATGTTCAGGCCGCTGATGCGGTGAAACCGCTCGCGGAGATCCTTGTTGTTCTTTCCCGATCGCTTGAGGCCCATCTCCTTCTGGTATTCCCAGGCTGATTCCCAAGCGATCATGGGCGATTCGGAGTTGATGGCGCGGTCGAAAACCCACGCGAGTAGCTTCCGGTCAGAGCCGAAGGGCAACGGAACGTCCGGGATGCCCCTGCTGAAGGTTACGGTGAGGGTGGAATTGTCGCCCAAGCGGGCCGTCCGGGTGATGTGGGTCTCCGTGGTCGCGCTGTACGGCAACGTGCAGAGCAGCATGGCCTGGGCGATCTTGATGACCTCGTCCCCCAGCTTGCCCGTATTGCGATCATCCAAGAGGTGGCCTAAACGAAGCGCCTGCTTCCCTTTTGCGATGCGGTTCTCCGCCGTCCTGTCCCGAACGGCCACATCCCTCGCCGCTGCGGGCGTGACGCCATCGCCGGCCGATGCCTTACCGGCCATTCAACCCTCTTTGTCGTGCTTTCGCTATTTCCTTCATTCGTTCTTTCGTCAGCCTTCAATAACGTATTCGTTCTTTCGTTATCTATCCGCGCCGCTCCCGCAGGACTTTGAAGCCTTCCTGTAGAAGGTCCAGCATACTGATTCCCTGCTGCGAGGCGTAGACCTTGAACTCGCGGTGAAAGTCGGCCGGAACTTTGAAGTTGAGCGGCTTGAGGGTTCCGGGCTCGGACTTCTCCAGATTGCCGACGGTCAACTCGACGGGCGGTGGGGGACCCTTGCGGGACTTCTTGGCGGGCGGGGGTACGTTTGCCATAGTTTAGGCTGCCTTTCCCTTCTGCATCTGCGTAATAAGGTCGACGATCCCTTGGGCAAGCTCGTCGCTGCGCTTGTTGAGGGAAGGGAAGCGCGTTTCCGTGAGCGAGCGCCCCTCATCCGAGGCGCGGCGGTAGGCGGTCTTCTCGGGAAGACTCCCGGACAGCAGTCGGTATCCGGCCTGGGCGATGTACTCGCGGGCCTCGGCGATCTCGGACTCGCTGTCACCCACCCGCGACAAAGCGAAGGCGATCTTTGCGGCTTGGATGTTCCGTTTGCGCAGCTCGTGGGCAAGCAGAACGGACGGTTCCAGGTCGTCGAGCGAAAGGCCGGTTGGAAGAATGGTGAGCAGGGAAGCGGCGGCGATCTTGAGGGTGCCCGCGGTGGAGTGGGGCGGTCCGTCCAAAATCAGCAGATCGTAGTGGCTTCCGGTCTTCAATGCCTGCTCGACCGTGCCGAAGCGTTCTACGGGGATGATTGGTTCAATCCCGGCCTGCAGGCGGCGCGACTGCCAGTTGAAGCTCGTGCCCTGCGAAACGTCGAGATCGGCGATCTTGACCGTCCACCCGGCCAGAGCGTACTCGCGCGCTACAAGGCGGGAGAGGGTGCTCTTGCCGACGCCGCCCTTCTGCGAAACCATGCCTACCGTGACCGCCATGCTCCGAAGCATAGAACGAAAGCGTTCCTTCGTGCATTGTCTAAATAACGTTTTCGTCCACGCCGTACCTCTCTTGATACCCTGGAACGTTTTCGTTCTTTCGTTATCTTTCATTTACCCTGCTCATATCTGAGCTGTATTTGTCCTGAATCGGTACTGCACACGGTACAATGAACCGTCCACAGATGCATATTATTGAAACGCAAAGGTTTGACCGGGCTTTATGAAAAGCAACCACTTCATCATTGGTCTTGGCGGAACGGGCGGCAAGATCATTCGTTCGTTCAGGAAAGCCATCTATCAGGAGTTCCGCGGCAACGCAGTCGAGGGTGTGAACCTCGCCTATCTTTACGTGGATTCCAGCAATGAAATGATGTCGATCGAGGATGCAAGCTGGAAGATCCTCGGTACGAGCGTACAGCTTAACAAGCGTGGTCAGCTCCTAATCCAAGAAGCTAACCTGCGGGCCCGGCTGGATAACATAGACAATTATCCGGGCATTAAGCCGTGGATCGGCGACCCAGAACAGTGGCGGGATGTGCTTGGGAGCATTATCGGCGTAACCCTGGGTGGTCAGAAGAGGCGTTTAGGCCGTTTCCTTTTTGCCTGTAAGGCTGACCTATATAAGCAGCAGGTGCAATCGCTGGTGAAGGACCTGCAGGAAAGCGGGATGACGGATATTACGTTTCACGTCGTCTGCGGACTGGCCGGCGGAACGGGGAGCGGTAGCGTCGTCGATGCTGTCTCAATTTTGCGCGATACATATCCAGACTCCAAGCGTTATCGCATCATTCTGTATACGCTGTTGCCCGAGACATACCCGAACCCTAATTGGGACACCGGGAACTATCACGCTAACGGGTTTGCCGCCCTACTCGAACTGAATGCGTTGAGTGTTGGCCGGTTTCACCCAACCGACCTTTTAGGAGTGAAGGGAAGATTGAAGGTTGACGACGCTTTCAATGGTTGCTACGTCTTCACGAACGAAAACGACAATGGCCTTACCGTCGATGTGGACAAGCAATTGCCGAATATCATTGCAGACTTTCTGTATCAGAAAGTTGTAGCAACCCGGAATATTAGTTGGCCGACGCTCGGTCGTTGGGAGAATGCAGAGAATGGTGATGGCACTCCGGAGCGCGCGCCCGGCAGCAACAATCCTGAACGGAGCAAGCGATTTCTGACATTTGGCATTAAGCGCCTAGCTGTTCCTGAGCAAGAGATTGGCGAATACCTGACCTACAACTTCGCGCGTCAGGCTGCGCTGCAGCTTCGCTTCAATACTTGGTCGGACACTAGCGGCTTCGTTGACGAGCCTCGCAACCAAGATTTCCACGAATTTGTTCAGCAGAAGGAAACTCTGTTTCGCTGGGGTCTGAGCGATGAACACCTGACGCTATCGGTCGGCATCCTGCCCGAGGACGTAAACAATAAAAAGTGGAAGCCAATCAACAACGAGTGGCAAGATGTACTGCCGAACTTCAAGTCTGTGGTACGGGAAAAACCGCGAGAGGCTTGGCTGGATGAATTAGCCAAGTTGTGTGAGCGGCGGTTTGACCAGGATTACCGGGGAATTGGTGTTCGCAAGTTTTATGAGACGAAACTGAAAGCTCGCAAGGAGCATTCGCGTGAAATCCGTCGCAGGATCGAACTCGAAATGTTTTCCGAGTGGAAGAACGGCATTAAGTCTGCGGTCGACATCTCGCGCCTTCTAGCAGCCGGACTTGATCTGTTAGATGAACGCCGAAAACTTGTCGATGACAAGGTCACGCAGATGAAGGCCAATGAGGAGCAAGCCGCGAGCCGAGTACGAGCAAACAACCAAGCTTGGGCCGGGATGGGGTTCTTACAGAAGACGGTGTTCGGCAAGCCGGACAGCCTGCTCGATGCTCAAGGCGAAACGCTACAAGAACAGTACATCTACCGTACGCGGATTGAAGCGCTCATCTTCTCGAAGCAGTTAATGGAAGACGTAATGGGTGAGATCAGCGACCTTAAGAGCGAAGTGGATAAATGTGCGAGTACGGCGGCGGCCGCGGTTAAGAAATATAACGACAGGCTGGCCGAGCGCGTCACGGACGATGGCAAGGTCGATTTGCGCGAACAACTCGTCCGGTTCTACGATCCCGATCTCGTTCGGCGGGTGAGCACCAATTTGGTCAAGGACGAGAATGAGCAGCGCACGCAGACTGCTCGGGTCAGACAAGCGCTCGTCGACCGGTTGGGTGACAATCCCAACTTCAGCGTGTTCAATCAGCGGACCGGTCCAGTTGATTTCCTTGACGTTCTTGATAAGGAATGTGCCAAGAACGCTCAGATCGCCCATAACAACCTTGTGGTAAACGAAAAGGACAAGTTGCTTGGCGTGAGCATTATCGAGCGTCTTAAGGAACGCTATGGGGGCGATGCTCAGGAATTGAGAACCTACGTCACCGAACTAGTTAGCCACGCCGGCAGCTATTTGACCTTTGACGCATCGGAAGAGCACAAGATCGGTCCCGGCATTCCGGCCGGCGTGCAGACGGCCGTCTCGACCATGTCCGTCATCATGCCTCGCCGTCCTGAACTGGCTGAATTTACCGGAAAGCTAAAAGATGCGTTTCAGGGGGCACGAGGGGGTAATGTCGAGATCATCGACAGTGATGCCAAGCCCAATGAAATCGCGTTGATCAGTCTGACTGATCTATTTCCTCTGCGCTATGTCAAGCAGGTGGCTTTTCTTAAAGAAAAGTACGACCAGAGGATGAAAGGAAGCGGTGGGCCCCGTGCCCGCCTGGAATTGCACCTGGAAGGTGACGGATCGCAGTACCCGCGCATCTTTGTTCCGCTCCAGGAGGAGATGAAACGCGACGCGTTACCATACTTGCTGCTTGCGAAGGCGTTGGGCATGATTCAAGAGGAACTCAACTCGCGGACAGGCGTTGCAGGCCTTTTCTTTGTCTCAAAAGATGAGTCCGGGTTCGACACTGACCCCATCGATCTGGGCCGAAACTTAATTGAAGCCGTTACGAAGATCGATATTGAAGGAGCGGACTTGATCCGCGTTCATGTGACCCGGCTGCTTCGGGCGGATTTTACA
>CBDCDQ010000007.1:0-208181 GCA_965215415.1 Acidobacteriaceae bacterium | reverse complement strand
CCGGAGGCCCGCTCGTGCATGGAAGTGCTGGGCTTCGACACCGCGAAAGGCAGGTCTTTCCAGCCAACTGCGGATGTTGGGCGGTGTGAAAAGGAGGTTAGCGCTGGGAGTCTGAGGTCCGCTCAATGGGACGTGCGTTTTCCAGCGCACTGCGGAACCCGAGGGCCCGCTTGTGCGTGGAAGTGGTGGCCTTCGAGCCCGGCGAAAGAAAGGTCTTTCCAGCCAACTGCGGATGTTGGGCGGGTGAGAACGAGGTCTATCGCGGACTCTAAGATCCGCTCGAGGGAGTGTGCGTTTCCAGCTGACTGCGGAGACCTTAAATTGACCTACTGAAAGAGAAATCCGGCTCGTGCGACAGTCACGGTCGTTGTGAGCTCGACAGACTTGCTGCATACGATTTCTTGCGCGCCTTCATCCGCGGAGTTTCGGTGTTCGGAAGGTGACAAGCGATCATGCTTCCAGCCCGCTGTGGTAAAGGCCGGAGTTCGTACCTTCGCCCGCAAACGATGTGGACCGAGTTCAGCTATCCCTGTTTTTCCAGCCGACTGCGGAGCCCGGAGGCCAGCTCGTGCGTGGAAAGGGCGGGCTTCCGAGACCGCGGAAGGCAGGTCTCCCCAGACAACTGCGGATATCGGGCGGGGTAAGAACGAGTTTATCGTAGGGCCTCTAGGGTACGCCCCATGTGACGTGCCTTTCCAGCCGACTGCGGAACGCGGAGGCCTGCTCGTGCGTGGAAGCGTGCGGCTTGGAGACCGAGAAAGGCAGGTCTTTTCAGCCAACTGCGGATGCTCGGCAAGATCAAGAATCATCCGTTGTCTTCGCAGGACCCTGGCTGATCCACATTGCTGCGTATGCCACAGAGGAGCTCCAGCAAGGATGTGCGAAACCCAAGACTGTGGAACGCATGGTTCCAGCGAACTGCGGAGTGGCCGCAGGTAAGCATCACCAGTGCCGTCGCAGTGCCTCTGGGTCGAACTCACGCCCGTTTTCCACCGGGGGCTGCATCCGAGCCCATGTCAGCCAAAGATCCCGAGAGCGCGAACGCAAATCTTCCAACCAACTACGGAAGTTAAGGTGGTCGGGCACTTTCCGTCCCCTTGCAGTGTTCCGGTCGAGCTGACATCGGTTTCCACCCGGCTGCGGTGCTCGGAGGCTATCTTCTGAAAGGGCGGGCAACATCTTGGAGGCCGCGAGACGGGTTTCGTGGGGCCAGTCACAAAGATGGCGACAAGTCGGGGACTATCGTTGCCAACGCAGGGCACCGGTCGAGCTTACGCGGTTCGGCCTTCCGGCTTCGGAGCGCGGAGCCATCGCTGCATGAAAGTTCGGCTTGGATGAAGGTTTGGCGACACAAAAGCTGTTCGTGTGCGATAGCCTTTCCGCTCTTGTGCGCGGGTCTTGTTTCAGAGCGCACACGGCGCAGACAGGGACGAAATTCTTTCAGCCAACGCCCGTATTAGACGGCAGAAGCGTATCCTTGCACACGTCGGTTCGGAAAGCCTCTGCTCGAATTTAACCCGGCCCTTCCAGCCGACTGCGGTCTTTGAGTTGGCACGTCTATGACGCGGGCACTGCTTAGCCGGAGCAGAACGAGGTTATGCAGACAAGCAATAACCTCATCCATGTAGCTCTGCAGCTTCTTCCGTTCACGATCAATGGCAATAGCAGGGAACAGTATGGCGAACGCTGCCACCGTCTCGCTTATGGAGGGAGGTGCCCCCGTGAACGACCCCAAGTGGATCCGATCCGCTTTTCCATCGCTTTGCATAGTCGACGAAGATGTACTCGTTGCCGGTCCGTTCATCGACCAAACGTTGATCCGGGCTTCGTACATATGGGCAGCGACATTCGACCTCCTTTCAGGGTTGTGACGGTCCTTGCACCCATAACGCCGGTGTTTTGACCTATCTCAGGGTTGAGATCGCCGCTTGCGGGACTTCTCCCACATGTCCGGATCGATGGGCATGGGCACAGTCCTTCCGCTCACCGCGTTGTAGAAGGCTCCGTGATGGTCGAGCGACCCGTAGCGGAAGAGGCGCGTGATCATGGCGAGCGCGCTCGTCGCCAGCACATTGTTGATGAAAGGTTCCTGCCGGTCGAGCGCTTCGGCCGCAGAGCAGCTGGGCAGCTTTCCTTCGCCTGCGGCCGTATCCATGATCGAAGGAAACAACTCGGTTACGGTGCGCAGCCGGGTCTTCGACTGGCGGTTGACGTCGTTCTTCGGTTGTCCCAGCACGAACTGGCCGCTGCTGGACCCGTTGCCGAGGTCGAGCCAGTAACGAACCTTCGACCAGGGACCGTCCTTTGAGTTGAAGGCGCCGTGCAGCTCCCGCCGCGCCGACCGCGTATCGACGCAACTGATGACCAGGTCGACGGTCGCGGTGCCGTGCGACCGTGTTGCCGGATGGGTGTCTTTGTCGAAGAAGCGGGCGTCGCTCTTCCAGTTCAGATTGTGGAAGAGATTGACCCGATTTATCAAGAGAAAGGCTTTGTTGTGGCCGACGTCGCCGGCTCCGAACGGTTGGCGCACGCAGTTGGTCGGCGACACGACATCGCCGTCCATCACGGTGACCTCCATCCCCTCCGAGCGGCCCCATGCCAGCAGCGCGTGGTGGAGATAGGGCAGACCGAACAGCACGGCGCTGCCGTTGCCGCCGCAGCCGATGAGATGGACGGAGATGCTCCGGCGACTGGACGGGTCGAACGCGAGGTTGTGGGTGATCTTCAAAGCGTCTCCTTTCCAGAAACAAGTGTCCGCGAGCCTTGCCTACCGCTCGGTAATAAACTACTCCACCGTCTGCTCGGCGTCCGCGAGGTATTCGCGCGGGAAGCGCGGGGCACCGGCGAGCTCTTTCCACAGTCCGACGAAGCCTGAAGGATGTGCGGTCAGCCGCTTGGCTCCGTTGGGGTGGGTGAACTCGCTCTCGAAGAAGCCCCTCTCCCAGAGTGGGATCGAAGAGACGGCAAGATCGCGGGGCACGTTGGCGGAGCCGAGGCAGACCGCGCCGCGGTCGCCGACGTTCCAGTAGGGCGCACGGAACAAGGCCGTCTCCGGCGTCGGACGTTCTTCGCCGGCAACCGCGCGCACGGACAGCGAACGACCTTCGGTCCGGAAGATGAGTCCGGGCTGCGGAAACCGCATTCCGGACAGGGTGGCCATCTCTTTTCCCTCTCCCTTCGGGTAGAACATGGCGCGGACCGAGGGCGGTGTCCACCACGCGACGAGCCGGTTGGTCCGGGCAAGCACGTTGGCGGGAAGGAACTCGAAGGGAAGAGTCTCCTGGAGGGCATCCATCAGGGAGTGAAGGCTCTCTTGTCTGAGTGCGGACCCCGGGCCGATTCCCGGGGGTTCGTTCTTGCGGTAAAGGACCGGATGGTGGGTGACAAACGCTTGCTCGCCGGGTTCGCCGTTCGATTTCCGGTCGCGGCGGTAGACGAGCAACGCATCACGCAGCTCGTAGCTGGCCGTCGAGCCGATTGCGATCTGTGCCTGCATGGGTGTTCCTTTCGGGGTTGCCGGGGATCTGGGAAGGGGTGAGCTTGTCGATCGCCTCCGCAAGCTGGACGAGGTGGAGGTTGACCTCGATGAGCTTGCGCGCGTGACGGAGGATGCGTCCGACCTGCTTCACGTCCAAAGGGTCGAAGGCCTCGATCCACGTCGGCGCGTGCGAGGCCTCGTTCATGGTGGCTCCCTCCTCGTCGAACGCCTGGCTGACGGAATCGTCGGAATGGAAGGCGAGGAGCCAATTTGGCAGCGGCCCATCGTCCCAGAAGCCCAAGTCTCGCTCGTCGAGTCCGGACCGTTTCGTCCACCGAACGCCCGCGACGGCGAGAACCGGCTCGATCAGGTCCGCAAAGGAGCCTCCCCGATGACGGACCAACTGCGCGCGAGACCGCCGGTACCAGCTTTTCGAGGTAGCCGATGTCGTGGTGAAGGCGCGGATGCAGGCGGGGCAGCCGCGATCCTCGTCCGGGAAGTCGATGCCCCGGGTGTCGCAGTATTCAAGGAACGTGGTTGCGGGTGGAAGTTCCTCGCCCTCCATGTCCATCCGTATTCCCTCCTTCCATCCTTCGAAGAAGTACCGTGCGTTGTCGAGACCATAGACCTCCATCCAGCCGTTCATGGTCGACTGGAGGACCAGGTAAAAGGCCAGTCCGAGGCCTTTGCTCTCGGCCTCCATCCGCTCTATGGCCTTTCCGATAAACAAACAGCCGCATCCATCGGTGGTCTCGACCAACACATACATCTTGCCGTCTGCGGCTTCCTCGCCTTCGAGAGAGTCGACGATGGCCAGGTTGAGGGCGATGCGGCTCTTCAACCGGTCCGCTCCCAGTTCTCCGAACCACCCGTTGAGGCTGTTGCGGACGAAGAGCGAGGTGTCCCCCTTGCTCTCGTTCCACAGCTCTATCGAACCCAGGCCCAGACGAACCAGGCTGCGCGCCAGGACAAGTCCCTTGTCCTCCCCCTGAACGAGATGGAAGGACGCCGGGGTCGCGAGGGGGGAAGGCAAGAGGAGCGTGGAGGTTTGTTGTCCGAAGCTCAGTGCAGCCAGGGCAGCAAGGCGGACGGAAGGGGAAGGTTGTTCGCCGAGCCCGCCCGTGTTTTCGTGAGAAGATCCGCGTTCGACGAGACCGATCGGAGTGTGGGGCATCGCAGAAACCTTTCGAGCATCTGTTGGTCGTGGGTGCGCTCCCGCTGTCCGAACTTGTCGAGTTCGGACAGCAGGCGTTTCCGGTCGGCGGCGGAGCCGTTGTTGCGGAGCGTGGACGTCATGGCGGCGTCAACCTTTGTGTCCGACGGAGGAGGTGAAGGCGATCACCCGTGCCCGGTCGGTAAGCGTCTCCTCGTAGGAGGAGTTGTTCAGCTCCGGGTAGGTGCCGGTGTAGTGGGTGCGGACCTCGTCGATGCCGAGGTTGGGGTTGGGATCGGCCAGCTTCCTGCCGTTCAGGGTAAACTCACGCGGCAATGCGATCGTCTTCAGCGCCAAAGAATGCCTCCTGGAGGATTTCGTCCTCTTCGTTGATGGTTGCGGTGGTGGTTGTGCTGCCGGGTACTTGCGTGGAGGGCGTCATCGTGGCGAGTTGCGGAGCCGCCTTCGGCGCAGTCGGCTCATCGGCGGGAGGATCGAAGAGCGACGGCTCGGCCGGCTTTGCGGGCGGCGCGGGAGCGGGCTCGGGAGCCTTCGCGACGGCTCCGGGCTTGCCGGTCGTCTTCCGGGCCTCGGCGACCTTCTTGTCCGCCTCGGCTTTCGCCGCCTTCAAGGCCGCGTCCATGTTGGTCTTGATGACCTCAAGGGACCGGGCGAGGCTCATGTGTTCGGTGGTGTAGCCGGCGATGGCGGCGGGAAGTTCATTGTCGAGCTCCTCGGCGGTTCCTTCGACCGCGAAGGGTTGTGAAAGTTCCTTGGCTTCGTCTTTGCCGGTCGGGCGGGGATTGACCGTGACCCGGATGCGGTCGTTGTCGACCAACGTGGCGGTGATGACGAGGCTGCGCGTGGAGAGAAGAGGGGATAGCTGTTTGAACATGGTGGAACCGGTCCTCGGTTGATGGCATTTCCTGATGGTTGGGGGATCTGTGCGGACTACACGTTACCTCCTTGCGCGACCTGGGGAACCTCGCGCTCGGTCATTGGCGATGGTCATCGACGAATGGCTCCTCCAAACCGCCGCATTGGAGGATAGAAACGAGCGGAGAGGAAACAGGCTTGCAACGAAAACCGCCGGGCCACATGGGCCCGGCGATGGAAAAGCGGTTCGATGTCGGGGTTTAGAAACTGTCGCGCGCCGCTCTGCCATGGGGAACGGAACGAAGAAAGAGCGTGAGCGATGTGCGGTCGCGGAACGCCAGGAAGATGCGGTTGTCCTGCTCGGATTCCGCGAACAGGGACTTGTTTTGTTCGAAGAACGGTGAGCTCCGGTCCACATCGATCTCCGCGATGTAGGAGTTGCTCTTGCCGCCGCCGCCGTTGGCGTCCAGGACTACGCTGACATCGCTCACCGACGCGATGGCGGTGGAGGGCACCAGGAACTTCAGGTACCCGTCCTGGAGGAAGGCTTTGCGGGGAGCTTTGACCTGGGGGTCCGGCTTGGCCGAAACATAGCCGACGCCCGTGTCGAAGAGAACGACTGTCCCCGGAATGCCCGCAATCACCTTCAAGCTGTTCATGAATTTGCTGGAAGGGTTGTGATGTTCAAGGAACCCGGCGTCGTAGCGGCCCAACTCTCGCCGGTTTGAATCCCTCGATCCTGCCGTAGTCGCCGCCGATCCGTTCCGCTCGGCGCCATGGACGATGCCCTGTTCCCTGCCCGCGCGGACAGTCTCCGCGTACTGCTGAAAATCAACCGCCAATCGGAAGGCGGGCGCGATAGGTTCTTCGGGAGAAAGGACGAACTGGAACTTACGATCATCGCAGCAGACCGTGTAGGCCGAATACGCGGCCCCCAGTCGGCTCTTGCCGGCTCCGTCGGCCAAAGTGGCGCGAAGAAAGGTTTCCCGCGCGCCCGCCGGATCGATCTTGCCGATCTCCGCGAGAGGAAGCAAGATTCGCACGTCCTGGCCGTCGAACTGGAGACGGCCCGGAAAGAAGGTCAACAGTCCCTGCTTGTTCTGGATGATGGCATGCACGGTCTTGCCAAGCGAGGGATGGGCGGCGGCCACCGCCGGATCGACGGCCGCCGCTCCCACCACCGTCCGCTCCCTCGCGGCCTTGACCTCCTGCGCAAACGCCTGAAAGGAAGCCGCGAGCTTGACGTCGGCCGCGACCGACTCGCCGGGGTCCAGTTGAAAGACGAGCAGATAGACCGGTCCCTTGAGGGCGTTTGGCCGGGTGGAGATCAGGGGCCGGTAGCCCGCGATCATCTTCGAGTGCGAATCGAGCTCGATGGTCAGGAAGTCCATGCGCGCGCCGTGGTACTCGACGGCCGCGATGTCGGCGGGGGGAACCTCGAAAACGTAATCGGAGGACTCGAAGGTTGCGCCGGCCGGGCTCAGGGTAAGCGTTCCCGAAGAAGATGGAACGCCGGTCGAACCGCCCGCCACGCTCACCTTGATCGTGCCGCCCCGGAAGGACGGCTGGGCCTTGGCGGGCATGTTTGGGAAGAGAGTGGCGCAACAAAGGACAAGGAAAACAAGAGCGGAACGCCGCATGAAAGGCCCCTTACCGTGAATTGGTTGATGGTACAGAATATCCCGGTGATCGCCGCGGGCCATCATCGGCTGACCGCATGGATGCCAGCCGGTTCCCGCGCCTCGGGCGGTTCGACGATGTCGAGCGCGTAACGCTGGCCGCGATGGCTGCCCACGGCGGTCAACAGGACGCGCAGGGCGTGCGCCGTGCGGCCCCGTTTCCCGATGACCTGGCCCCGGTCCGACTCGGCGACGTACAGCCGGATCACGGCTCCTTCCAGTTGTTGCTCGGCCACGCGGACCACCACCGCATCCGGGTGGTCGACCAGGGCGCGGGCGACTTCTTCGACGATGGCGGCGGCTTCGGCGTTTGCGATGCGTTGGAGGCTCATGGTTCTCCTTGCGCTCCGGGATGTCCCGGACGCGGTTGCGCCGGGCGCGTGCAAACACGCCCGGCGGAATTAGGTGGTTCCGACCTCTATTTAGCGCGGTTGGGCGAGTAGCGCGTGCAAGCCCAGCTGGCAGGCTTCGATCTTGAGATCGGCGAGGACTTTTCCGCAGTGGCCAAAGGGAGCCATTGCGTGGGACGCCCGCTCCAGAAAACGCGCCAGCTCTTCGTCGGAACGGATCACGTCCAGCTTGATCCCGGCCTCCGCGCAGGACAGGGCGAACTTCAAGGCGAGCAGATAGCGTTCGCCCATATACCGATAGAGACCCCGCGCGACGGCCTCTTTCTGGAGGCCGTCGGGGTCGAGGCTTGGATCGAGGGCCACCCGCGAGGCGAAGTATTCCATCAGGGCGGGACCGCTTCGGAGTTTGTGGTCCAGGATGAGCCGCCGCGCCTTTTCAACGATGTTTTCATACGACCGCATGGGACCTCCCTTCCCCGGCACCGGATTACGCCACACGGACGTGCTGTCCGCGGCTGACGACGGCCCCCGGAACTTCCCGCTTGCCGGCGACCGCCAACTTGATGGCGTCGTTCATGGGCGCGACCGTGTGAAGGCCCGCCGCAAGGAGCGGTTTGGCGGCATCCGGAACCGCGGCCAGAAGTTGCTCCCAGGCGCCGCCCGCAAACCGAGCTTCGACCCGCTTGAACTCAAACGGGACGACGTTCTCGTCGGTGATCTTTACCGTGTCCTGCGAGTTCGGCTGGCGGCGGAGGGTGAACTGCTTGCCCTCCATCTTCTTTATATTCCGGCTTTGGAGATAGTAGAGGACCAGCGACTTTGCGTGGGCCACCTTGTTGCCGGCGGAGTTGGCGCGGGCGGTCAACCGCGCTGCCTCGCCCTTGCAGTAAGCCTCGCGCGCCTCCATGACGCGGATGAAGCGGCCGATCCGGTCGACCTTGTCTCCGAAAGCGTCGCAGAGCCTGTGAAAGGCCGCCACGCTTTCAGGACTCGCAACGCCGGTTTCTTCCAACTCGTCTTGCATACGGTCGAAGAGCAGGTCGAGCTCGCGGTCGAGCTCGAGCAGGGTGTGGTCGGCCGCGAGGTTGCCGGTTGCATCGATTGGCGTTACGGAGGAAGGTTCGGGAGCGGTCTTCCTCTCCGGCGCGGGCTGGGCGATAAACGGCAGAACAGGGGCTTGAAGAGCGGCGGCCATGGTAGAACTCCTTGAAAGTGGGTTGAAGCGGTGAACGGGCCCCTCGCGGGACCCGCCTCCATCGTTGATGTTGATGTCTGGTCTGCTTGGCGACGTCGGATCATCGATGCCGAGCCTTGTATCCCGAGACGCAAGGCGGGCGAACCTGGTGGAAGGTGTTTTCAGGCAAGACCCGTTCTGCGCAGCACTTCCAGCAGAACTCGGTAAGCGTCCCGTTCGCTTCGTTGCGCGCGTAACGATTCCGGTTCTGTAACTTCGTCTTCTCTCATCTCCGGGACGATGTGGCCGGCATCGTAGCGAATGAACAGTTTGCCGCCCATCCGGTAAAGCTCAATCCCGTAATCCGTGAAGATCGTCTCTTTCATGGGCTCACGTGATTCCATTCGCACCTCCGTGCCCGGCATCGGTTAGAGAACGTCTTCAGCCTGCTTGTCTGCCGCGGAGCCGGACATTGGCCTTGAGGCTACATCCTCTTTGCTCACAGTAGCCGGCCTGTGCACGCGGGCGTCCGAAGCATCCGCTCCAGGGAGTGATCCCCTTCGCTTCGGGGGTGCGCCTATAGTTTGACCGCGTTCCGCCATCGTTCCGCCAACTCGGCAAGTGTGCGACGATCGGCGGAGCTGGGGATCGCGGTGGCGTTGTGCTCCATCGTTGTCAATCGGTGCGCGACTTCCGCGTTCGTCGGCGAAGATACGCCGTGAATCAACACCCGACTGTCTTGCCTGCTGATGGATCGGTGGAGCACGCAGCTCGCCAGCCGGGACGCCCAGGTCGCCTGCTCTACCTCGTCCCGTTCGTTGACCAGAGCCGACGCCAGAGTTTGAACGATGAGGAGCTGGAGCCGCGGGTCGTCGTGGATCGACGGGAAGATCCTGGTCAGGGTGCTCCCGATCTCCTTCCTGTTGGTCGATGGCGTATCCGTGTGTTCTATCGCGTCAGCCATGAGGCGCACGCTCGTCGTTCGTCCGAGCGCGTTGCGTTCACCCAAGACATCGAGCGTATAAGCGAGAAGGTCCGGATTTTGATCCCCAAGGGCTTTCGTCAACGCAAGATGTTCCGCGCCCGGAAGGTTCCGCTCAATGGAGTAAGACCGACGCACCGCCCATACCTCGGAATCGGTGGCGGTACGCAAACCTCTGGCCGCAACCGCTTGCCAGCCGGGCCTCTCCTCCGGTTTACAGGCAAGCAACAGGATCTGTCCTTCAGCCAGATTGAGATGGTTCCACTGGTCCCTTCCGTTTCGGAGTCGAGTTCCGATGTCCGCGATCTGATGAAAGCCGACAAGGATCAGGTTCCCGGTAGAAGGGCCGGTGTTTGAAACAGTTTCGATCACCTCGATGGTCAGCGAACCGGTTTGGGTCGACAGCCCATCGACCATCCTGGCGGTGGCCTCCACGTGGCGTATGCGGCCGACGAATACACTCACCGCCCCATTCGGGATCACATGGACGAAATCCGCGGACAACGGAGCGAAGGAGTCGGGGACTTGTGTGGTCATAGAGGGCCTTTCGCGGGTGGTTGCGGCCCATCCCCCCGCGTCTGTTATGAGCGCGCCGGCGTTGACGAGCACAACCAAGACCACGGAGCGCCGCCGAAGGCGTAGGCCTCTCCCCATAAGACCTCCTCCGCACACTACTCTAACCCGGTATGGAGACGCCCGGCCTGGACCGGCAAGGCGTCTCTCTTCGAAGCGCTTGTTGGACGGCATATTCTCGGGTGCATCACCGCCTTTCCGGCTCCGGCATCGACGTTACCGGACGTACCGTCCGCGGCTGACGACGGCTCCCCGGTCTTCTTCCTTGCCGGCCATGATCGCCGTAATGGCGAGATCATGGGCTCAGTCGTCACGAGAGCGGCAGGAGATGCCCCAATGCCCGGAGAGCGGGCGAGGAAACGACGATGAAGTCGGACGAGAAACCGCTCTCGTCGGAGGAGTCGAGCAGATCCTGAATCGCGTTCTTGAGCGGTTCGCTGGCGTACGGGGCGCGGTCCCAGGTGGGACCGGGCTGGAAGATGACGTCGTAGACGATCTCGATTCGGTTGTCCTTGATGTGGATAGTTCCCCGGTCCTCCGCCCCCTCTCCTTCGAAATCGACCGAACCGTTGAGGACGTAACCGGCCGGAGCGAGGAAGTGGTCGACGGCGATGCGCAACCATGTGTCGAGGCCATGTCGCCTGTCGTTTTCTTCGGGCAGGAGCTTGGTCCGGTCTTCGGAGACGTTCAACAGGCCCGTGCACCAGGGCAATTCCGGCTTGGGGCTCGCCGCCTCGATGGACGCGAAGAACGTCGGAGCGCCGGCGGGTGTATTGGTGAGCATGGCGGTGAGGACCGCCGCGTCGGATTCGGTGAGCGGCGGCGAGATCGAGATCTCGCCGTTGTAATACACGTCGTAGCCCATGATGGCTCCCTATGGTTGGCGGGTGGTATGGTGCGGGTATATGGCTGCGCCACCGTGCGCGCTTGCCCCGCGTTGGCAAAGTGAGGAAGCAATGAACACTGCAGTGCTCCATTTTGAATTGAACAGCTGGGAGGCGCGGTTGTTGTTGGAGGCTTGCCGGTGCTTGTATAAGGGTTGGCTTGCCGCCGCGGATGCTGTCATCGACGAAGATGAGCGGGCGCACTACAGCAACGATCTTGGCCAACTTGACGTAATGCGGCGTCGTTTGGAACACGAGGCTTGTTCGACCTTCGGTCCCGACATAAAGCAGTTCTCTCGCGTATCCATTTCGTAAAGTGCCCGGTATACCGTTGGGGAATGGCTTTGAAGTTCCCACACGCTTGGGCGCTGGCCCTCGCGGCAACGGGGTTTGCGCACGCGTCACCTCCGGGAAACGGCCGGACCTCCTCCGGCACTGTTCGAGTCCGGTACACCCGTCTCGACCCGCGAAGCTGCAAGACGGTGCGTTTCGACCGGGAAGGCGACTTCTCTGAACAGATCTGTCCGGGCGTGGCCGGGTACCGGCTTCTGGTGGTGGACTCGGACAGCAGGATGTCCATTACGGTGATCGCCCCGAACGGAGCGCACCATCCTCTCAAGTTCTGGGACACGGTGACGCCGCACTTCTCCGCATTGGGCTCCAGAGCGGAGTGGAGAACGAAAGAGGGCGTCCTCCGGTTGTTGATCGTGCCCCTGGCTGTCAACGACGATCCTGAAACCACGGTGTCGACGCGCTATTGGATCGTCGTCCGGCTCGCGGGCAAGCAGGCGTGTGTCGTTCAAAAGATCCGCGTCGGGCTCGAAAGTCCGGGAGAGGCTCGCCGGCGGGCCGACCTGGCCGTCGGCCTGCCTTGCCTCAAGCCTTGACCCCGCAACCGTGTGCTTTCAAACGCCGTTCGGATTTAAGCCTCACGGAAACAGGACCCGCAGCGCGTCGAGCGGTTTGGAGGAGACGACGGTGAGATCTGCGGTGCATCCCGTGTTGTCCGCCGAGTCGAGAAGAACGCGGACGGCGGTTCTTACGCCGGGAGAGGCGTAATGGTTCGGCTCCCAGGTCGGGCCGGGGTTCACGATCGCGTCGTCCACCATCTCGATGACGCCGTCTTTGACGAAGATGACTCCCCGGTCGGACGGTTCCTCGGCGTCCCAGACGATTTGGCCGTTCAGGACGTATCCCTTTGGCGCCATGAAGTGCGCCTGGAGAATGCGCAGCCACACGTTCAGACCCGGCCCGCTCTCGTCTTCGACGGGAAGGAGCAGATCCCGTTCCTCCGAGACGGTGAGCATCTCCGTTCTCCAAAGGGCGTCCGTGTCTTCTTTAGCCCGGACCGCCCGTTCGAAGATCTCGTTCTTTTGGCCGAGCAAGAAGGCGCCAGCAGTTGCGGCGTCCGCTTCGGTCATTGCGGGGGTGATCGAAAGTTCGCCCCGGTAGTACACGTGATAACTCAATGCAGTCTCCTTGTGGTTGTGGGCTCCCCGCTTCGGGCACTGGTTCAGATGAGCTACCTGTTCGATTTGAGGCCGAAGTAGAAGCCGAGGGCGGTTCCGATGAGACCGGTCAGCGCGGGTAGGAGCTTGTCGATCATCTCCTTGGTCCGGTCGAACGTGTCCTTGTTGCCCCTCGTGGAATACAGCGCGAAAGCGATGATCCCGATGAATGTGAGGATGAGGAGCACGGTGATCCCGGCGCGCACCCAGTCGCGGCGCGGCTCGGGATCGTAGCGCTCGGCGATCGATGGAACGCTGTCGGCATTGTCATCGCTTATGAGTAGTGCTGGCATTGTGAAAGCTCCCCTCGGCGGTTGGCGTGTAAAAAGGCCCCCGTAATGGGGGCCTGGAGAAGGACGAAGTATACGGACTGTACAACCTCAGCGCGGGATCTCCAAGGAATAGCGCTTGCCTTGCCGATGGATATAGACCTCGGTCGTTGGGTCGTCCTTGGCGTCAAAAACGATCTCCGCAACATTCAGGGCTCTTACCAAAGCTTCTCCCGGAGTCCAGCCCCGTTTGGCGGCCATGCTTTCGAGACGCGCCATGAGGCGCGGCGGCAGAATGTACTGTTGGTCGCTCCCTGTTTCCCCGCCCGCGTTTACCGCCTCCACTGCTTCCAAATCTGCGACTGCTGTAGCCATGTCACCTCCACGGGTGTGTCTGTACAAAAGCATAGTCCCTCGCGGTACCGGTTGTGCGCCGCGCCGGCTCAGTACTCCGCCCGGCTGATCCGGGCCTCCGGAACGCGGAAGCTCCGCGCCGCCTTCCCGTAGATGTCGTCGAGGGTGAGCGCTACGATCCGTCCTTTGGCGTTGACCGCGATCGCCACGCCATTCACGTAACGCAGTTTCTCCGCCCCGGCCTGCATGAGTACCGCGATCTCGCCCTTCGCGAGGTGCAAGGCCAGTTCCGCCTCGAAGGCGATCTCGGTGTCCGAGTCGAGGTCGTAACTTGGCCAGGAGCCGTCGTCGCCGCTGTCGTCGGGATAGACGGCGAAGACGTCCGGCTGGAGCGGCTTCGTGAACGCGTTGAGGCCGCGGAGTTTGGTCCAGGCCAGAAAAGCGTCGGGATCCTTGACGCGGAAGTAGTTGCTGCGGGAGGTGCCGTACCAGTTGGCCATGGGAGTCCTTCGATGGTCTGCCGCGAAGCATGTGTTGGGGCCGCGGCCGGTTCAGGTTCTTTGTCTGGGTCGCAAATCTCCCCGCAGGGAGGGCCGGGGCGTTCGTGTTATCGCTTCGGCTTGAGTATGTCTCAAACCGCCGCAGGCTCCAACTTCCACGATCCGGGCGGGTTGTTGTTTAACTCTGAAAGAGCGGAACCATAGTGCGCAAGAGCGGCGGAGGTCAGCGCATCGACCGCTTCCGCGCTGAAGTTGCGCGTGTGCTGGGCATCGATGACCTTCTGCGTGGCGCGCGCGGAACGGTCGAATTCGACGCGCCTCTTGAAATCGCCTCCCGTACCAAGACCTACGGATCGGTATATGGAGTTCGCGCCATGCCAGTAAAGGGTAGCGTCGGAGCAGACGCCGCCGTCGTAGTGCTTGCCCGTTTCGAGGTAAAGGTGAGCCCTTTCGGTTTCGCCGCCGCTGTTTTGGCGCGTGAGTTTCAAGTCGATTTTGAGAAGTTGCGGTTGTGCCATGATTGCCTTTCATGCCGCTGCGCGGCCAGGGTCCGGGTAGAAGAAAACTTTCTCGTTCTTTTGCACCTTGCGCTTTGCGGCGCAGGCAGGTCATATTTTTCCGTGTCGTGATCCAGCAGGGATTTCTCTGGAGGGCGTTCCTCCCGGGTTTGGTTGGGTGTGTTCCGATGTCGGGGAGATGCACCGCGGCGGCGCGGCTACGAGTGCGTGTGGCCGTCCGGCTCGATGCCGAGCCACATCCCGCACCAGCGGAGCATGAGACAGCCGAAACCGGCCTTGACGCGCCTCCGAAAAGCGAGCTAACCGGCGGCGCCATCGGGGTTCTGACGGTATTTTCTAAGGATGGCGCGTTGCTGCTCCTTCGTGATTCTGGTGTTCATGAAGCTCCTTTCGCGGCATGGCGATCCGGCAATCGGTGAAGACCCCCCGGATGGCCGCCGTCCGTACGGACATGCGTATCTTGCCCTCGGCCCACTGTTGCCAGGCCTCTTCGAGAGCGGCGGTGACCAGCGGACACTCCCACACACGGTCGTCTCCCCGTTGCTGCTGGAGATAGCCGTCAGGATCGGTCTGGAATGACTCTCGTTCCGAGGCGGTGTCGAAGACGGTGGCGGCGATGGAAGCGACCGTCTTGGCGTCGGCCCAGGACGACGGAGAGGCGATAAGGTCGGTGTAGTCCAGTCTCTCTCCCGCCGCGTCGAGGGCCTCGTGCTCGACCTCGCCGTGCAGCGAACCTATCGGAGAGTCGCGCAGGGCGTTCTCCGCGAGGGTAAGGCTTCGCTCCCGTCCGGTGACCGCCCGCAGCCGGTTGGAATCGAGGGAGATGCTCAAGTCCGGGAACAGACAGAGGAGATTGCGGACGAGCGATCTCGCCGCCCTCCGTTCGTATCCCATGCCGAGCAGATGAAGCCGCTCGGGGCGGATGGCGTCGACGAAGGACAGAACGTCCGTGTGGAAAACCGCCGCCTTCTTCATGGGCAAGGCCGGGACAAGCGCCATGCCCGCCGCCACGAGTGCCGCCGCGTAGAACGATTCGGGCGACAGTTCCCCCCGCTGTATGGGGACTAGGACACGAGCGCCTGTCCGTGCGATCTCCTGAAGCTCGCTGCGATAGCGTTCGATCAGGCGCAGCGTCTCCTTCTGGTCCGCCACCCGGTCGGGGGCGACCACGTACAGCTGCTTGCCGAGAGTTCGGGCGAGGCGAAGATAGAGCGCAAGCCGTTCCAGCCAACTGCGGTCGCCGATCGGGTGGGTGACTCTCGGTCCTTCACCCGTCATGGTGACCTCGGAGAAGGCGCCGCTGTCGGCGAAGACCGGCAAGGAAGACTGGAGAATCTCCTGTACGCCATCCTCGCCAATCAACTCGGCGGAGAAGCCCACGGGAACGCGGGCGAGGCCGAAGCCGCGTATCTCGCGGGCGGCGTTTGCGCCCGAGGCGAAGGCGAGGACGCGCGCGGGCAGCCCGGCGCGTCCGACGTTGAAGAGGGACGGCTGGGCTTGCATGGATTGTCCTTGCGGTAAGTGTGCGGTGTTTTATCGGGGAACTTCGACAAACCTAGGCAGACGAAATGTGCGGAGCCACGCAGGCCCCTTTTCGTTGCGAATCTGCTGGAGTTCGGCGGAAAGCTCGAACGTCCCGTAGTCGCCGGTGGTCCATGCGTCCCGCAGGTGCATCTTCCATCGACGGCCATGGCGGTGAGCCCACTGTTGCAGGGCATCCAACTGTGTATCGTTCAAAGCGGCTCTCCTTGAGCTGGTATTTTGGCGTTCCCGGCAGAGGAGGCCGTGCCGTCCCTCGCCCTCTCGCGCGTAAATGAAATCAGGCGGCGGCAAACAACGTCGCTTGCCGCGCTTCCCAACGCTCTTCGAACCAGTCGAGTCCATGCCGCGTTTTCTCGTCCACGACAGCGGGGCCCGCCACGAAGAACTCTTCTCTGGTTGGGTACACAGTCTCGACTCGTCTCACGTACAGGTAGGAGACGCCCCGTCTCTCATCGAGCGTGGCTCCCATTGCGTCGGCCTTGTGCGCGAGTTGCGCCTTGGCCTCGCGCATAGGAAGCACGGCCGACCAGTGTTCGATCGCACGGACCGCCTGTCCTTTGCGGGCGGTCACGTCTTGTCCATCGG
Organism: Acidobacteriaceae bacterium; assembly: GCA_965215415.1. Taxonomy (GTDB): domain Bacteria; phylum Acidobacteriota; class Terriglobia; order Terriglobales; family Acidobacteriaceae; genus Edaphobacter. The sequence goes on along the minus strand of CBDCDQ010000007.1, from coordinate 191,756 downwards.
CGTCTTTTTTGGCGGCGTAGATGCGCCGCACCCGATAGAGCCGCCACGGCTGGTCTTCGAGCGCGCGCCCATAAAGCAGCAGGGCCTCCCCGTTGTCGCTCTCCACTGTCGCCTCATGGAGGGACTGCTTTTTGTAGAGCTGCCCGCGGGGGTTCAGGGTAATGCTCACGAGCTCGATCTGGAGCGCGTCCGCCACCTGGGCCGGATGAAGGCGATGCCGTGCGATGGCCTCGGGTCCAAGCGCGTTGAAGGGACAGTAGACGCACGCGCTTTTTTGCCAGGCCACAACGAGATGCGAAGCGATGTAGTCGAGGCACGCCTGACGGCCCCAGCCCCATTCGATCAGCGGGTAGAAGGCTGTCCTGTCCGCGCGGTCATACCCGCTCGCCCGCGCGGCGCGGCCGGACTCCTCTTGGCTGAATCCGAAAGCGATCCGCTTGGCCATCGCGGCTTCGCTTTTGAGAACACGCCTGGGTTCGTCGGTGCTGTAACCGAAGGCGTGCATCGAGGGATCCGAGAGATGGTCCCGCAGCCAGCTTTCGATCACGAAGGCCTTGAACTTCAGACTGCAGCGGTGTTCCCCGCCGAATTGTGGGACGGTGCCGGCACTCCGCAACTCATCGGACAGCCGGTACGCGCCTTCGATGTGAAGTCTTCGCGGTTCCCTGCTGTCGGACAGGACGACGATGCCATCCGCTTCGAGGTGTCCCCGCCTTGCTACCTGGACGAGACGGATAAGGTGCCGGCGAAGCAATGGAAGGACGTGCGCTTCGCAATCCCTGCGCGTGTCTTCATATTCATCCCCGGTTTGCGCGACCAGGACCAGCAGCTCCGACAGAGCACACGGACAGGTCCACGGCTCGAAGATCCAGCGGAGCAGGATGGCCGTCGATTCGACGCCCATGCCCCAGGACAAGATGATCTGCATCGCGCACGTCCTTAAACAGAAATCCCGCTCAGAGAGCGGGGTGTGTCCTTCGCCGTGGGAGCGGAGGAGAAGGGGTGAAGCGTGCGGCGCGCGATGAAACGGAACGTCCTATGCGCCGGTGCGTCCATCCGGCGCTCCCGTTCGTTCGCCGACGCCGCGCGACACAAAGTAGCCCGCGTCTTCAGTCGGGGTGCGGGTGTGATAGTAACGGGAGGCAAGAGACCGGAACGCCGCTTGAGCGTCTAGCTTCTCCTGCAACGTCTCTCCCATAAGCGCGCGAACGGTACGATCGCGCCGGGACACGGCAAACCCCAACCGCACGGCGTCCTCGGCCAAACGCCTGGCGTCTTCGAGCTCAAAGGTGGTGATGGCCATTTTTTGTAGATCCTCTTCAGCTTCATGCTTGGCGCAGCTCGTTTAAACAACGTGCCCGCTCAAGGAGCGGGCTGAGTCGAATGATGGTTTTTCGTGGCGGCGCTGGATCGGCTGCCACCTCAAGCGGCGAGCGAACGGCGGACTTTCTCGGCGTTCACCTAGGGAGTCCTGCTCGTCCGGTCATTGGATGGTATCGCCTTGGTGCGGTGAGGCCGTCCGTCGCAACACGGCCTCGGCGGCGGCGAGTTTCTCGGCGGCGCTCACCATCACGCCAATGTGCTCCTGCCAGACGCTGGCGCTCGAGGATGGCTTGCGCCTGCTCGTCGGTGATCGTCCAATCGTGATCGGCTGCAACGTTCCGCACGTCCTCGACGGTGATGGTGGCGACGATGAGGGTGTCGGGCTGGCCGGGAGCGAACATCCCCTGTATCAGTTCATAGGCTGGGGCGGGAACGGCGGCCTCGCTTCGCAGGTCGCCGGTGTCTTCGCTATCGATGCCGGTCGCGCTGTAGGTGTCGGTGGTGTAGGCGAGCGTCGGCAACCGCTCAAGGTGAGCGCAGAGCGCGTTGTAGGCTTTCGCGGCGGTGTCGGCTTCGACCGTGACGGTGACGTTCTCAAAGGTAACGAGCATAGGGATTCTCCTGTGTGGCAGAGGCGAGCGATGAATCTGGAACTATGCCGCTTCGGACGGCGGGTTTATATGTCCCTGACCGGATCGGTCGGAAGCCGGAGAGCGGCTACCTCCGGCACGAGCGCAAGTTGTTCCACGTCGGCCAGGTCGAGCAGGCGGCCGATCTGGCGTTTGTTGTCCATGAGGTCGTCCTTGGAGATGAAGCGGACGGTGACCCCGTCGATCTCGGCGTCCACGCGATTGCGCCACACCTGTTCAAAAGTCATCTCCCCGATGGAGGCCAACAGATCGACGCGCCCGTGTTCGGTCTCCATCTGGAAGTGCCCGTAGTCGGCGAGAAGATCGGCATGGTCCATGTCCTCAAGAGGCGCTCCCAGCTCGGCCAGCGCGCGGAACACGGCTTTGGCGTTGTCCTCGGTGGGCCGGAAGAATATGTCCAGATCGCGGGTGTTGCGCACGAATCCGTGCGCGTTGACGGCGACCCCGCCGACCACTGCATATTCAACGCCGTGGCGAAGGAACGCGGCGAAGAGTGATAGTTGTTCGCTTCTCCGGCTCATGATCGTCCCCGCGTGTCAGGTTGTTTTCGGCGAGCGTCCATCCCGCGGCCACTCGCTCGGCGATGGTGCGCGTAGCCCAGAAACGGGCCTCGCGCAACCGGTCCTCGTCGTGCGTCACGCGATGGATGGTTGTGAAGACGATCGACATGCTCTCCTTCTTGGACGCGGTGCCGGACGTTGGAGGACTTCAGCTAGCCATTCTCTCACCCGATGGCTCCGCCATGTGAGGCGCGGCCCTCCGGCGTTTCGCCAGCTCCCGCCCCGCGTCGATGGCTGCGTCCGCCTGGCGCGTGGTGCGGATGCTGTTTGGGCCTTCGAAGGCGTCCGCGAGTCCTTCGGTGCGGAGAAACACGTGGCCCGCGTCGGTCTATTGCAGCGGCGGCAGAGCGACGCCGTGCGCGGTGAGGAAGCGCCAGCTTTGGGCCTTGTACTTGTATAAGGGCGAATCCGGCGGAGTCGCCCTGGGGTTGCGGAAGCCGCTCTGAACGGAGTGTCGCTCCGAAGAATAATCGTACTTCGCTCCGAGTTCCAGCAAGCACCACACCACATCCCAGTCTTCAGTCAACGCGGCGTCGACGACGAGGGGGCTTGCATCGCGTCCCCGCGCGTCGATGTCGGCGCCCAGACTGGCGAGCAATTTGATTGCCTCTACATTGTGCGAGGCGATGAAGCTGGCCAGGATGGGATCGTCGTCCGCTTTGCGCGTATTCGGATCGCCGCCGGATTTCAACGCGAGCACCAGGTACTCGGGGTCTTTGGCGTATGCTCTGACCGCCAGGGTGACCGCGTTGTCGCCTTCCTGATCTTTCTGATTGGGATCGGCGTGCTGGCGAAGCAGCTCGATATACGTTTGTTTGCCAAAATGCCCGACGGCGTATTCGAGCGGGGTCACCGCGAACTTGCCTTTCGCGTTGACGCGCGCGCCCGCCCGCAACGCCGCCCGCAACTTCGGAACGCTGTCTTCATCGAGGGCGTTCTGCAAAGGCGAATCGATTCCAATAAACCAATCCACGTGAGACTCCTTCCTCTGCGCATATCCAAGAGCGCAAACGAAACAAGCGAGAAGGGCGACCGCTTTGACCCTTGGATGGAAGTGCCTCATTGCCCGCCTCTTTTCAGGTGTGCGCACACTGCTGAAGCAGGGACCGGCTGAATCGCCGGACCACGGAAAAGCTGACGCAGGCAAAAATTATTTGCGAACTCCCGGTTCAGCCGCGCCGCCTCCCGTTTGTAGCTGGCGAGGCTGCCTTCGGGCATGGACAGCTTGCTTCCGGAGGGCGTCGGCAGATAGCCCACATACCCCCGCATGTTCCAGTAGAGCTGATCGAAGAGCACGCCGTTGAGGAGGACGTCGTACCGGGAAGTGGTTTCGAGCATGGCGCGGCCGCGCCGGGTCTCGACGAGCTGAATGGCGGGCTTGCGGGTGGTTTTGGGCATGGAGCGTCCTTCCCGTCGTTACGGGGCGATGGTCATGGTTTGTTTGGCGGGAGTGCGGCACCCCATGATGATGGGTGCCGCCGCGCTGTTAGAGGAAAAGAACGTCCGCGTTCGCCCTGGCGGCTCCGCTCCCGGTCGTGATCAGTCCGGAGGTCTTCAACAGGCTGAGGTAGGTCTTGAAGGTGCCGCCGGCGGCCGAGATTCCCACGACTTCCGCAAGGTCTCCGTACGAAACCTCGCGCCCTCCCCTGGCGACGAGATGCCGCAGCATGTCGCGAGCCTTTCCCCGGAGCTTCGGCTCCCAGACCGCCAACATCTCTTCGGTGGTGATGGGAGTCTTGGTGTTGTCCGCGCCCGCCCGCCGCAGTCCCTCGACCGTGGCGTACCAGAGGCCGTCGCGGATCTCGACGCATCCGCTGGTTGCCAGAAGCGACTTGTACGTCTTGAAGGTGCCGCCCGTCCTTTGCAGGCCGGCTTGCATCGCGACCCGAGCCTCGGTCAAGCCGCCCGGATGGAAGGTCGCGCAGGCGGCGAGCATATCCATCGACTTGCCGCGCAGTCTGGTTTCGGAATCCTTCGGGGCGTCGTTCGTGAGCTTCGCTTCGGCGCCCTTGTCGGGAACTCCCTCTTCGGCGGAGGCCGATTCTGTATTCTCAACCGTCCCGGCCTTCGCGGCGGCCGCTGCGGGCCCGGATTGGATTTCGGGTTCTTCCGGCTGCTTGAGAAGACCCGAGAGCAGATCGAGGGTCCCGGCCATCTGTTCGAACAGCTGGCGGAGTTGTTCACGGAACTGTTCCTCGGCGGCTTGCCCGGAGCGCAGCCGTGCTTCCAACTCTTCGGCCCGCGTTTGCCAGCGTATGATTTCGGTGCGGTCGACCGGGGCCGGAGCCGTCGTCGTCCCGGCTTTGCCGTCGCCGCTCCCCTTCCCTTTCGGTATGGCTTCCAGCTCCGCAATCCGGTTCTTGAGAAAGTCCGGCGACTCTTGCCGCACCCGTTCGATCGACGCCGCGATCTCCGCGCCCAGCCGTTCGAGATCCACTTGCGCGAGAACCTTCGGCGCAAGGACGGTTTCTCCCAGCTTCGGAGTCTTGCTCGAGTCGAAAGTCTTGCAAAGAAGGAAGTGCTTGACTCCGAAGATCTTGTTCTGCGGAGACCAAAACCAGCCGTTGCCGGTCTTGAGCTCTCCGAGAGTCGAGACCAACTCGGTGAGTTTTTCCGCCGGAAGATTGCGCCCCATCCAGTTCTTGAGGGCTTCCACCGGATGCGCTCCCTGCGTCCGCATGGCGACGACGTGGTCGGCCTGGTTGAGGACGCTCTTGTCGACGTCCTGCGGGTTCTGCGTGATCATCGTCGAGCCGATGCCTTGCGAGCGGCCGCGCCGGATCGTGCTGTTGCAGGCTTCGCGCGACTCCTCCGAATATTTACTCTTGGCCTGCGGGCAAATGATGTCGAACTCGTCCAGAAACAGATGAACGGGATGCTCATTGTGCGCGTTCACCTCGTTTAGGAAGTCGGTGGAAAACCGACGCACATCGACCGGAGACAAGCCGCGCATGTTGAAGATGGCGTTGAAGCGCATCTTCATGAACGCCGCGGCCAACGCTTTGCCCGAGTTCGGATCGATCGGGGCGTCCCCGTTCGCGCCGCCGAAGACCACGATGGGATAGCCCGGTTTGCTTCCGTCCGCGCTCGAACGCAAGCCCCACCAGACCCCCATGGGATCGAGCACCCCGATGTGTTGCCCGAGGTCCATCATCGCTTCGGCCAGCTTGCGCGCCGTCTGCGTCTTGCCGGATCCACTCATGCCGACGATCGCGAAACGCGAGAGGATCGCGTCCTCCGGAAGCGGGGGGCGGCCGCGGTAAATGGACAGACTGCGGGGCTTTGTCATGGCGGGTCCTTGGGCGCGAGCTCTTGCCGCGCCAGTGTGCGGCGGCTGTGTTCCGTGGAAGACTCTAGGGGCGTCCGAGGGCGGCTTCGACTCTTTCGAGCTTGGCCGCGTTGACCGCCATCATGTCGAGATGTTTCCGCCAGACGCTTGCCGTCGTGTACACGTCGAATTGAGCGACATATTCGGCTTCCGCTTTAAGCGCGTCGATGAGAATGGTTTGCTGTTGACGGGTTTCATCCTTGGTCATGGGGCTTGCTCCTTGAGGATATGATGGGCGAACGGCGGCTCCGGCGAAGACAAACCGCATGTAAGGCCGTCTCCGAAGTTTCGGGATCGCGGATGAGGATCATGGTTGGGCATTTTTGCATGGGCCGTGAACTTCGTTGGGGCCGGTTGCTGCCGGCGGCGCTGTTGTTTGGAGGCAGTCTCGGTCCGCCGGTTGTTCCCCACGCGGGGGCAGCCTTCGCGCAAAGCGCGCTCCCGGCTTTTACCGGCTATCCCGTGCCGCCCACGCGTCTCCAAACGAAGCATACCGTCATCATCCGGGACGAACGGAGCAAACGCTACGCTTCCGTTCTCCGCCAAGCCGCGACCCGCGCGCCCGACTTCGCCGGCCGCTACATCCTGGCCACGGTGGGCTGCGGGGCCTCCTGCGTCATGGCGGCGGCAATCGACGGGAAAGACGGCACAGTCGTCTGGCTTCCTTCAACCGTCTGCTGCTGGCCCGCCGGCATCGCGGAACCGCTCGAGTACAGACCCGATAGCCGGCTGCTGATCATCCACGGCCGGCTGGGTGAACGGGGAAGGGACGGTGCCCACTTCTATACCCTCGATCTGGTCAAAGGCCGCTTCGTTCCTTTATCTTCTCGACAATCCGGTACTTGCCGTGAAGACGAGCCCTGACCAAGGATTTCGGCAATGCCAGAAATCGTTCCGCTGAAGCTTGATGAGAACCGATACGGCGTGCCGTTTCCATACCTTAAGGAATTGAGCCGGTGCACAGCCATTCCGTACGGGATGGACAGCCGCTGGCGGGGCGTTTCAAAGTGTGACGAGGATCAGAGCCCGGCTATTCGCGCGTCGGCTACGGAATGCGCGTCAGCGGGCAGATTATCGAGTTCGTCGGCCGCCTCGCCGTGCGGTCCGCGTCGTCGATGTACCCGGTCACCTCCCACTGAGCGCAGCCGCCTTCCAACAGCCTCCAGGTAAGCACCAGACTTGCATAGGGACATTCGGACCGATGCTTCGCAAGACGGAACAACGAGCGCGTGACGGTAGGCTCCGCAGCCAGCTCACTGCTCGAAAAGCCTGTTTCCTTGCAGATGCTGAACGGAGTCCTCCAGGAGAGGGAATGTTTGTGGATGCGCAGCTCCCCGTAATAGCCCCGTCCTCCGCCCCGGTAAGTTCCGGGCATGGCCAGAGGTTCGGCAGCGTGGCCGACGGCCGGAAACAGAAGCGAGACGGCCATGGAACGAATGTGGCGCGAAACGATCATTTTGTGTCGGATGTACAGCTCGAAAGTTGGAGGAAGCGGCGCGGGCAAGTGCGAGACTCCCCTTCAGGAAGTGTTGCGCTTCGACGGCGAGCTCGTGCGGTGTGGCCTTGACCAGAGCCGACGAGCCGCGCTCGATGACCATGGCGGCGCTCAGTCCGTCGGGGCCGAACAAATACGGAAGCACGATCGCCGCGTCGGAGCCGGGAAGGTCTTTGTACGCCGCGACCGCGCGAAGGGCCGCGAACTCACTCACCAACGATTCATAGTCCTCGGCGAACTCGACAACGCCGAAGCGCCATGTTTGCGCCGCTTCGTCGTATTCCGAACGCGCGAAAGCCCCCTCACGGCCAAGCCATTCTTCGAGAAGCGACGAATTCGTCGCTCCGGCTTGAGGTCTCATCGAACGCAGGCTTTTGAAGAACTCGTCGCGGTCATACATCTCGGCGTCCGACAGCCATTCCTCCCAGTCGTTATGGGCGGAGGTCGCCGAAAGCGGTGCGGCGAGAAACGCGTCGAAGGCCGGTCGTGAAAGCCGCACGCGGCAGTAGAGGGCGGATGGTTCGGACATGAGAGCTCCGATAGGTTCTATCTGAGGTGCGGAGCCGGCTAAGCACGCTCATCTTGAGACTACAACGCGATCAAACCTCCATGCCGAGAAGTCTGGGTGAGGCATGACGGAACACCGGTAGGGACGATAACTCTCTCGAACGCTCGCAGGCCGACGCTATGGGTCTATTTCAATGGGGGTACCGTTCGGAACCAGGTTCCAGACCTCTTCCATCTCTTCGTCGGTCACGGCGATACAGCCTTTCGTCCAATCCAGCCGGCGATGCAACGCTCCGATCCATCCCCATCCATTGCGGATTCCATGGATCATGATGTCGCCGCCGGGGCTCACGCCCCGTTCGCGGGCTTGCCGCACTTGCATCGGAGTGGGATAGCCAACTCTGAGGGCCCGGTGAAAGGTGCTCCGGGCGTTCCGGCCCACGATGAGATACACCCCTTCCGGAACCTTGTCGTCGCCAGCCTCGATCTTTGGACCGGTCCCGCCTCTGCCGAGAGCCACCCGGTAAGTCTTCAGGATGGCGCCTCCACGAACCAGCGTCATGGTGTGCGCGGTCTTGTGCACGAAGATCCGGTCTGCTGGGCTGCCGTACACGGCGACCGATTCGCGGTGAGTTGCCCGCCGGAGTGGCGCGATGCCGAGAAGACACACGATGGAGCCAGCCAGCACAAGAGAGCGTACCCGCCATTTGCTCATAGATCCACTCGTTGAACCTGTCTGGGGATATGTTCGCATTTGATCAGCGGCGTCGGCCACCCCACGCGTCAAGCCGCAAGGGGAAGGTCAAAGGAAGCGGCGGGGAGCGCGTCGCGTTCGACTCCCTCCCCCACCGCCAAACCCTCCGGTTGAACGAGACCGATGATGCGCTTGGCGGTCGCGCTGATGACGGGCAGCGCGGCGGTCAACATCTCGGCCGTGACGCCGTACCCGGCGATGTAGAACTGGCTGGGCAAATCCATCCGGAAGTGGCACATCACGGCATAGGCGATGGCTTCGGCTTCGAGTTCGCGTCCCTGTTTGGTTGTCGTCTCCCGGCTGGCCTTGTGCTCCAGGAGCTCGTGCGCGAGTTCATGGATGAGGACGCCGCATCGCGCGGGGGTGGCGAGGGCTTCTTCGATCTCGATGGCTCCTCCACGGCTCAGTCCATCGGGACCGCCGAGCGGCTTGTAGGTCATGGAAATGCCGAGTTCCGCGATCGCGCGCTCGATCATCGGCAACAAGGTCTCGCCGCCCGAAACTGCGTTGCACTCCGGCAACTCCGCAAGCGGCTCACCGTCTGTCTGCGAGAGGTCGAACACGGTGGCCACCCGAAAACCCGCGATGCGGCCCGTGGATGCCGGTCTGCCGCCGGGCGGCACTCGAACGATGGACGGTCCTTCTTCGGCTTCGGTCTTCGGGAGGATGGGGGCGAGGATGCGGATGCCCTTCTGTCCCTTGGTGACGAACCGCTTCAGGCTCTTCCACTTGTGGAAACCCGCCACCCGGGTGGCGTCCGGCCGCTGGCTCCAGATAAGGAGCTGGTTGCCGAACGAATAAGCGTGGAACGCGCTCATGGTGCGGAGCCAGACGGTGAAGGTGGCGGATTGGCGGAGAGCGTCCGTGTCGGCGGCGAGGACGGCGACCGCCTGGGCGATCGAGGCGGTGAGGTCTTGGGCTGAGGGACTGGAAGAAAGCATGTGTCGTCTCCTGGAGAAGGGTGGCGGGTGGCCGCTTCCCTTCTCTAGGAGACCCGAAGGCCCATATCGAGGAGAGGAGCGGAGACCGTTTGCGGGGGCTTGCCGTTGAAGTTGAGAAGCAGTTGCTCGTGACCTTTGGGATGTTGCTCCTGCCAGAGAACGAGCAGCAGCGGCGTCATCTCCTTGCGCACGACTTTGGTCCGCTCCACGCGCGCATGGCATCCTGGGCAAAGGGTGATCATCAGGTGCAGCCGGGAGACGCCCGCCCTCCGGTGATGGACGGCGATGGTCCGCCGTCCCTGCCGCGCGGCCAGACAGCAACGGCAGCGGTGCCGGTCGCGGGCTAGGACCGTTTCGCGGAGCCCGCCGAAGTAAACCTCGTTCCTGCGATTCAGTGCGAGGCAACTGGCGCACAGTCCCCGCGCGTGGATGCGCATGCTCCCGCAGGGGCAGCAAAGCGCGCGTTGTACGGGCTTCATGGTGAGCGTGTTCGCCATGTCTTCGATGGTAAGCCCGAAACAAAGCGTAAGGGAAGCGAAGCCCTTGCCGGCTCACGATCGCCGGCGGCACTTCGGGTCGTTCAGTCACCCTCGACATCGATAACTATTCTCATGGACATTCGTTTTGCGTGTTCGGTTGTGCCTCAGTCCCCCGCCCCGAGGCCGGCGCGGGCGTTGAGCGATACCGCGTGGCCGGTCCGCCATCCTTCGCTCAAGGCGCTATCGAACTTGGTCTTGACCGCGCGCGGCTTGTTGATGCCCACGGTGAAACGGTTGCCGATATACGACTGAATCGCTTGCTGGTCGCGAACGATCAGTCCGGTCCCCGTGGAGGCGGCTTCCAACTTTCCCCTGTTTTCGGTAAGACGGGTGTGCAGCGCCGAAGCGTAGCCCAAAAGGAAGTCCTCGCTCCATTGAGAAAACACGGTGCGGAGCATTCGTGTGACTTTGGCGCGGGCGGCCTTGTCGTGGGCGAACTTCTGGCGCAATTCGATGGCTTTGGGACTGCTTCGCAGTTCGTCCACCCTCGTCTTCGCGAAGGACTCGCCCAGTGACGAAAGGTACTTGAACATCTCGATGGCCGCGGTCCGGTCGGTCCCCCTTCCGATCCAGAGCAACGTCGTCATCTTTTTCTCGTCGAAGGTCACGACGCGACAGTAAAGGCTGGCGGCCACGACGACGGAAAGGACGTGCCGCCATTGGTCGAGGCGCGCGGGCAGACCTTCGACGCCGGTTTCCCCGATGGGATCGTCGCGGTCCTGCGCTTCGAACTCGACCTCCGTCATCGACAGCTTGTGTTCCGTAAGCATGGACGCGATGCGTTGGGCGAAGGCTTCCGCCTCTTCCGTGCTGCCCACCGCGCGGGCGCTGCGTTCGTGGGCGATCAGTTTCTGGAGTTTGTCGATGATGGGTGCCATGGGGGTCTCCTTCTGTGTGTGCGGCGATCATGATGTGCCTTGCGGACGCTTTCAGGGGATGGAGCGGGTTTGTTTTCCCGTATCCGTGTCGAAGACGAGCTTCCGGCCGTCGTAGAGGAGAACGGCGAACCGCTTCGGCCTGTCGAAACCGAGAATGTCGCCCCAGGCCAAACCCGAGGCGGTACGCGGCAGCCGGTCCGGTTGGGAAAAGAGCTCGCCGACCGGGACGGTCCCGATATTGCGGGACTTGAGGAAGAAGGTGAGGAAGGCTTCGGTCGGTCTGACATCCGCGTCGAGCAGGTTGCCGCCGGGATGGCGCTCAACCAGATGGTCGCCGTCGTCGGCCAGGAAAAGAATGGCGCGATAGCCGTCCATCTCCCACAGTGGGGTACCCGGCGCGGTTGCACGATACACAATCTTAACCGCCCACCTCTCGTAATGAATACGAGGGCCGTCGATTCACAGGGCGATCAAACCGCGTTCCGCAAAGACTACGTTGTGCTTGAGGAAGACTGGACTGGAGGCGGCTACGCGTGAAGTAAAGGGGACGTCCGGGTACCAGAAGCCGACTGGGTCCCATGGCTCTTGAAGTGTGTAGACGGCTTCCTGCGTCCATGACGGCACGGGCAGATCGAAGCGGCGGCAGAGTGCTTCGGCGGCGGCGGCGAGGAATGCCCGGCGCTCGATGGAGAAGGTGGATGGCGCGGGTAAACTGAAAAACCCTTCGGTTTTATAGCGAAAGAACTCGTGGCGGAACTCGCTCCAGCAGCGCTCCCAGTCCTCAGTCTCTTGGACCATTTGGCCGAGTTCTACGAAGTTGGCGGGACGACCCGAGGCCTCATAGCCTAGCGGTTCGGCATTCGAGGGTGCGCTTGCTTCAATGATGGCCCATGCCGCTTGGTCCATTTCAGCTCTGGTCTTCATCGCTTTTTGGCCTCGGCATACATTTGTAGGGCCCTCAGACGCATCGATTCGTACTCGGTTTCACCTGGGAAAGCCGAAGCAATTACCAGCTTCATGGGAGCCATCTCGTCATTACCGAGGTTTCCAATAAGAGCATTAATCGGTAGGTACAGCTGAGCAGCGTAAGAGGCCACAATCAAGCTTTGGCCTTCTTTCTCAATGCTGCTTGAACTGCGTCCCTGCTGAAGACCACGTAATCTTCCCTCTCGTTCATAATCAGTAGACCGTCAGGCTCAGCCATCTTCAAGAACATTGTCAAGCCGTCGTTCCATCCAATCCCAGCAAAAGGCTTGGCAAGGTTGTAGTTCGTGTTGGCTGTGTAGAATTTGACGACATGTTGAAGTGGACCTACTAGATGTGTTAGGAGTTTGCATTTACCGGATGTGTCCACGACGCAGTTGAAAAACACCTGCGTACCAAAGAGGGCCGCGAAAACCAAGCTGTAGCCAAAGGGCTCCTTCTTGGTAGCGCTTGAGAATAGGGATTCAATGTTTTCGCTATCCATGGAATGAGCCGTTACCGCCCTATTCTTCTATTTCGTGAGGCGCATTTGGCGTAGAGTGGCGGAGCACACGGGCTGGTAGATCAGTGCCAACCCCAATAAACGGAGGATGTTGGGAGCATTTCCCCTACTTACTGCTATTGTATCGCCCTTGTCATCGACGACGAGCAGGCCGTCTGCCGCTTTCATGTTGAGCATGATGCGTGTGGCTCGCTCAAATGCCACGCCACCGATGGGCTTCTGTAGTTGAGGATCTTCTTTGGACGTGTAGAGCACCAATGCATGCTCACCATTGGGGAGCCGAAGCAATGGCGCAGAAACGGGCTTGGCCGTCTCTTTGCCTGAGATGTGGTCGGTCTGGGTCTCCGTGTTGATCCAGAAGAACACCTCCTGGCCCGAAAGCGCTTTGAACAAAACTTCAGTATCGTCTTCTCTGTTTGATCGAGCCGCTTGTGTCAAGAGTAAGTCGATTGCAGCGCGGTCCATTATGTTGCTCCTAGTAAGTCGCGCCCGCTACCACAATGGCGGCCGCACCGAGCAGGGGAGCCAGCACCACGCCGACCGCGATCCCCACCGCCCCTACCATCTTCCAGTTCATTAGACCGTAGCGGTCGCTGCGGTTGACTGGATCGCCCCCGCAGTAAGCATAGAGATTCAGACCGGCGGTTGTTGCCTACGCCCCTTCGTCCGCATCAGCAGACTGCGGCTTCCACTTAGAGTTTGGACGAAACTTGTCGGTGATCTTCCCGTCCGCGTCCACGTACCACCATCCGCGAATCAACTCCTCTGGAATATTCGGGAAAAGATGCTCTCCGCGTGGGTCGACATCCGTGATCCATTGGGATCGGCTGAAACGGGCACCAGCGTGCATATAAGGCTTTAGGTCCCAAGCGGGGTGCTGAATAGGCCGGTAACGTGAATTAGACACATATTTGCCGGTAAGTTTACCACCGTCGCCGACTTCCCAGCCGCCTACGATGGCTTCAGGCGGAGTGCGCTGGTCGTCGGGATAGGACCAATCTATCTCATACACCCAAGAGCCTGGCTTCGCCGTTGTCGCAGCTTCAACAAGTGTCGGGTTTGAGGATGGCTCCCGGGTTTGAATCATCTATTGCTTAGACCTTTGCCACTGTGCATTTCTATTGGACCGAGTAGCTTGCCAGCCCAAGGGGAGATCGAACAGAACAGCCACAGTTGAATCAAGTTCAACAACACTCGCCAAGCTTACAACTGTGGCGTCCGCTACGCTGGGCGGCTCGAGCTCGTTGGTGTGAAATTGCCAGCCTCCGTCCGATTCATCGTGCGAGACGAAGGCTATTGGAACTTCTCGACTCATAATACTGCGAACGGTGATCACGGCTACGTTTGGAGGATCTTGGAAGGGCCAAGTCTGCATACAACCCCATGATTTGTTTGATTTGGTGCGGTTTTGAGCGCGTGAGAGCACCTGTGCATTTGAATAGCTGTTTGATCCCGGAGTTGCACGGTTTCAGGCACGATCGTCGCTTGGCCTAGATTGCCGCTTACGGTTCAAAGGCTAGCGTCATACCACGCTTCGCCATTTCTAACTTGAGTTGCCGCTGGATCTCCAAACTATTTCCAATCGTAAGCTTCTCAGGCCGCTTTGTTAGATCGGTTAAACGGGCCGAGGAGAGATATGCCAGCCAATCTGACGAGTCGTCGTGATGAACAAACGACGCTTCACCGGTTATGGTGTACTCGCCGCCTAGATATAAAAAGGTGATTTTATTCGGCGTTACTCTCGTGATCGTTGTTCCCATTGCGAGAGCTCCTGAAGTGCATCATAACGTGACGCAAGGATGGAGAACGGCCCCTCCGGTAAGCGGGCCGTTACCGGCCTAACACATCGGGCGTGGTGTTCTTGAGGCCGAATCGTTTTCCAATCGTTGCAGGCAAGCTTACGGCGTGCGAAGCGCGAGTGATCCCCACATAGAGAAGTCTCGCTTCGGCATCCTTTGCCTCCCGGACCGCCTCCGGGCTCTTACCGGTAGATTGGCCCGCCCGAATGAAGCCCTGCTCGAAGTCGGGATCGAGATGCACGTATTGCCATTCCCTCCCTTTTGCGCGATGCGCCGTCGAACAGACGACCTGCGCGGTGGCTTCCGTCTGCTCGCAGCGGGCGATGGCCGAGAGCATCGGACTCGCGCCGTGCTCCTGCACGAGGTTGACCAAACTTTTGAGGTGTTCGCCTTCCGGCTCCCGACTGAAGGACATGACGTCTTTCCAGCTTTGAAACCCCAACAGCTCGGCGGTCTGCGCCGGCATTCCCTGCTGGACCCGAAGCACGTCCTCCAGCAACCGCTGAAGGGTCTTTGTGCCACCGACCACAGCGCACCGGATGTTCCGCTTCAAGCAGTAGAGGAGGTTCCCGATCACGCCGGCATTGCCACGGGAGAGGACCGCGTCCGGACGTACACGGGAGATCTCCGATCGAATGGAGGGGTTTCCGCGCAAAGGGCTTTTTGCGCCCAGGGTGCGTAGAACGACCGACGCGGCCGCGGCGATTTCATGACCGAAGCGGAAGGACTGGGCAAGCAGGACACGGTGCGGAGAGAGGATCGTCTCCATGGCGTTGACCGCTCCCCGCCACTCGTAGATCTGCTGGTAGGGATCGCCCACGTAGACGACCGGACACTGGACCTGCCTGAGAACACCGAGCAGGACGGGGTTCATGTCCTGCGCCTCGTCGACCAGGATGTAGCTCGTTTGCACCTGCGGTCTGTTCAGCGCCCACAGCTTGAGGTACCCGTCATGGCCGAGGGGAAGTCCTCCTTCACGCGTAAGCATCGCATCCCAGAGCGCCTGGGTGTGTCCCGCCGCCTGCTGGGCGAAACTCTCGAACTGCTTCGCCGGCAACGCCGCGAGAAGCCCTTGTCGCTCGATATGTTGGACGGCGGGTGCGTCGGCGGAGCTTTGGAGGAAGCTCGTGATCCCTTTATGGAGAATGCCCCCGTATGTCTGTCGATCGAGCACCAGCCCCGAAACGAACGAGATGGTTGCCGGCAACCGGAAGGCTTCGACGATGCCGCGGGTGGTAAGCGGATCGGTCATCTTCCATTCCGGATAGTGGAGACCACGAATGACGCCCCGAAACGCGATCGAATGGGCGGTGGCGCAGCGGACGCTGCCGGGGAAGCGGCTCTTGGCTTCGGCCGCGATACTGCGGTTGAACGCCAGGTACAACCCCCGGGCCGGGGTGCTCTCCGCAAGCAGGCGCAACGTGGTCGTTTTCCCGGTTCCAGCGTAGGCGTCGATGCGCAGACCCTGGTTCAAATGGAAAAGTTCCACGGCCCGGCGCTGTTCATCAAGAGGTTTCGTGACGGAGGTCACGGGGAGCGTGGCGCTTGCCATGGAACATTGTCTCCTTGAGAGGTGTGATGTTCTAAATCAAGCCGACCGACTGGACCTTGTTGTCCAAAGCGGCCTGTCGAAGCCGGTTGTATAAGGGAAGTTCCGCGTTTATCACTCACAGCCGCCAAAAACCTTGCGGGCGGTTGTTGGCGTTGGGAGAGGGGGAGACCACCCCCTTCCCCCAACGCGTCCTTATCCGAAGAGGCTCATCTGCTCTCCGGCGATGCATCCGGTCGGCCAGATGGACACCGTCTTCGGCTTGGAACGGCGCGCACCGTATGGAACGAGGTGAAGCCCCCGTAGGAAAAGCCCGCGCATGGCGCGGGCCTCCGGAACGTGAATGGTGTGCGGCTGAGCCCGCCGACAACCTATCGGGGCGCGCGCCGGCCGTTGATGCCCCTGAGCAGCAATGCCAGGGCAAGGAGGAAGCCGCCGGCAACCAGGGCGAGCGTAGGCATTGCGCTGTGCGTATGTTCGGCCATATGACGCATCCCAAGATGGACGCCCAACGCCCCGACGGACAATCCCGCCACGAACACCACGGCGGTGACGTACCAGTTCACCGGAGGACGGTTCTGTTCAACCTGATCCACGACGTACCTCCTAATGGGATGGCTGGGGGGAAGCGGGGAGAACGACGCAGGCCGATCCCGTGGCGCAGAGGACGCGGACACCCGTCGCTTTGTCGAGATAGACCGTGCGCCTGCCCGCCTCCGATTCGATGGAGAGACTGCCGGATGGAGCCTGTGCCGGGGCGAATTCAGTGGCTTTGGTAAGGGCCAACGTCCACACCGCCTTGCCCACCAGGACGCACAAAACTAGCGCGCTGAGAACAATCGTCATATTGAAGACGAACCGCCTAAGACCTCTTAAGCTGTCCTGTTCATCGGTTCCGACATATTCCATTCGTGTAGATCCTTCCTCGATTGTAGTGGCTGCGGTGAACAGCCGCGAATGAGAACGCCGCAGTATGCACTTGTAACAGGCTGCACACCCTGGCTCTTGCGCTGCTTATGCTTCTCCATCGAAGTGGTGGCCGCCGCAAGCGCATTCGTGCGTCGTAGGCCAGCGATGGTCAAGTGTTCGGCCGTTGAGCCGGAATTCATGCGATCAGAGTGCCGCGATCTTTTTTTGCGATGTCCACGTAATCCCCAAAACAAGGCCAAAGTGCATAATTGCCGTCTACCTTCGTGGCTCCCTCAGCTCGTTCCAGTTTTGCTGGCATAAAGCTCTGCCGGCGAATCGTTAGATGGCCATCCTTCTTGAAAAGATATGTGGTACCAAGCTTTACCTTGTCTGAATAGTCCACAAAGAAACGATGTGTAGCGCGGGTAAGGAAAAGCTTATCAGGTTCTACTTTGCTAAACGTGTAAGCGAGATAGCTACGTATTTGTTCATCCACAAACTCCACGCCGATCATGGTTTCCGCCATCTCAACAAAGCAAACTGGGCTCTCTCGCGAACCAAGCACCGCCGTATACGATTGGCGGGCCTCATGAAGAGTTTGGGCCTGTGGTTCCGTAAGCAACTCGGTGGGCCCCTTTTTATGCCTAGACCAAGCTTTGCAACAATACAATGTGACCTCCTTGGTTAGTTATGCACGCGTCCATCTACGTCTCTACTGGTTGCGGCGTGTTATCAAGCTTCCACTTCGAGTGAGTTGCCCTCCAGCGACATAGCCCTGACCAACGCATTCAGGATATCGCGTCTGTCCGCTTCGCTTAAAACGAGTGTTTGGCCATCAACATCCTTCGCTACAAGCGTGGATGCGTAAGCCACGAAACCGGGAGAACCGTAACCAGGAAGATACGCTTCGCCTGAAACGACTATCTGGTTACCCTCGTAAGTTCCAGATATTGAGCTTCTGCTGATATTACTTATAATCATCTGGTCCATAAGACACTGCTCTCTCCAGTTGGACGTTCTTTCTCTATTGGCAGATCGCAGTTGCTGCGCTGCCGTTATGTATTCTTCGGCCCAGCGGAAGAGACTTTCCGGTTCCTTCAGTTGGTTGGCATTGTGGACTGGCAGCCGCAACAATGGGCCGCGACGACAGATCGCATATAGTAAGAAGTAACGAGTGTTGACCGTCGATCACGGCCCTGCGCACGATTACTGCGCTCAGCGAGAGACATGGCGGTGCGTCAGTTCACCTTTCAGCATATGCGAACAGAGTTACGGCCCCACGTGGCCTGGTTTTCGGAAGTTATACCGAGTGCGGTCGGTTGGTGACATCGGGGCTACTGCTTCGATGGGGATTAGGTGCTTCCGCCCGCGTGCGAATGAAGGAGGAGCGGGAGACCACCCCGCCCCTCCGTTTCCTTCCCTCCTTTACCCGAAGAGACTCATCTGTTCTCCGGCGACGCGCGCGGTTGGCCAAATCGAGACGACCTTCGACTTGGACCGGCGCGTCTTCGAAGGCACCAGATGCAGGCCTTCCCGCTCCCCGGTGTTCCCCTTTCCCGCGGCTGTCCCGGCATTCCCCTCGGCAACTGCGACAGGCAGAACGACGGGTTCCGGAATCGCGGCCTGAACCGAGGCCGGGAACGGGACGAGTTCTCCCCTTCCCTCCTCGTCCGTTTCCTCCAGTTTCGGTGCCATGTGCTTCGAACGCTCCCGGTCAAGGTCTTTCCAGACCGCGTCGGCCGACTCGCCCACGCCGCCATTCTCGACCAGTTCCCGCGCCATCGCCGTGAGCAGATCCTCGTCGGTGTCGAGCGATTGAAGCCCTTCCCCCGAGAACTTGCCCTCCATCATGAGCGCGACCAGCATCTTCTTGCCCATGTGCCGGATGCAGCCTTCCTGCACCGAATTGGCGTAGGCCAGGAACTTCACGCGGACCTTCTTGTGCTGCCCGATGCGCCACGACCGCCGGCTCGCCTGCCGAAGGGTGTGGAGCGAGTAACCGGTCTCGTAGAAGTAGAGCGTCGGGAAGTCCAGCAGATCGAGCCCCGTCTCGACCAGGCGGGGATGGCAAACGACCACCTCGACACCGGCGCGGACCTGCCGCTCGTACCACGCCTCCCGCTTGTCGGTGGGCACGGTGGAGCGGAGGACGGCCACCCTGAAGCCCGCCTGGGTAAGCACCCGTTCGAGCCGTTCGGTGACGTCGTTCTTGCCCGTGAAGGTGGCGTACACCTGGCAGCGCCGGCCCTCCCGCAGCTCGTCCCGGATGTCCTCGATGAGCCGCCGCTCTTTCGCGTAGATCTCCGTCTCCGGAAGGTCCTCGGGCTCCGTGACGAAGAACTCGACCAGTTTTCCGGTTCGGGGGTCGCGCTCCTTTCCGAAGATCGCCTCGATGCCGTAGGGCCGGTCGGGATAGACCAGGAGCGTGTTGAGCATCAGGCTCATCAGGCTCCGGTTTCCCCGCCGTGCCTCCAAGGCTTCCTTGATGTCTTCCGCGATCTGGTCGTAGGCCTTCCGGAGAGGCTCGTCCATTTCCACGGAGACGACGGTTTCCTCATACGGCGGAAGCTGGTCGGAGATGTCTTCGAGCGTGATGAAGGCGGTGGACTCCATCAGGAACTTGCCGAAGAGCAAAGGCGAGGCTCCGGGTCTGCGGACGGATCGGACGCTTCGCGTGGACGCACGGGAACAGGCGTTGTCGGTATGCCGCACCCTTTCTATGGTTTCGAGAACGCCGTACTGCTGCTGGAACTCCGTTCTGCCCTGGCTTCCAGCCTCGAAGCCCGCCTCCACCATCGTGCCGGGGTCCATCCGGTAGAGGATGTTGAAGAGATCGTCGGCGAAGCCGCCCATCAAGGTTCCGGTGAGCGCGATCAGCTTGCCGGCGCACCGCGCCAGCACGCCCAGACCGTTGCCCTGCGCCGTGTCGCCGGCGAGTTGATGGAGCTCGTCGGCCACCGCGTAGTCCCACCATCCCTTCATGTAGCGGCCGATGAAGTCGAGCGGGGCCATGCGCTGTATCTTGTTCCGGTCGGCTTGCCAGAGCGGGGAGAAGCGCGTCTTTCCCGCCTTGCCGCCCTGGTAGCTTTCCTTGAACTTCGCCTCGTCGAGGTCGGCGCTGTTCAGGTAGCCGCCCGCGCCGGTGGCAACCGGCCGCCCGGTGTCGGGATTGACGAGCCCCCCCTGCGATGGCCCCGACATTGCGGTGTTGATGGCGTGTTTCCAGAAATAGCCGAGTTTGCCCTTCTCCTTGCCCATGATGAAGAAGGACGGACCGGGACACTCGATCTTCCATCCTTTGGGCCCTGTCGCCCGCAACCGGGGCAACGAGGTCGCAAGCCCGTCCACCACGATCTGGCCCTTCTTCATCTTCACTTCGACGACGCCGTGGTTGTTCTTGGGATCGCCGCCGTTGCGGAGGTCTTCGATGACGAAGGTGCGCGCGTTCGGGATGGTTCGGAGAACCTCGCGCGCCCACTTGCGGACAAGATGCGGCGGGCACATGATTAGCGAGCTGTGGGGCTTCGCTCCGGCGTGGACATGGATGGTGCCCAGCGCCATCAAGGTCTTCCCCGCTCCGCACTCGGCCACGATCTTCGCGGCCCGGGCCTTCTTGAGGTACTTGGCCGTCCCGGTGATGGCCAGAGCCTGGGCGGGAAACGGAGATCGGAGCAAGGTGTTCAGAGCAGGATGGGTGGGATCGTTGGGAGACTGGAGGGCCGGATAGGTCTCAAGGATGCGCTGCCCCAGTTCCGGGGCCATGGCGCGAAGATAGTCGAAATAGGTTTCCATGGCGGAGCTCCAGAGGGGGCGAAATGAGCCGGACGGGTTGAAGGGCAAAGGAAAAGGCCCGCATATGCGGGCCTTGTAAGGATGGCGGACTTGTTGCTTAGAGGTCTGGTTTCCAGCTGTGTGCGGAATCTTCCGGCCAGTCTAGGAGATCGATGAACTTGCCCGTGGCTACAATCCCGCACGCAATCAGCAGACGGAAAAGATGCCTTAAGGACCCAGCAGCAGAGGCGGCATGGGTGGAAGGGCCAGTCCATGAGCCGGCAAGAACTGCCAGCTTTGCACCTTATACTTATACAAAGGTGAGTCAGGCGGGGTAGCTTGATAGTTGCGGAACCCTATCTCGATCGAGGATGGTTCCGACGAATAGTCGTACTTGGCCCCGAGCTCTAGGAGGCACCAGACCACATCCCAATCTTGCGTCATGGCCGCATCCACGATGAGGGGACGCGCCGTGCGCCTGCGAGCGTTGATGTCGGCTCCCAAACTACTGAGCATTCGTATCGCTTCGACGTTGTGTGCCGCCTTGAAGCTGGCCAGAATCGGGTCTGCGTCGGACTCGCGGGTGTTGGGATCGCCGCCCGCCTTGATCGCAAGGACGAGATAGTCGGGGTCTTTGGCGTATGCCCGAACGGCAAGGGTCACGGCGTTGTCGCCCTCCTGATCTCGTTGGTTGGGATCAGCGTGCTGACGGAGCAACTCTGTATAGGTCTGCTTCTTGAAGTGCCCAATGGCGTACTCAAGCGGAGTGACCGCACGTTTACCCTTGGCGTTTGCACTGGCGCCGGCTTGTAAAGCGGCTTGCAGCTTGTGCACGTTATCTTCATCGATCGCCTGCTGGAGCGGCAGGTCCTTCCTTGTAAACCAATCCACGCGAGACTCCTTCCTCTGAGCACAACTACTGGCGCAAAGCGCAACAAATACTGTGAGAACTGTTGCAAATGCGCCGCAGTGTGTTCGTAGGTTAACCAGTCTCATGGGCGCTCCGCCAAAGTAGTTCCACCGGCGACTACGTCATCGACCAGAAGGCCCGTTCCATCAACGTCACCGGCGAGGGCAGGGAAAAGACCAAGAAGCCGCTCGGCATCGGCTAACATCGCCGACCCGTGGCGACCCTGGTCAGAACGCCCAGATGGAAGCAGTTGATGGGAATGATCGCGCCGGCAACGATCACTTGAAGCGGGTTCAACGCTCCATGGTTGGCAACCCACGAATGAAGTTGCGCGACGACGGCCGCGGCGCACAGGAGTGTGGCCGCCACAAGGACTATTTCCCTGGACAGCTTTTTGATCTTCGACATCTTTTTGGCCTCGGCACTCGACTACAGTGTTTCACGCGTCATCGACCACCTGGGCGACCGCTTGGTTTCTGTCTAGGGTTGAAAGATCCACGGGTGGTCGTGCCTGGTCACGCTGGCGGTAAGTTCCATCTCCTTGAGCGCTGGGCCGAACAGCGCCACGATCTCCGGGGTCGCTCCTTCGTTGTGCAAACGAGCTTTGAGGGCTTCGAAGCGCTTCGCCTCGGCCTCGTTGACCGGATCGTCTTCGTCCCACGGCATGAGCACGTCGGCCAATGCTTCATAGGCTTGCCACTCGGTCAAATAGAGCGACACGTCGAGTTCGCACTCGTTCATGGATTGGGTGGCGAGGCTGTAAACGATCAATGGATCTCCTTTCGGCCCAAATGGGGCGTCGGTTTTCGAAGGTGTGGGAAGCATGAGAGGATTCTTACAACTCTTCGGGCGCAAAGAAGTTCATCCACTCTTCGGGTGCCGTTTCCTCGGCAAGCCACCATTCTTTGGCACCGCCGGTGGATGGATCGCGGAAAACATAAACGAAGCTGTTGTCGTAAGGGCTGTACGCATCCCGCTCGAATACAACGAGGTCGTTCTGCCGGAACGCGGTGGTCGGTCCGCTGGGAAACGATGCCAGGACCCGATACGTCCGCCCGGGAGTGAAAATGCGTTGTGTGTGAGTCACGGCAGCTCCACGCCGGCTGTTTCCTGAGTCTTCATGATCAATCTACCGGACACCCGAGAGAGCGGGAACGTGTTTGAAGGCCGGCGAACCCGGCCGGGCCGGTTCCGGCCGCGTAAACCGCGCCTCAGAACGCATCGCGTCGCAGGAGCAGTTTGACGAGATGCGCGGTTGCGGAGCGCATCTCGTCGCTGTAGTAGGCGAATAGTTGTACTTCCGGCGAACCCTTCCTTGCCCGGTAACGGCAAGTGTACAGGTGGGGAGAGGCGCCCGGATTGGTCGCCACCCGTTTCCAGCCTGCGCAGCGTGGTTCGATCTCCGCCACGGTAAGACGGCTTTCGGGCGTGAAGTACAGCTGAACACCGTCGGGATAGCTCTCCGCGTTTCCGCCCTCGGGGATGGCCACGGCTATCTCGATCAGCCGGGTGTCCGATGGTTTGGTCCTGTAGTCTTCAACACCTTTGTTTGTGACCTTTCCGAGCCTCCACGCCAGGGCCTCCACGCTGATTTGCCCGCCGCCAAGCGCTTCGGCTATCGTTTCGACGTTGAGTATCGGTTCCGTCCGTCTCCCGGCCCTTCGTGGATGCTCCACGATGCCGTCGCCATCGGCTGCCTTGACCGGAGAGAGCTTGTCGTCGGCCCGCAGAATGTGCGAACGGTCCGGGCGGGAGATTGGGTGCCGGGTATCTTCGTCCCACACGTTCCGCTGCAACAGCAAAGCGACGATTCGGGACGCCGGATCCGAGATTTCTCCCGACAGATCGCATAGAAGAACAACGTCGACGCCGGTTCTCGGTCCTTCGGGATGGCAGGAGTAATGGTGGAAGTTGACGTCGGGGTTGGTGGGCCTGAGCACCCAGCCCAAGCAGGATGGCACCGCCTGTGCCACGGTTTGCGTCTGGGTAGGCCTCCAAAAGATCTGCACATATGCGGGCGCTGCGTCGGGCGTCCCTCGGTTGTCTACGCCGATCGCCACTTCCACATCGTTCAAGCCCGTGTCGACGCGGTACTCGGCTCCGAGTCTCTCTCCAAGACGGCCCATCGTTGCGGCCAACCGGCCAACAGTGGCCTTTCTATCGGCGAGTTGGGCGACAATACTCGCCACGTTCAGCATCTTTGTTCCTTCGGTCACACCTCCGGCGGCCGGTGGTGTCCAGACCATGCACGCGGCCGCCGCGCCGATCAGAAATCCTTTGTTCACCAAGGCTCCCTTCGTGAGGTCTTCAGGGGGTCCCGTCAGGAAACGCAAAATAAAGCACGTTAGTCATTTTCCGGCTCCGCTGAGCCGTCCAAAAGGTGGCACCGTTCTCAATAGTCATACTGTTGCTAAAACCCAGCAAAAAAGCAAATGAGAACTGATTGCGAAACTACACAACCAGGTTTTTGGCACAGGTCTTCCTGATTGCGACCGTTCTCACAAACCAGCGTTTTGAAAACACGTGGGCTGATGTTTCCCTAACGGTGGGCTAAATGAGCTCGCCACAATACCGTTTATGAGACCGCTAGGCCCTCTGTGAGGGCCCTGCGACCCTGAGAGGGTCTACACAGGCGGTTAGAAACCTTAGCGTGCTCCATTGTCCGTTTCCTGACGGAACCCCAAGCCTTTCGCCCCTTTTACCTTCACGTCGACGCCCGACGCGATCTGACGCTGGACCTCCATCACGTCTCCCTTTGCCACGGAACGGGCCAACGCAATCACTCGTGCATCCGTAAACACCCTGCTGGGTCAACCATGCCAACTGCCTCCTTCGCGCAAACAAGAAACATCGTGATGCAGATCAGGAAGGCCTTTCTCCAACTGGTCTCTCATCCATCTAGTTCCAGGTAGCCGCGGGTACGAGACCCGACGACTTCTAGGTGTCGAGGCGGAACGCTAAATGCCGCAGGGGAAGATCACCCCGCGACGCGCAAAGGCTGCTTTCATAGCCTCGAATTCGGCTGCCTGCTCAGGGCTTGGATTCGGGCGGTGCCCGCTCAGACGCTTGCAGTAGTATTCGGCCGGGGTCTCGCGTGGAATGTCAGGCCGGATCTTGGGATTTTGGCTATTTCTTAGATGAGGATTGGCTCCGTGATCAAGCAGCAGGGTCGCGATCTCATAATCAGGGATGATCATGGCGGTGTGCAGCGCAGTGCCGCTAAAGGAATCGCTCAAGTTGACGTCGGCTCCGCGCGCGAGCAGAAGGCTTACAATTGATTTGTTCCGACCAGAGACTGCAGCGGTTAGAAGTGAATTATCAAAGCCACCGCCAACCATGTTGGGAGACACACCCGCGTCCAGGAGGACAGCCAGGAAGTCTGGTCTGGCATCAATTCGCTCGGCGGCATAGTGGGGTACATCATTCCCATCTTCTAGGGTGCTGATTGGATCGGCTCCCGCCTTCAACAACAGATGGAGAACCTCAGCGCCGTGATCCTCTGCGTACAGAGCAAACTGCGTCAGAGTGAAGCCTTTCGCCCCTCTTACCTTCACGTCGACGCCCGATGCGATCTGCCGCTGGACCTCCACCACGTCTGCCTTTGCCACTGAACGGGCCAACGCAATCACTCGTGCATCCGTAAACACCCTGCTGAGGTCAACCATGCCAACTGCCTCCTGTGTGCAAACGATCAATATGATGATGCAAAGCCAAGCTGCTTTTCTCATGTAGGTCTCTCACTTCATCTGTATCTCGGTAGGCCCCAGGTACGAGGCGGCATTGCCCGGCGTGTGGGTAGCTTTGAGAAGCGCTTCAATGTTGTTGTACTTTCTGTATTCGAAACCGTTAACCATATTGGTAATAGAGTGCTGATTCGATGCTGCGGTGCCACTACCGTCCGGATTCCTGCTGGTGAGACCTTCCACCTTTCCGACTGCGGGCGGGATGTACCATTTGCCTCTGCTGAATTGGTAGTTTTTGGCTGCCTGCTGGGAAGTGACGTTCAGGGTCGCCTGAGCGTTGTTTGGGTTGGGGACTACACCTGGACCGGAAGGAATCATGAGAGCCTCTTCTGGGCTTTCCGTGCGCGCCGTGGCTTCGTTTCCCGAGGGAGAGCAAGGACTGGCTTATCCTCCCGCGGGGAGAACACCAGAGGCGGTGTCTGGAATTGCCGGCCTTCCCGGTCGGTTTCATCCTCGTAATACCGTGAAGCCTTGTCGATCAGTTCCGCCAAATGGAGGCCTTTGCGGTCGCAGAGGTGGGCGAAGTCGGCCAGCAGATCGGCGAGGTTCTGTTCGGTCATGTCTTCGCCCTCGATCAGTTCGCCGAAGTCGGCGGAGAACGAGAGGAGGGCGCGCTCGGCGGCGGCCGACCGTTTGTCGTTCATCTGATCGGGATCGGGTGGGATGTCGAGGGACGCGGGCAGGGGCAAGGAGCTGAGGCCAGCCATGGTGAGTGCCTTTCATGATGGGGCGGGTTGAAAGCGGTTAGGGAAGGGTGACGCCGGCTTTGCCGAACACGCGGAAACCCGCGATCGACCATTCTCCGGAACGCAGGACGAGGTCGAAGCTCACGGTGGAAGATGCCCGAACGAGGATCCGCTCTGTCTTCGGCCCGGTCTTTCGGACGACGGGAAGCCGGCCGTCTCCAAGCAGGGACGGAGGTTGTCGCACCAGCCTCGAAGCCACGGCGTCGGACACGCAGTAGCCCCGGACGGCCTGGTAATCGCGTTTGCCGGCATACTCCACCGCCTTGTCGACGACGGCGATGTCCGGACGGTTGTAGACGCGGGAGCGGAAGGCGATCTCGTCCCCCGACAGGTCATAGGTGTCGACGGCGCACAGGTTGGGATTGTCCCCGGTGTCGAAGGGAGAAAACCAGCAGTACGGGAGGGTGACCCGCGCGCTTTTGGTGCGCAGCGTTCCGATGGGAACGAACATATTGGGCGGCGGCGCGGCACCCGCGGCGCCCGTGAGGTGCAGGATACGGTCGAGGATGCCGTCTTTTCCGCGCCACTGCCTCGCCTCGTAGAGCTGGCCGCTGCTTCCGGCGCACCCGGAATAGCCGTACACCGCCAGAAACCTCGCCTCGCCGGCGGGTCCGCGACGAAGCGGGTACAGGTCGACCGAAGAGGAGGGCGAGGGATGCTCGTCGGCAATCGCGTCCCAACCTATCTGCTGCCATTTGCCGTCTTTCCCCTTGGGCTCCAACCCGAACACCGCGACCGAGGCGTGTTCGCGGAAGGTCAGTTTGACGACAAGGATGGGTGACAGATCCAGGATGGAGAAGTGTAAGCGGCTTTCCTCCGGCCACTGGGCGTCGATGGCCGCGCCGTCCCGTTCGAGCGATCCCAGGGTGGCCTCCGCCCGTTGGCGCGGTGTGGACGCGGCGGTTGGCCGGTTCAGACCGTCGACGACGAGCGACGCCGCTTTCTCGAAGACTTCGGTCTCGCGGGTGGAGCCGTTCGGGTTGTCGGACTCGAGGGGAGAGCACGAGTCCGGTGCCCTCCCGGCGAAGCCCTCAAGCATCTTCTGAAAAGACGGCCCGCTCTCCCGGCCGTCCTTTGCTTGCGCGTGGGCCGGGATGCTCCCCAAAAGAAGCTGGAAGCCCAACAACGAGGGGAGAAAACACCGAACGGCCATGAAATACCTCATAGAGCACACACCCAATCTTCCGGAACAATCAAGCTGTTGGCTCCATTGCCCCGCCTTCAAGAGAGCGCGGTCGTTGCCTCTCCGGACTCGCCGGTGGCCGGCTTGACCGGTGCGAACGAGATCTCCCAGACTCTGGGATTCTCCGTCCAGCTCTCCGCTCCATGGACCTGCTCCCAATACGCCCGGTACGCGCCGACAGCGGTGTCGTAGCGCATCCCTCCCGCGAACGAGTAGCGTCCTTGCTCCTCCGCGACTCCCTCGGCGAGCGCGTCCTCCTCCAGGATGTCCTGGAGCCTTTGTGCGCGTACCCGCTTGACTTCAAGAACCATCCGCGATGTCCAGCGCGGCATGATGTTGGCCGGGGACCAACCGCCGGGATCGGAACCGAGCCGGTTGCCGGCGTCGAAGACCAGCCATTGCCCGTCTTCTTCGGTGGCTTCCAGACATTGCAGATCGGCACGGTAGGCGATCTGGCGCCCGCCGTTGTCCCATCTGCGCCAGCCCTCCGCCACCCACAGCCGGGACGCGGGTGGAACATACCCCGTGGCCGCGTCGGGCTGCTGTTGCCATTCCGAAGCCGGAGCCATTCGCGGCCAAAGCCTGTGCCGCGTCCCCGTCCAGCCATGCCGGTCGCATTCCCAGCAAGACGGATTCCGGTGCGCGGCGACATGGAGGTATTGCGAGAGTGTCCCGTCCACGAAAGCGTCGTCGAAGTCCGCATGGCTCCAGAAGTATGGCGGCGCGGAACCGAAATCGGCGTTGGTTGGACTGATGATCTGGCGGGCCTGGGTCTTTTTGCCTGCCAGCAAGGACGGCATGATGGTTTCTTCGAACACGACGGCTAGTTCATTCATGCGACGATGCTCCTCGATCATCCATAAGCCGGGCTAACAAACGCTTCTTGTTTCCACGTTAGTCAGCCCTCGCTCCCTGCATTGAGGCCTGCCGTTTGTGCGGCCGCGTAGCGCCACTGTTCCTCGTTTGTCGCCCATCGTCCGCTATTCCGATCGGATCTAAGGCTTGTGAGTCTAACGTTTACTCATCTTTACGATAGGTCCGATTCGCGGTGCCAGATTGTCGCGAACTTCTACAATCCACCGCTCACGCTGTTCTGGCGTAACTTCTTCTAGAAAGGACAAGCTTAGCGACATGGGGTTTTCCCCTGTCCAGCATTGAATACGCACTCCCGGCTGAGAGCCCGACACGTAACCCCCTGCCATGTCACTCTCTCCCATTCGCCACTTTAGAGTAGGTATGGCCTCTGACAGAGGCGTAGAAGTTCCTCTTTTGTTAGCGCGCAAGTAAAGTCAATCGTTACAAAGCTGATGATCGTCACCTGTCAAAATAAATTCAGTTGAATCGCGGACCGCTGGCAAGGGTGCTTGCGAAGCTTCTCAGGTTTGGGGCGACTTGCCGAGGGTGAGAGTTGCTCATCTGTTGACTTCTAGCCGTCGAGCTAGCCGCTTTTCTTTCAGACTCAAGTGCGAGCTACCTCATGAGCCCGGCCGCTCGCGCGTCCTGAACGATGTCGCGCATCACCTTGCGTTCGCCCAGCTGGGCGAGGAGGGTCAGGTGCGGGATGATCTTGACTTTACGTAAGTTCTCGATGTTTGCACGGCCGCCCAGAGCCAAGGCGGGTTCGAAGCCGTACATCTCGTCGGCCCTGAGCTGGCCGAGTTTTCCTAATGCACTCTGAAAGAGAGGCTGTCCACCCTCATCCTCCTGGTCAATGTTCTTTCTCTGCTGTCCTCCGAAGAACCTTTGAATCAGCACGTCCGATCTCCCGGCGCTGACCTGCACAGACTGGTCTTTGGGGAAGATCATTCCCCGAACCCCATCTATTTTGACGCTCTGGCCCGACGTAGTGCTCCAGAGATACAGTCTCCCAAATGCACTCCGCGCCACGACGCTGTAATCGCCTCTTTGTGCCAGAGAAGTTCCTTCAAGCCATAGTTCAACGAGCGGAGCGTACTGTGTTGGATCAACCGTCCAAAACAGGCCTTTACCGTAACTACAGAATCCGTTCACCCGCCAGTACTCGATCATCTGGTCGGGAATCTTATTTCTATACGACTCTATGACCAAGGGATTGGCAGGCTCGGCGAACTCTGCGGGCCCAAAGCCGCTGTCTTCATAAAAGAACCTGTATTCCTCATCCGTTGATTGGGTCATTTGCGTTGCTCCAGTTTTGCGTTCATTCGAGTGGGGGCACGGCTCGCCGCCGGGACGGATTGAGCCGCGGCATCCAGAATAGCGACACGGCTCTGCCCAACCTGCGGAACCTTACTGGCCCACTGTCCTCCGATCGTTGAATTCACAGTTCTCTCTCCTAAACCTCCACGTTCGCCGAACTGGGCTGGGCTGGTGACATATTGGATGATGGTGGCCTTGCGGAGGGTAGCGAACCATCGAGGGTACCCCCGAACGGTGCGCGCCCCCCCCCCCTACGCAAGCGCGAAGGACGGACACAGGGCGTCTCGGGGTTGGAACGAGGGCCAAAGGATCGGCCCGTTCGTCTTAGGGAACAGCAGCTCTCCCGTCGACAGACCTTCCGAAAGCAGCTCCATCAGGCTTTCGCGCGTGGCCAGGACGGCCACGGGCTCACAGCCTATCCCTTCGATCTCCGCGAGATTGCCGGCGGCTTCGAGACGGTCGAGGACCCAGCCGCCCCAGCGCGGGTCGGCCGGCAGGCCAAGGAGGCTGGCCAGCGTAGGCCAAGCCTGGGAGCGGCTGTAGTTGAGCAGAAACGTCTTGCCCGCCGCCCCATTCGCGTGGAGCGGCCCCGAAACGCAGACGAAGTGACGGATGTCGTGTTTGCGTCCGGGCACCGCCAGGCTCGCGCGGTGGCAGGAGGCGTCGGCGCCCATGCCGATCGTGTGGTTCTTGCCGTCCGGGAACGTCAACGTGAAGGTATGTTTCTCCTGGATCGCGGCGGCGACAGCTCCAACCTCCGCGTCCCCGCCGTAGACGCTGAGCAGGTGGCCCTCCTCCCCTTCGCCCATGTAGCGGTCGACGTGGAGATGGATCCTGGTGTCTACCTTGCCGGCCGAGCGGAGGTACTCAAGCCGCCCGATCCGCAGATGTGCGTTCCGCATCGTGTTCCTCTCCTTCTTCCTTGGTTTTCCTGGGGGACTCCGTAAGCAGGAGCGTTCGACCGTCTTCGTAGACGAGGCAGAGTTCGTTCGAGAACCGTTCGCGCTTGCGCACGATCGTCGCGTCGTCTTCTTCCTCCTTGACGATGGTGACGTGCTTGACCGACCGCCACCGGGCGATGTGCCGGTCGCCTCCAGTTCCGAAGACGCCGTTCAAGAGACCGGCCGTGCACAGGAGACCGACGTGTCCTCCGTGCAGCGGGGTGATTGGCCGTCCGGTGGTCATCTCTTCCTTGGGCAGTAGAAAAGGGGCGACCTGCTTCCACGCGGCGGATTGGGGGATCATGTCCTCGACCTCGTCGAGCGGTAGACCCCGGTAAGCGACGGCCGTCGGCGGGGTGGCCGGCAACGTGTACAGTTCGTGCTCTTCTCCGAGATCGCGGAGGGGCGTGTTGTAAATCAGCCGGAGAAGGCTGGCGCGGTTGGCTTCCATCAGGTTGCCGCGCATCGGTCTGCGGACGGCGGTCAGAACGACCTGGTTGAAGCGCACGGAATCCGGGTCGGCGAGACGGAACAGACGGAAGTCGGTGAAGTGGGCGGCCAGCAACGTCTGGCACTCCGTAAGCCTGCGTTCCGGCACCACGAAGATCAACAGACCTCCAAGGACGAGCCAACGATGGGTGTGTTCGAGGAAGAGGAATTCCATCCGTCTGTTGTTGAGCGACCCGATCTCCGAGTCGTAGGGAGGGTTCAGATACAGCATCGAGAAGCTCTCGACCTTCGCGTGGGCGTCGAAGACATTGCCCTGGATCGTCTGGACGCCGGTAGCGGCGGCGGCGGAAGCCCGGTCGGCGTCGAGCTCGACGCCGTACAGCCTGCAGTCGAGACCTTCGGTGAGCAGATGGAGGGCTTCGCCCGTGCCCGCGCAGGGGTCGAGGACAGTGAACGGTCCGTCCGCGCGGAGCAAACGCCGCAAACGGCGCGCCTCGGCGGTGGGAAGGGGATAGTAGCCGAGTTTGAGCCGGCCGGCGGAGCGCATAAGGATATCCTTTCTGGGAAGCGGTTGGCGGTGCGTACGAAGAAGAATTTCAAAACTGGTTGTGCCTGCTCAGTTTGCGAAGAAGGACGGACGAGTGGAGAGACGCCGGGGAGGATCTACGGGGCATATTTCGCTACTTCGCGCCGCGTTGGCGGGAATCGCTCTTGTTCTCCATCCGCCGGTGCTTTGCCGGGGAACATCGCCTGCCGAACCGCGCGATGAGGCTGCTGCCCGCGTCCCGCCGGCCGCCTCCGTGTCCGAAGACGCCGCCTCGACGGTCGCCGGGCCGCTGGGGGCGAACGCGACAGCTCTGCGGCGTACTCCCAGATCCGTCGAAGATGTCCGCAAGTTCATTGCCGGGGAACTTCGTCCCACACTACTCGCTCAAAGCCTCCGCGTTTCAGGCGGGTCCTACCGCTTCGGTCCTCCGGACGGCGGCGAAGAGCTGACGGTGATTGTAATCCGCTATCCGTCGTCTCGGCGGAGAAGAAACGGACTCTCGGGTCGCTCAACGGCTTTTGTGCGGGAGCCGAGACGCTCGCGAGGTTCTCCGCCGCTCAGGCCGGATCTTTGCTCGTCATCGTCTCGACCGAGAACAGCGGCGATGACCGTATGGTGGGAGCTCTTCATTCCTTCCCGGACCGGCTCGCCGAAGACGTGCGGCTCCATCGTCATCGATGGTCTGAAGAGGGTCCGTGAACTTCTTCGTTTGCTTGTGGCAAGCGTCCTTCTTGGAACATGCTCGGCTACCTGCAACAAGAGGAGCTAAACTCCCAGCCATGGCTGGTTGGTTTGCGAGAGGCATCATGAAAACGGGATTCCAGTTGGCCCTTGTGTTCCTCGCGTGCGGTTCCCTCCTCCACGCCGACCATCTGCCTCGAAGCCAACAGGCGCGGGGAGTCGCGGAAACGACGCTCGCCGGCATCGATATACACTCTGCGACCGAGTCCCGACTCCTCGCGACTCTGGGCAGACCTGAGAGTTACCGCAAGTACCCGGAGACAGAGGAAGCCGCCGAGATGGTTTGGCGCATAGGGGGAACCACGGTGCGAGCCACGATCGACGCCGCCGGATCGCCTATGCCGTCGACGCGCGCGGCCGCTCCTCTTCCCTTCGGGGGACGGGCCGGGGACTGAAGCTTGGCTCCCCGGTTCATGATCTGTGGAGGCTCTACGGTGTCCGCTTCGCGCCCCGGCCGCACGGCGCGGATCTTGAGTGGGAAGACGGGACCGCGATGCGGGTGCGCTTCCGGGCCGGACGGGTCGTATCGATCTTGCTGCTGGCTTCCGTCGAGTAGCTTGATCCGTCACCGGCGGTGGAAGGCGGGGGCACCCCGCCGCGCTTCCCGCTAAGCTTGAAGCATGATCCCGGTCGGATACATGGCCAAGCGCGTCGTTCGAAGGCCGGACTCCCTGAAGGCCGACCAAGTGGAGGATATCTACTCCATAAGCGATTGCATGAGCGAAAACTTCGCGGACTACATTCACTTCTGGCGGCATAACGGCTATTGGTTCTTCGATTCCCCCGGAGTCCTCGTCGAGACGGCCCGCGAACATTCCGTAGACCTTGGGGGCACGGTCCTCTTCTACTACGAGGCGCATGAGATGGAGCTTGGAGAGGATGGATGGCATCCCTTCGCGTCGGAGCCGTCCGTCCCCACGAACGTGGTGGCTCCGCCAGCCGGAAGGTTGGAAGGCTTCGACGTCGCAACGTTTCATGCCGGGACCGCCCCGGAATGTTCCCCGCTGTCTTGCAACGGCCTGTCGGCGGACGTACCCACGAACGCTCATTGTCTTTTCGACACGCTGGAAGCTGCCTTCAAGCATCTTGGGGACGGTACGTTCAAGGATGGGGAGCCCGGACCCTTCCGCGTCTTTGCCGTCTATTCCGTCCCCTGGGCACCGGACTTAGGGGAAGGCGGCACCTCCCCGCGAACAGCTGTTTGAATCTATGCTTGGGTCGTTTCCGCCCTCTCCGCCGTGCAGCGGGAGCTTACGGTATTCCCGCGAGGGTCCGTACCCGGTGGCGAGTACGAACCGCGCGATCCGCGCGTCAGGATGGGCACACAGCGCGGGTTTGATCGCGGCGAAGAGCGGTTCGGCCAATGGGGCCGACAGGTAGATCGCAGCCTCATCCCCTTCCTGCTCGGTCATTGTCGAACTTCCCAGCCCGGTCCGGTCGCAAAGTTCCGCGAGAACGGCCTCGAGGCCGGCGGCGTCGGCTTCGAGGAAACCGGGAAGGTAGACGACCACCAGCTCGCGCGCCTCGAACTCCCGCGGATCGGGAACAACCGGCTGTTTGCGGGTGAGGCGGCGTAGCCGCTGGAGGAAAGCGGAAGGTATCATCGTGGGGGCTGCCTCCACTGTACAAGGGTGCGGCGGGCGGTCATGGATGCCACAGGCGAAGCACGATTACGGGGTGTGACTTGGTTTCCCTCTCGCAACCCGGAAAGCTTATACGCCGCCGCTACCTTCGCCTCGTCGCCAGGGATTGGCGGCCGTCATAAGCTGCAGTTTTGCCGCCCAGCCCAAGCTCCGTGAGAGGAGGCCCACGATGTCGCTTCAAACCGGCCTTAGCTATGCGGACGCACTCCGCTACGTGTCAGCCTGGGCCGCGTTCGACCACGACGACATCGCGGCTCTTACGCGAAGCTCTCACGAGTTTCACGGACACCTCGGTTCGCTCGATTTCGAGTACACCGCGTCCGACCATACGCTTCGCGCTTTTGCGTTCGTTGGCGCGGGCATGGGACTTCTCCTCACTTCACGCGCGGAGGTGATGTCCACACTCGACCGGACGGCGCGCGAACGCCCGGTCGAGACGGGAAACGGCGCTTTCATCGTCCGTACGCTCTCTTGGAACATGCAGGTGTCTCCCAAACTTGAACCTTGTCTTTACCTGCAAATGGAGCTTGCCGACGCGGCGCTTTCAGTTCCGGAGACGGTCAAGCGCCTCGACGATCTTTCGACCGCCGGGTACCTGTGGCACGGACACAAGTTGCTGGCCGTCCTGGCCGCCTATTAAAAGGAACATCCCGAACTCGCGAAACAAGTGGAACTCCCGGACCGGGCTGCCGCGGCACGGCCGTTTGGGAGATTACCTTGTCCAAGTCTTCAACTCTCAAGGAATCCTTGAACCGCTCCAGAGTACTTTCAAGGAGAGAGGCTTCGCCTTCAGACTGGACGGAATCAACAGAATCGACATAGAGAAAATGCCTCTAAGGAACAACGCCCGTCTTCCCAAATACATCGACGTTATGTATTTCAGCGCCTGGAAGACAGGGCGCTGAGGCGATCCCAGGACTGGCGCTGCCCGTTTTGTCTAGTGGTCCGGGATTTAATACGCGTACACGCGCCGTTTCGTTCTTCCACCTGAATCGGAGCAACTGCGGGTCCTCCACCGGCTGATCGCGCAGATCTTGCCCGGTCGCGATCTCGTCGGCGTGCTCTTCTAAGATGCATGGAATGAAGGCCACGGTGCTCCAGCTATCAACGAATGACGAGGGTCTGCACGGGGCAGAGAGTTTGATGAAGAGTCCGCGTAAGGTTGACGAGGCCGGCGAAGCAGTTTTCATCGCAAAGGAAGAGGTCCGGGAACTCCAGTAGGACCGTCTGCGGGTCGAGCAGGAAAGCAGGCTCAGCGACCGCTGCGGATTGATACGAGGGCGTGCCGGTCGGAGGGTAGCCGCCAAGCATCAGGATCGTGGACCAGTGTTCGAGGGCGGAGTACACCTCGTCGGCGAAGGAAGCGGCTTCACGCGTAAAGACGATTTCGACGGACCGTTCGCGGCTGAGGCGTTCCGGCGCGTAATCGACCGTGAAAGGTTGTCGGGGAACGATCTGCGGGAAGGTCAAGGCAGCGATGCTGGTGAGGCGTGGCAAGCCCGGTTCGGCACCTTCCGGCGAGACCGTCCGGATGGTGACGCGGTCTAGAACGCGCGCCTGGAGCATATTGGCCAGGACCAGGATCGCGCCCATATCGATCTTCCTGAGACGCAGCATCCAGAACTGCTTCTGCTCCGCCAAACCTACCTTCTTGCCAAGCAGCTCTATCTTTGAAGTCCAAGGTTCGGTAAGCGGATGTGCGAAGGCACCGCGCTCCGCTGCGGCCACCAGTGTCATCACTGGGTCGGGCAAGGCCATCTCGGATGTCGGCGGCTTTTCTTGCCGGTTCGCCTCAAACTCCAGCACATCCCGGCCGATGGCCTCAACGGAAACGTCTTGGTCGCTGCTGTCGGAGATATTAAGAATAAGTTCGGGAACAATGGCGGGTTCGTCATTCATGACGCTCAATCAATCTCCTTGTCGAAGGCGTTGAGCCATTCATTCGTTTGATCCGACATGAACTCCCCACCAAGGCCGCCTATTTTGGGTATGCGTATGGGTCGGATGATCGCCGCAAGCTCACGGTATAGGGGGATGAAGTCGCGATGGCCAACGTCGCCGATCTTAGGGGCGTCTCCTGCTCGTATCGCCAAACCGTGGTCGAGTTCATGGGAGGAAAGATCTGGATACGCCTTCAACTGTTTCAGCACCGCCGGTCGCCCACCTATGACATCAAGCGTATGGTCGCAGATGACATTGAACCAATTGGCGCGCTTTACTAGGAGGCGGAACTCGTTAGTTTCTGGTTCGTAGCGAATGATCTCGGGCGTTCCATACTTTACCCATCCTAAACCGGGATGACGCAAAACCAGAGATTTCAGTGCCCGTCCTGCAGGGCCATATAAGCTCCTAAAAACTATCTGTTCAAATTGATTCAGCGCTAGACCGCAGTACCCGGTGAACGAAGCGCCCTTCTTCACAAGTTCAAGATCGAGCATCCATCCAATGAGTTTTTCAAATTCGGCCAAAGGATGGTCTAGAGGCAAGGTGAGCCGCAGCAGGCTGGATACGCAAACCACCTGTCGCTTATGCTTCTCAAAAGTACTTGCCCATTCCTGCCTTGTCTTGGCCGTTATTTCTTCCGCCGGCCGTCTGAAAACATCCATGTGAATCCTGCTCGCGGTTGCCTGCTGATCGGGGTCGCCTTGGCTCATAGACATGAAATAGCTAGGCACGCCCTTGCTCGGATGAGTAAACCAGGTGGGGACCATGGTCTCCGCCCGTCGTGTGAGTTTGCCGAACCCCTTCATGTTCCCCGCTTGATAGTGCGTGATGCGCTCTCCTAATACCTCGCGTGACCGCTGATAAAAGTCCAGCACACCCCGGTCTGAAGTCGTATCCAGCAAAAGGACGATCTCAATGCACGGAGCGACGATCACGGTATTGTTTAGCTTCGTTGGAATTGGCTGCTTTCGCGCACTGACACGTGTTGCTGCCCAACGCGGCGATTGAAGATCTGCTCGGGACTGTTACACGACTCCGCCTCCAACACGTTCAATCGATCTCCTTGTCGAAGGCATTGAGCCACTCGTTACTGTCATTCTTCATGAAGTTTGCTCCGAGCCAGCCTATGGTGGGGATGCGGATAGGCCGGATGATGGCGGCGAGCTCGCGGTAGACCGGAATGAAGTCACGGTGGTCGATGTCTCCGAGTTGTGGGCTTTCTCCGGCGCGGATGGCGATGCCGTGCTTCAGCTCGTAGGAAGAGAGGTTCGGGTGGGCCTTGAGTTGCTCGATGATAGCTGATCTGCCGCCGAGGGCGTCGAGGGTGTGGTCACAAATAATGTTGAACCAATTGGCGCGCTTGACGAGAAGGCGGAATTCGTTGACGTCCGGCTCGTAGCGGATGATGTCAGGCATTCCGTGTAATTCCCAGCCAAGCTCCGGGTGACGCAGCACCAGAGACTTCAGAGTTTGTTGAGCGCGACCATAAAGGCTTCCAAACGTACCACCTTGCTCAAATTGGTTCAACGCTAGACCGCAATACCCGGTAAACGAAGCACTGTTCTTGACAAGAGCCAGATCTAGCATCCACTCCTCCAGCTTTTCGGGTTTGGCCAGAGGATGGTCCAAAGGAAGGGTGAGACGCAGCA
This sequence comes from Acidobacteriaceae bacterium, assembly GCA_965215415.1. GTDB lineage: Bacteria > Acidobacteriota > Terriglobia > Terriglobales > Acidobacteriaceae > Edaphobacter. Next base: position 154,595 of record CBDCDQ010000007.1, on the reverse strand, counting down.
GACTATGTCCACGAAGCACTTGGCGTTTGTATTTTTGGTAGTCGTTGGCCCAGGTTTGCCTTGTCTTATCGGTAATCTGCTCTGATGGCCTCCTAAATATACTCAGGTGGATTGTGCTTGCAGTTGCCTGTTGATCTTTATCACCATGGCTTAGAACCATGTAATAATCGCGCTCGCCCTTACCGGGCGTGGAAAACCAGGTCGGGAACAGGGTTTCGGCGCGAGGCGTGAGTTTGCTGAACCCTTTCGTATTTCCGGTCTGGTAGTGGGTGATGCGCTCTTTCAAAACCTCACGCGAACGATGGTAGAAATCCAAAACTCCCAAGTCGGACGTTGTGTCCAGCAAAAGTACTATTTCGACACATGGAGCAACGATCACAGTGTCGTTTAACTTGGTCTCGAACTTTTGAGCATCACTAATAAGCATGGACTATACTTTCCATTATAGAGCGGGCGCAAACCCGCGCGGGCTAATCGGCTGAAGGGCCAAAACTTCTGGGATCACAGGCCTAACGACCGAAGCTTTATTTGGAGCAAGCATTGTCCTGTCTCGGCATGAACCAAGCTGGACCCAGGCGCAAACACAAACAAGAGATGGCTCGACTTCGATCGCGATCCAAGATGGTACGATTTTCCGGCCGGTGGGTGGACACTGAATCTCGATCCCATGAGGCTTCGCCGTGGCCGCAACGCTTGTTTCGCGTCAGCTCTTGCCGTCTTCGGTGAGCACGGCTTACTGTTGGGTTGTGTCTCGTCCAAGCTGGCTTTGGTTTATACAACCAGCCCTTGACGGCTGAACCCGGGGGTACGGTTATGGTGGCTGCGGTGGTTCTGGGTCTCTGGTTGCAGCTTCCCTATAACGCGGGCATCGTTCACCTTCCGCCCTTGCCGCGCCGCGCACGGATCCTGATGGAGCGGAAACCCAGCACTCCCAGCAACGCCCCGGAAAACAAAGGCTGCGTGTACTCTCACGCGCCTTCCCCGCTCCACATCAGGCGGATGGTCAACGGTTTTCATCTCGCCCGCGAAGGCGAGCTCGAATCGTTCCTGCAGTACGGCTGCTCGTTCGACGGGACGATCCGGGTCGGTCGAAAGACGTTTCACGTGAGCTACGAGGCGATGGAAAACCTTTGGACGGACTGGCCCTCCGGCGGAAACGGAAACATGCTGTTCGGTCCCGATTCCGACTGCTGCGACGACCAGGACCCTCCGATGACCCGCAAGCTGCGGGCGCGACTGCGCTGGTATGGTCTCGAGCGGTGAGAGACCGCGCCCTGTATTCTCGAACCATGATTGCCGTTCACGCTTCTACGCCGCCTACGCCCAGGGGGAGCGAGCGTGTTTCCGAGAGCCGTCCCGCGACGATGGTCCACCCGGTCGGCTTTACGGTGGACGCGGGCGATGGCAGAGTGGTGGTGCGCATCGCAGTCGCCAACCCCGCGGGCGGAAGCGCGCTGTATGTCGAGAGGAAGAAGTTCGCTCCGCCGCCTCCCATTCGCGCGGACTTGTTTCGCATCGTTTGCGATGGAGCCGCTGTTCCCTACATCGGAGCTTTGGCGAAGGCGGAGCCGGCGGCGGGCCTCGCCGACTTTCTCGAAATACCGCAGGGTGAGCGAATCGAAAGCTCGCTCGACATCACCCGCCTGTATGCGTTTCATCCTCCCCGGCGGGAGTGCGTGATCGTCTATTCCGCCTTCCACGGTGTTCCTAACGATCCGTCGGGAATGGTGGAGTTCACTTCCCCTCCCGTAGAGTTTCGGATCGCGTACAAGCCGCTGCGGGCGAGGGGCGTTCGGCAAGCCGGTCCAGCCGCCAGATAGATGAAGACCTCATCGGAGGTCCGTCTTACATCGCTTCCGCAAGGAAGACGGATACGATCGAGACAAGCCCCACGGCGGAAAGCGCCAGCAGGAAGGTGGCGGGCAGCTTTCCAAACACGCGGTTGAGCAAAGGCTCGGAGAAGGCAAGGCCCGCGAAGACGACGAAGAGGGTGTTGAGATACATGGGGATGGCTCCGGTATTGAAGGAGAGTCTCCCGGGGGGCGGGAGACGATGGAAGAGCTGGCCGGTACGTCCGGCACGGCGGCCCGTTGGCCGGACCGGTGTTGGGGGGGTGGACTTATGAAACGGTGGCCTTGGTTGTTGTGCCCACTGATCGCGCCTTTGGTTTGGGCGCAGACCGCCAGCTTCGACTGCGGCCGGACGGTGTTGCCAAGAGAGAAGGCGGTCTGCGCGTCCGCGTCTTTGGCCGGTGTCGACCGGGAGATGACGGCGGCATACCGGCGCGCCCTCCGTCCGCTCTCTCCCAAAGCCGCGGACCTCATGCGCGGCGATCAGCACGGATGGTTGAGGTGGATCGACACCGTTTGCCGTGCGTCCGCGACGCCGGACCTTGCGAAGCTGGCCGACTGCATGGTGGGCCCCTACCAGGAGCGGACGGAAGACCTCGCGGCCGCCGTCTTCTCCCGTTCGGAAGGCGTGTTCTTCACCCGCGCCGTCTATCTGGCGAAGAGTGAGGTTGTTGAACAAGATCTGGGCGGCTTCCAATTCCCCGGTTTCGGGATCTTGGCGGCCCGTTGGCTTCAGGCGGACACGGCCGCTCCCGCGTGGACGGCTTGGAACGAAGCCATGGAGCGTGCGGCGTTCCGCGTCGCCGGCGAGAAGAACCGATGGACGAACGAGCCAGCCGGGGACAGGATGCGGATCTACGCATGCAGCTGACGCTGTTGGCCGGCGGCATGGTGTCTGTGGATTTGGAGGAGGACGGCATGGGCCACGGAGCGGCACACCCTTACGTACACTCCGAGTCGATCCATTGGTTGCTCGACCCCGGACGGGAGCTGCGGACCGGGGATGTCTTGGCGCCGGAGACGCGGTGGAGCGAGTTCCTGGCGCGCCGGTGCTGCATTTACCTCAACCGTTACCTGGAAGGGGATGTGCCCTTTGTGAAGGGGCCGAAGGATTCTGAGCTGGTCAAGATTGCCTCCTCGCCTACCAACTGGAGCTTCGACCGGCGCGGGCTCACGATCGCCTTTCCGGATGCCTCCGTGTCGTCCCACGCGAGGCCGGCGGGAGGAACCACGGTGGGCTGGGCCGCGCTCAAGCCATATCTCGTGTCCGGCTTCTCTCCCCCGAAGTAGGGGTGTGGGCCGGCGGTTACCGCGTTTGGTCCCCGCTGCGCAACGATGTGAGGCAAGCTTCTTTTTGTAGTCCGAGTTGAGGCGAGCCGACCTTCAGCACAGAGGCCAAAGCGCGGCGCGTGAAGTTCTTGTTAACCGCCGCCGGAGCCTCGATGTAGGGAATTGAGCACACGCTTGCCACCTTCAAGTTTGGTCCGACTAGCCGCAGGACTCCTTCGGCGTTGTGCGTTAGAGCTATTGCCAAGGAGAACTCCAGATCCTTGGTGGTGTCGGCATCCGTTCCCGACAGTAAAGCTCCCGCGACATGCGTCCAGGCGGGCTTGCCTGTTTGAACGCCCATTTCGACCTCCCGCCACCGAAAACCATTCCCTTTGGTGAGCATGCCCACGGCCTTCCTCGCGCCATGTTCCGAGATGTAGCGCAACACTTCATCGGGCTCAACGGCATGACGCCGGTCCTGGCAGCGAACCAAGCGAGACGAGAGCAGCAGACTTCCCGCCAACACAACAACAAACCCGCGCCTTAGCTTATGGAACGACTTCAAGTTCATGGTCTTGACTCAATGAAATCTGGTGCCGCACCTGGGAGGGCAGGACCACGCAACCAGTGGACGCGTCATGGCGCACATTGTCGCCATGGATAAGGAACCCATCCCTTCCATACGGGGTTGCTCCGACAGGTGAGAGCGACATCACGTCAGGGTTGCGGGGAAGTCCGGTGCGCCGGCAGCCAACACTTTTAGGGAGGATGCTCCACTCGTGTCCTGCCCCGCCTCGGATGAAGCGGAAACTTCACCCTCACTGGCACCGCGTAAGAAATCTCGACGGTTCATCAACCTTTTCATTGCAGTCCCCTTCTTTGTTGTTACTGTGCATCAAGCGTTTTTATCGAAATATTTGGATTAGGTCTCGCACCATGCCTGTCATGGCGATTATGAAAAGAACGGCAATGATGATGACCTGTTGACGGCGGTTATCCTGATGGGCATCCTGTTTGATAGTTCGCAGGCATACACCGACGGTCACTCCGGCAACTGCGAGGACCAGAGTTACGACAATAAGCTCGGGAATGTTGTGGCGGCGAATACCATCGATGTATCCTGAAATAATGCTTCCACTGGCAAGAATTAGGATTACTATAAAAGAAAAGGATTTGATAAAGCCAGCTTCTGCCTGCGTCCGCGTGGACTCAGATCGGTTCAACATATGAGGTCTCTCAAGTCAGTGATAAGCATCGTGGCGAGGGCACCGATCGCGGCGATCGAGATGTTGGGTGGAACCGCCAAGGAAGCACACGAGGACCATGAGAAGCTGTGTCCCGGGGTGCGCCGATAACGTATCTTCCTCGAGGAATGGGGCGGACGTTTCGTTGACTTTCCGCAAGCGGGTTGTTGCGGCCAGTTCCGGTACCTGAATAACCGCTCGCTACTATCTTGCCGTTGTGTGTCAGCTTTCCCGTGCTGTGACTGTACGTCCACATTATGGGGGAATATACACAGTGGCCGTGCCTTGATGCAAGATGAGCACCCTTCGCATGAGCTTGTGTTTTTTGGGGGGGGGCGGCGGCGGCGGCCTGAAGCGGCCGCCACCTCGACCGGGTCAGTTCGCGTGGGAAGGAAACGCGGCGTCGGGTCGCGTCTGGTATCGCGCTCATTGCTCGGCTGTGGGGAACCAAACCGGCGTGGGCGTGGGTTAAACGGACGGTTGGGCCGGGGAAGCGGACCGGCTGTCTAGCTGTCACCCTCGTTGCAATCTGCTCCGAGACTTCCAAAGCAGACACCTACACTCTCGCCTTTACACTCAGCGGAGGGGCTACAACTGTCTACACCCTCGCCAGTACAGAGCTGACCGTCACCGTATAGATAATTTTGGCAGCTGAACAATTTCAAACCTGACTCTGTAAGATATGCCGATGTGGACCTTGCGAGCGAGAGATGTATCTGTCAGCACAGAAAGCGACCTTCTTACTATTGCATTTGCAGATGAAGCTTCGGGCCCAGAACAGTACCTCCTTCTCCAAAGGGACTTTAGGTTCAGCGAGCAAGACCTTACCCTTAAGGAGGACACTTATTATGTTGAGCTGAGCGGCCAAGACACTAGTTTTTATGGCGGCTGCTCTGAGTGTATGTTGAGTAACGACCGCCTAAAACTTGGCATTGTTCCTGGCAACAAACACACTGCGCTACAAGAAATAGTCATCCTGAGAGATGTCGACGCAAGCGTTTGGGAAGTGCTCGAGGGGGGATTGAATGATTTGTTCAACGGAACAAACATCAAAGTTAATGTGATGGAATAAACGTCACGGGCTCCAGGCTCTAGGAGGAGCGGAATGCTAAGCAAGTCAGTTTTACTTCTTCCCCGGAAAGACGAGATGCGAGATGAGCACCCTCCGCATGAGCTTGTGTTTGGGGGGGCGGCGGCGGCCGGGAAGCGACCGCCGCCATAGGTGGATCAGTTTGCGTGGGAAGGAAACGCGGCGGAGCGGCGCGTCTGGTACCGCGCTCGTTGCTCGGCCGTGGGGAACCAAACCGGCGTGGGCGCGGGCGTGGGTTTCACGGACGGCTGGGCCGGGGAAGCGGACCGGCGCGCGCCGGACGTGCAGGCACCGATCATCATGTCCTGCATGGCGTTGTGGTTGCGCCAGAAAGAGGCGGATGTGCCGGGACGGGTGCGGGCGAAGAGAGCCATGGGAGTGTGCCTTTCAAAGGGGGTGAATGAAGGTGGGGTTTGCGGGCGCAACAACGCCCGTACACTGAGGCGCGCCTTCCCTCTCGTCCAACGGGGGACGAAGAAGCGGGCAAAGCGCTTGGTTTAGGGGTTTTGGAGCTTCTTGCGGACAAGGCCGGCGAGTTGCGGCCCAGCTTTGTGGCGGCCCCGGACTTGGAAGAGAACGTCGTCGGCTTCGAGACGTTCGATCGGGAAGCGGTCGACGCCCCAGTTCTCGATCACCTTCTCCTTGTGCGCCTCGCACAGGGGAACGTCGAGGATGGTCCAGACTGCGGTACGTTTACGAAGGGTGCAGAAGACGTTGCTCATCGGTCGTCCCCCGTAGGTTGGAGCAAAGGGAAAGGCCGCCCTTTGACGGAGCGGCCTTTCGGTGTGGGTCGTTGCTGGTTGTGGTTAAGCGGCGGCCGTGTGCGTCGCTTCCTGCAATCTCCGGACGATCGCCTTCAACACGGCGAACGAGGGGAGCTTGTCGATGGATTGCACTTTCTCGGCGTCGAGCACGGCGTAGAAGACGTTCTCGTGGACCTCGGCCGCCAGCTTCCGCACCTTCTGGATGCCGCGGTCGAGCATGACCAGATGTTCCTCCACCCAGCGCTGCGCCTCGACACTGGGCAAATCCTTCGCCGACTTGGCTTCTCCTCCGGCCCGGAAGACTTCGAAGTAGAGGGCGTCGCCGACCAGCGGACGGAAGGATTCGATCCTCTTGGTGAGGGTGGGATCGAGGGTTGTGGTCACCGCTTGGGGACCGGTTTGCGGGGCCGCGGCGGCGTCGGCCGGTGTAGCCGTTTCTTTCGCGGCCGACGAGGCTTTGGGGACTTCCTGCGGCCCTGTCTTCTTGAGCGGGAACACGCCCGGAGGCAAGGCCCAGCTCGGAAGCACGGGCAGAGCGGTGGGCTTGCCGTAGTTGTCAAGATCGACCCAGATCTCGGTGAAGTCGTAGAAGTAGCGGCCGAGGCCGAAGCAGGAGCACGCTCGCTTGAAGGCCTGCGCCTCCGACCGGGTCATGGCGTTGTCGTCGTCCGCCCACATCTCGCCAACCCCGCTGTGGGTCCCGAAGCCGTGGATGGTGACGACGCAGGTGACGATAACCTTGCCGGTGTGGATGATCTTGTCCTTCTTGAAGCGCTCGATCGAGGAGAGGGTGGTCGTTTGATAGGTGCGTGTCCAGCCCGCCGGGGTGAAGACCTCGTTCAGGCGGTCGGTATAGGCGCGCTGGTCGGCATAGGGGATGACGCAGCCTCGCTTGCCGTCCTTGCTTTTGTTGGTGACGCGCCAGCTGAGGTCGTCGGGATGGAAAGGGAGGGACAGGTCGTGGAGCGACTTCCGTTGCTCGGGCGTGAGGTCTGGGTGCATGGGATGTCCTTGAGGGGCTGGTTGAAGGGTTGAGGGCAATGTCCCGCGTGAACAGCATCGGGCAAAGGAAAAGGCACCCGGATGGGTGCTTTCGCGGAAAGATATGACGACTCGGCGTGTCAGCCGAGCGGGGGGACTGCGTCTTTAACCTTCGTACCGCGTGTGGCGTAATACTGTTCGTTCAGCCTGCGGATGTGTTTCAGCGACTCTTCGGCGAGAAACATCACCTCGACGAAACTCATTGCTTGCTCTCCCTCCGTGATCCCAAGGGCCACACTAATGTGGACAAGGGCGTGGGCGAGTTGGTTCCGTTCGCTTTCCGTGCAGGATAGCTCGGTCGTCATGTCAGCCTTCTCCTTTTGGAACATCGAAATTGCGGGGTGCCGCGTGGACTGGTTATAGAGTGGGACCTTCGGCCAAGCTTGCTGGTCCGTATAGCAGTCTGTATTGCCGAAGCGTCTCGAGCTTCACCTTATGGGTGGGCCGGTAGAAGCCGCCTTCGGCAATGACGCGGACGGCGGCCGCCTCGGTGAACTCGCCGCCGCAGAGGTGGACGAAGCGGTCGAGCGCCGCGGGCCGGCCAGCGAACCATTCGACCGTGGAGTCTCCATGCGCGGGATCGAAGAAGATGCGCTTGACGACGTAGCCCTCCTGCGGCGTATAACTCGATAAGATGGGGGCGCGGAGGGCGTCAAGATGGTTCATGGGGAGCCTCTTTCATGGGAGCGGCTTCAAACGGAAGCGTTAGGGACGCCGGGATTGGAGCGGCGGTTGCGGGGGCTCTTCCGTCCACAGCAGAGGATGTCCGGCTGCGGTGCCGGCCCGAGAGCTTCAAGTCTGGCCGTCCACTTGTCGACCAGGATGTTGGCCGCGCTCTGACGGCGTTGCGCGCGCTTGAGCATCTTGGCGATGTGGCCCCGTTCGTTCAACATGCGCCCTCCTTCGTCACGGCTTGGGGGGTTTCGGGTGCTTCGCCCAATACTCGTCTTGCACGGCCGACAGCTTCCCGCGATTCCACAGATACCCCGCCGTCGAAAAGTGGTCGAGCTTCTTGGTCATCTTTTTGGGGGAAAGCGAACCGTCCAGGATGTCCAGACGGAGCCACAGGCAGGGATCGAGCGTTTTGCCGACTTGCCGGTTCCACGGAAGCTCGCGGATGTCGAAGACGCCGCCGTCCATCTCTTCGGGGTGTTCCCTGCCCCGCTGTTCGATCATCTCCCTCATATCGGCGCGCCGGGTGAGCAGGGGCGCGGCTCCCGGCGAGATGAACGACCACACGTGAAGAACGTGCTCTTCGGTCGTGTAGGAGAAGTCGAGCGAGCCCAAGGTCCCGTGGAACTCGTGTTCGGTAACCGTAAACCTAAACAAATCGTCGTTGATAAAGGCTGCCCAGGAGAGTGTGTACTCAAGCGCTCGGTCGTAGTCGAGAGGGCGGGCCGGACTGGGTTCGGCGATCATTGAGCCTCCGAGACATGTGGTGATGACGACGGTGAGGAGCTTCCGAAACATAATGTTTGGCCTTCGATCTAAAACCGTCATCGGGGAATATATCCTTCATCGAGTACTTTGCCGGTCTCTCCATCGATGATGAAACGTGCCTTCGCTCCCCTAAATACCGGATCGGAAACAACGAAGTAGGTGCGCGACTTGCTCAACCGGCTACGCCCGTCCGTCACTTCAATCGGTTCGCGAAGTGTCCAGTTGTTTTCCTTTGCGCGCGCCCTCGCGATGGCGGCGGCATTCTCCGGTGTGATCACTTTACCTCCAGGGACCGAGATACAACTTGCTGCCGGCCACTGAGTTCATTTCGAGCTTACTCGCTCAAACACGAGTGTGAGCAAATGCGACGACGACTTCTAGGTGTCGAGGCGGAACGCTAAATGCCGCAGGGGAAGATCACCCCGCGACGCGCGAAGGCTGCTTTCATAGCCTCGAATTCGGCTGCCTGCTCAGGGCTTGGATTCGGGCGGTGCCCGCTCAGACGCTTGCAGTAGAGTTCGGCCGGGGTCTCGCGTGGAATGTCAGGCCGGATCTTGGGATTTTGGCTATTTCTTAGATGAGGATTGGCTCCGTGATCAAGCAGCAGGGTCGCGATCTCATAATCAGGGATGATCATGGCGGTGTGCAGCGCAGTGCCGCTAAAGGAATTGCTCAAGTTGACGTCGGCTCCGCGCGCGAGCAGAAGGCTTACAATTGATTTGTTCCGACCAGAGACTGCCGCGTCTAGAAGGGAGTTTCCCCGTCCACCTCCGACCCAATTAGGGGAGACACCCGCGTCGAGCAGGACAGCCAGGAAGTCTGGTCTGGCATCAGTTCGCTCGGCGGCATAGTGGGGGACGTCGTGTCCCTCTTCAAGAAGGCTGATTGGATCGGCTCCCGCCTTCAACAACAGATGGAGAACCTCAGCGCCGTGATCCTCTGCGTACAGAGCAAACTGCGTCAGAGTGAAGCCTTTCGCCCCTTTTACCTTCACGTCGACGCCCGACGCGATCTGACGCTGGACCTCCACCACGTCTCCCTTTGCCACTGAACGGGCCAACGCAATCACTCGTGCATCCGTAAACACCCTGCTGGGGTCAACCATGCCGACTGCCTCCTGTGTGCAAACGATCGATATGATGATGCGAAGCCAAGCTGCTTTTCTCATGTAGGTCACTCATTTCATCTGTATCTCGGTAGGCCCCAGGTACGAGGCGGCATTGTCCGGCGTGTGGGTAGCTTTGAGAAGCGCTTCAATGGTGTTGTACTTTCTGTATTCGAAACCGTTAACCATGTTGGTAATAGAGTGCTGATTCGAGGAACGATCGCTTCATCCGCGCTTGTTCCAAGACTCTTTGCATCGAAGCCAAGTCCATCGTTCTTTGGGCAAGCGCGTAAAAACCCGGAAGACGGAACAGCGTAAGCTCCTATGACAGGAACTTACGCTATTCTAAAAAGGAAGTAAGTCCTTTGTTATCAATGCCCCTAAAACGGGATGTCGTCGTCTGTGATGCCGGTGTCGCCGTAGTCCGGCTGACGGCCGTATCCGGCGCCGCGTCCGTTGGTGTACCCGCTTCCGCTTGTCGTGGCGGCCGCCGCGGGCTGCTGCGCCTTCTCGCCGTTGCCGCCTTCTTTCCCCGGCCCTCCCAGCAGCGTCAGGTCGTTGACGAGGATTTCGGTGCGGTACTTCTTCTGTCCGCTTTCCTTGTCGTCCCAGGAGCGCGTCTGGATCTTGCCCTCGATGTGAAGCTGCGTACCCTTCTTCACATAGTCGCGGATGACCTCTACCGTCTTCTGGAAGGCGATGATGTTATGCCATTCGGTGCGGTCGACGTAGTTGCCGGAAGCGTCTTTCTGCCGGTCGGCCGTCGCCAATGAAAAGCTGGCGACGCTCATGCCGCCCTGGGTGACCCGGATCTCCGGGTCTTTGCCGACGTGTCCGAGAAGACAAACCTTGTTGATTCCCTTTGCCATGATGCGCTCCTGTTTCTGTTGTGGAATAGTGTTGCGGTTGATGAAGCGTGGGAGTGCTACTGGACCGCCTCGTTGCCGGGACGGTTCCACATTGCGGTAAAGTCGTGTTGAAAGGCCGCGATCTGCGCGGCGTCGTGGGTGACGGTGACCTGGTTGTCCTGGTACCGCGCCGCCGACACCGACCAGTTGCCCGATCCGCCTCGAAGGGCTGACTCGTCGACGAGCATGACCTTGTCGTGCATCAGGTCGTTGGAGCCTTTGACCCGCACATGGACGTTTGGTTCGCGCGCGAGGATGCTCATGACGGCCGAGCCGTGCCCGCGCTCCTGCTCGAATTGCGCCCGGTCGCGGTAAATCCAAACCTTCACCCCTTCGTGCGCCTGACGCGCGAGCGCTTCGGCGATGTTCCGGTCGGTAAACGCGTACATGGCCACGGTGATCGTGGACCGCGCTTCGCGGATGAGACCGATGTCGACCCGCTCCAGGTCTTCGGTCGGCGAGAAGAAGATGCCTTCCCCGCCCAGGGACTGCGCGTGAACGCGCGCGAGGTCGCTTCCGGTAAGCGACGGCAGCGAATCGGGGAGCATACGCCGCAGTCTCTCGCCTGCGCCCGACACCGCGCTGCCGGGAGGAGCGGACAGGCGGCCATCGCGGACGAAGAGGCTGTTCCAGGCGTAGGAGATGACCGCCGAGGCGAGGATCATCAGGATGAAAGAACGAAAAATAAAGCGCATGGATCGTGTTCCTTACCGCTCGCGCATATAGCCGAGCACACCGAAGAAGAAGACTAGGACGGAGAACTGCGTGAGTGTGCCGAACCGGCGTGTTTTTCGTTCGAGATCGGCCTCGTGCTCGTTCTTTCCGATGGTCAGCTCGAGCACGAAGCGCAGGATCATGCTCAACGTGAAGAGGCAGCCGGCCACGAAAGGGATGCGATGGGAAAGCAGGTTGGGCGTGAAACCCAGGCAGAAGAGCGCCGCGCCTCCGGTAGCCAGTCGTTGTGGAAGGCGGGGATGGTCGAGGTTCATGAAGCGACCCCCACCGGTTCCCGCGCCGGCACACTCAACTCAAGCAGATGGGTGTGCTTGCAACCCACGCAGCAAACCGCTTCGGTCACCTTCAGCAGGCTGTCGATGAACTTCTCCGGGGGAAGCTCTTCTTCACCGTTGCGCCGGAAGAAGCGGGGAGATGCGCCTCCCCGGAAGGCGGCGTCTTTGCCCCACAGTTCGGTGGCCAAGGTTCCCGCCCGGCGGTAATAGACGATCTCACTTGCGATGCGCGGCCTCTTCTGTCCCTCGCCCGTCAGCGAATGGCGTGTGATGAGCACGTCGTAGGTGTTCTCATAGCGGAACATCTCGACCCGGCAGAAGGCGGGTTCGATGACGACGGCGTGGACGCCGTTTGGCATGAAGTTCTGCACCCTCTGCATCCACGCGATCGGGCGACCTTCGACATCGGCGAAGCCGGCGTAGTGGCCCAGGAGTGCGACCGCGCCGCCGCTTTCCTCGCCGCGCAGCGCCCAGCGTTTGTTCTGCTGCTGATAGACGAGTTCGAGCGTCGGGCGGCAGAAGATCCCGGTCTTCAGGATCTCCTTCCGCGTGGGCTCGGGCAGGGTTAACCCGCGCTGGGCGAGCGTGGCGAGTTTTGGGTCCATAAAGTACGCTTCTCCTTCTTCAAGTTGCGGGTTAAGGTTGACGAAAACGAATGGGAACGCCAAGGGCTTCGCGGATCATCTCCTTGGTGCAGCCCGCCCAGCATTTGTAATACCGGGGATCGTTGACGCTGATGGCGAGGTTGTCTTCCGAACGGTCGTGTCCGCCCTTCGCGCACGATGGGCACCGCGCCCACCATTGCCCGCTCATCTTCCGCCTTGCTTGGACGTGATCGAGGATCTGGAAGCCTGGCGCCGCATCGAAGGGACGCACCGGCTGCTCGATCTTCGGGCGAGACACGAATTCCTCGGGGATGGTCAATCCTTCCGTAAAGGTAGCCAATTCCACCGCCGTCAGTCGCCTTACCTTGCGCAGGTATGCGAATTGCGACGGGAGATCGGGAGCTGCCTCCTCGAACCAGTAGCGGTGCATCGTGGCGCGATGCACCCCGAACGGTCCACGGATCGCGTTGCCGAAATCTCCCGCTTTCAGTTCGTCCTGCCTGGGAAAGATCTCGATGCCGTCCACCCGGTTGAGCGTCCCTTTGATCGGCACACCCAGACGTAGAGCCAGGTTGTAGATATAGACCCTGCAGTCCTTCGCGGGAAGGGGCTGTTCGCAGAGTATCCAGAGATGCGCCCCCCGTCTCGACATCTCGAGCGCCGCCTCTACGCCGTCCTCTTTCAGTTCGAGCTTCAGGGCCGCCAGGTCACGGTGCGCGCGTCCGTAGTCCGCGTCGATGGCCACCCATTTCGACCGTTGGGTCAGGGGGTTGATCGCGTAGAGGCCGACGGTCTGGACGCCGTTGAGGTGCTTTCGGATCTCGAACTCCGAAAGCTCGTACGGCACCTTGGTCAGGCGGTCCTTGGGCTGGTAGTAGAAGTGACGTCCATTGACCGGGTTCGGAGTGTCCGACTGCCGCGAGTAGGCGCGCCGGTTCACAAACCAAGTCATGTACTCGGGGACGAGGGCGGGATCGACCTTGAGGATCGGTGGGGACGGCTTCGGGGGGATCCAGGAGGAGGTCGGGGCGGCGGCCGCCCCTGCGGGGGAGGACATGGATTGCTCCTTTCGTAGAGTGGTTGTAATGCCGGATTGGATTTCAGTCAAATGTGCTGTAAATGCGCCGTTTTTGTGAGGAAGTCAGATCCGGACCGGCCAGCAAGCCGGCGACATGGACATCCAAAGCTCCATTGAGCGCGTCGAGCAGCATGAGTTCCCCGCGATCGAACGAGGACTGCCGTTTGGCGCGGCACTCAAGGACGCGCACCACGGTGGCGATTTTCTTGAGCCGCGAGTCGGCCCGTTGCTGTTCAAGATTGGTGACGGAAGGATCAAGGTAGTTCACGGACAAGCTCCTGGAAAGATGGCTGCGGGCGTAGTTGGGACGGATCGCGAAGGCTCCCTGAGCGAGAACCTTCACGACCATACGGGTATGCCCGTGAGCTTTACGAAACCAGATGGATCTGCTTCGCGTGGTCGCCGCGCCGCCGGGAGTTACCCGTCCGTGCAACGGCGGTCTTGTTGGAAGCCGTCTCCGCCATCGCCTGGAGGTTGGTCCACTTCAACAGCTTGTAGGCCCAGACCGCCTGGTCGAAATCCGCGCCGTTCAGATCGTCGTCCCGGTCGAAGCGCATCCACAGGAAGCTGCCGGAGGCTTCGTGGTACACGTAGATCGCTCCCGTGTTCGGCCGGTGTGGGATGCTTTGGAGGAAGATCAAGCCTCCGTCGGTCTCGATCAGACGTTCGGCGCGGGCTTCGCCGGCCTTGAGGAAAGCGCCGAGCACCTCCCAGCGGGTGGAGGCGGCGTCGACGCCTGAAAGTTGGTCGATCGAGAAGAGGTATTCCACGCGGAGCTGGCCGAGGATTTCACGCTTGGTATAACGACGCTGAGCATTCATGGGGGTGTCCTTTGAAAGGTAGTTTGGGCAGAAAATGCCGGGTGGATGTACGTGGAGGGTCCGCTTCCTGTCGCCAGTCAGTTCGGAACCGCCCCGGTTGTGGGAGGAAAATGTGAAGTGGCGGGCGTTTGCCGTCGCCAGAGAGACCGTGACACCAGCGGATAGCTATGTCCCGCTCGATCGCAAGAGATCAGCGCGAAGGCTTTCCGGCGAGCTCCATCTGCACAACGAAAACATCCCTGGACCAACTACTCCTGAGTGGGTGTTCTGCCCTGTCGTTGGCGGCGAGTTGATTGCGGCGGCTGTCGGCGGTTTCCCAGCTGAGTCCCTGTTCCAACACCGTATTCACAGTTTTCTGGCAACGGCGGCTAGATCTGATGATGCTATAGGTGCGACCTGTCATCGCGGCCTCTTTCTTTGGCAAAGGCGCACGTTTTATATCGCAAGAAAACCCCTGCGCTCTGAAGGGCATACCGCCGAATAGCGAGGAAGGTGCGTTCGTCGGCGAGAGCGGGAGATAAGGTCGAGGGCAAAGGAAAAGGCCCGATCGCTCGGGCCTTCGTCTTCATTGGGAGTATTGCCGCTTATTGCCGCTGTGCCTCAAGCATGGCGACGCGCTCACTGAGCTGACTGACAACCCGGATGGTCACCAATTCGCTCTGCGCCCTGAACTCGCCGAAAGCCGCCATGAGAGCGCGGAACTGCGCGTCCGCTTTCTCGTCGCGAAGAACGGCTTTTTGATCCATGGCGTCAAATCGAGACGTGAACTTTTCGTCGCTCGCGTCCAATCGGGCCGTGAACTTCTGATCCATGGCGTCGAATCGTGCCGTGAACTTGTGGTCCATCGCGTCGAATCGTTGATCCATCTGTTTCTGAAGATCGACCACAATCGTCTTGAGTTCGCGCACGTCGGGCGCGACCAAGTCCTGAATGACCTTCTGTAGTGTTTGGGCCATGTTCTCGGACATACTGTTCTCCTTATAAGCATACGCCGCGTGGGTCGTACGGTTGTGCCTCTGGTTGGAAACGTAGGCGCTCGGAGGAGCGCCCCAATAGCTAATCTGTACCGCACAGGATGCGCATGCACCGGAGGCTGTTTAGCCGGCATCCGGGAAATCAGGGCTGTTCGGGAGCCGGGAGCGAAAGTCCACGCGGGCATGGCTTGTTGGCGGGGCGGGCGGATACGCCCGATACGAAGAAACCTCCGTCGCGGGTGCTTCGCAAGGTGAAGTCCATCGGATCGAAGCTGCTGTCGAGTGACAGGCAGACCTTCGCTCCGGCTTTTGTAAGCTGTACGGTTGTGGCGTCGAACATCCCGATTGTGAACCAGTGCGGAGCGATGGTCCGGGACTCCGCTTTTGCTTCTGCGATGCCTTCCTTCAAGAATCGCGTTACTTGTGGGGACGCCAAGCCGGCGACGCTTTTACCTTGTTGCATCGCCTGAAACAGCCGGTCGAGGACGTCGAGCTCCGGAACCAGCGAGCGTTCGCCCAGATCTTCGACGCCCATGTCGGTGAAGAAGAGACTGCGGACCAAAGGCCGGTCGATGCAGGCTCCGCAGGAGAACATGGTCTTGAACTCGCCTTTTTCCGCGATCTCAAGACGCCCCGTATCGTCGTCGAAATGGGTTCCGACCGTCTCGTCGAGCATAAATGGGTAGATCCCCACCCAAAGCAGCTCGGCGCGGTCTCCGTCCCAACGCCATACGCTCGTCTGTTTGGCGATGGTGGCACCCATGCCCTGCTCGTACTGAGCATCCACGTAGAAGCGCGGTCTACCCGCACCGTCCGAGGGAAGCAGGCCGACTTCCGGGTAGAGTGGGCCGCAACTTCCGGGTTTGTGGCCCGACTTCGGCTCCCGGCAAGCGTCGCCCGTCCGCTCCACGCGCCATGCTCCAATCAGGTCCCTTGGATCGATGGAGCGGGACACGGAGGCGTCGGCCATCGACCAGACAAGCTTTGTGCCGTCCTTCGTTGGACCGACCACAAGGACGCCGCCGGCGTTGATGGTGGGCGCGGCGACGGCGTAGAAGCCTTTGCCGAGCGGGGCGACGTTGTGCCGGACGGCCCGCGACGTTTCACACCCTTCGTCGCCCATTCCCGATGCGCATAACGTTTGGTCGATCTCCTGGGAGGTCGCATGGGCATGGGCGGCGATGGCTTCGACGACCGCGACCCCCGTCGCCTCCCACAACGAACGAAGAGCATCCCGGGCTTCGGCGCTGTCGTCGTTCAGCAAATGGTCCGTGGTCAAATGGCGCGTCAGCGTCGCTTCGGCCGCCTTGAAGCGCTCTCCGGCTTGCTGGGCGTGGAGCGAAGGCAAGCAACCGTGACCGGTGCGAAAAGCAAATGCGCGATCGTTCGCGGCATACTTCAGACGGTAACACGACCCCCGAACGAAGGGTGTGGCGCGGATAGGCGTGTCATTGTGGTGTCCTTTATACTCGCGTGGTGGAGGCGGGATGGAGGCATGGCCGAAGTTCTTCCGGCTGGCGTTGGCGGCCTCCTCTTGTTGGGGATGCCGGAACGCCACAAACTCACCGTATTCTGAAAGCTCTCACATGCGGCAAGTTCAACCCGTAGTCTTCGCCCCGCATCCGGGAAAGGTAATCTTCCATGCCGCCTGGAACGGAACCAGCAAGACCGAGGATGCGTCCAAAATCCCGGACGCCGTCAAGTTCGTCTATCGTGATGGGATGGGCGCGGAGACGAGCGATATCCGGGTCGCGGTCACCCGCATCCCCGTCGTCGAGGTGTGGACGGTCAGTCTGGACGCGGCAGGTAAGAGCGTCGCGCCAGCCCGCGCGACCCAGTTTTCCATCACCGAGTACGGACCGGCGCATACCTTCCTTCGGCACACCACGGCGTCCGCCGGACCATCCCGCGCGAAGCGCCGGAGGCCCGTTCGCGGGAGCGAAGCGACCAATGAAGAATGTGATGGTTACCGCGTTGGTGTCCATCGGTCTCTGCCTCCTGGGTGCGTCTGCCTGGTGGTGGAACGGAGGGTTGGATGCGGTGAGAGCCTCGACGAGGACGGGAGCCGCCAAGGCGGACTCGTTCGTCGCCGCCTACGCGAAACATGTGGGAGCGCGCGACCCGCTCCACCAGACGCTCGATAAAGATCGCGATCGTTCGTTTGGTGCTTTCGGCTTTCACTACTACTCGGACCGGAACATCCTTCCAGGCAGAGTCTTCCATGGAAACTCTCACATCAGGGACTGGCCCGACAGGGCTCACTTCGAAAGACAGGTCATCTCCGGGTTGAACGACCCGAAGATTGGCGGCATGTACGACCGCGGCGGCGGCTACTTCGTCCTCGACGAGGAGAAGCAGATGTACTTCCTTGTCAAGGACTATCCCCTCGCCACCACGGACGTCGACCAGTTCCTGCACGACTTCGACAATCTCAACCAGCTCTCCGGGATCTGGTTGATGAGCTGGGGACCGCACGCGGCGCGCCAAAGCTATGGCGCGGAGCCGCCGCCGACCCAACGCGTCGACCGCGAACACAATCCGTACGGCCTTCGCGACACCTACCGGACGACGAAATAAGAGAGTCTCTCTCCATCGCTTCCTTCTATGGACGGAGCGCCCGCCGCAGTTGCGCCAGCGTCTCGGTGTTTGCGTCGCCCGCCTTTTCTGAAAGCTTCTCGTCGATCGCAAGAATGCCCGTCGCTTTGTTCCAAGAAAAGACGACCGGGTTGTAGCAGTCGAGAAACGAAGTCTCGTGTTTGCCGCCCAGAGGCATGCTGTCGCTATAGATCACCCCGATCAGCACCGTCTCGCCGGGTGAGTTCGTTTCAACCAGTCCCACCGCCCGAGGCACGCCGCACCGAAGCAGAGAATACGGAAACGCGCCGCCTGTGGTCATCGTGAGCGCGGGCTGGACGTTCGGCTGAACCATCGATACAAAACACGCGAGGTTCTCCTTGTCCTTCGGATCAGTCGCCCGGCCCATCACAAAAATACCAAGCGACCGGCCATTCTCGACCACCCGGAACGACTGCGTGTTGAAGATTTCGACGGCCTTCAACCTTCTCAAGGTTGCCGCCGCCGCCACTTGGTCCAAGGCTTCCCGGTCGGAAGGCGTGCTCGACCGCAACGGGATCAGGCTGACGGCCTGACCCAAGGCGAGGCCTTGCCCGAACATCAGGGACAAGGCGACGGTGACCCGGGCTAAGCGATCATGCACAAAGTTTACCTCCCCTTCGCAAGCATCCTCCCGAGCCTGGCTTCGAGCTCCGGGGTGAAGTACAGCTCTCCTCTCTGTGTTGCGGGCCCCCAGGTTCTGCTCCGATTGTCGTAGCGCAGGAAAAGTAAGAGATCTTGTCCGACCCGGTCAGCCGGCGAAGGAGGACGCTCGACCTGATGGCAGACACAGATGTAGGTCAAGGACTTGCCCGCCTTCGTCTTGCCCTTGTAAGTCCTCTCGACGACGACGGTCGTTTCTTCGACCGTACCCACATGATCTTCGAAAGTCGGCGGCTTGTAGGCCGCGATCTTGGCCCTGACGATCAGACCGGCCCTGTGGATGTTGACGCGGAGTTCCGTGTTGCTCACCGGGAGATTGACGTAGTCCACGGTGGAAGTTGCGGCGGTTGGGTTGACAACCGCCTCGCTGCGGAGCGGACCGGCAAGTGCGGTTGCCATGCCTAAGATCAGCAATCGCCATGTCGGTTTATGACGCGTCGAATGAGTTCGGTCGCTCATTCGTAGCAGGACCAAACCCGTTTCAGATCGAGGACGAAACCCTCGACAGGACCGCCGCCTTTCACCGTCAATGTGCCGATCGTCTTGGGCGGCGCGTCTGGCGCATAAACCAGAACATTGCGTTTGTACGGGTCGATGAGCCAGCCTAAAAGCACGCCGTTGGCGATCCACGCCTCCATCTTCCGCTTGGTGGCTTTCAAACTGTCCGATCCCGAGAGGAGCTCGATCACAAAGTCGGGACACACGTGCGGAAAGCCTTTCTTGTATCCGGGTTTTAGACCTTCCAGTCTTTCAGGGCCAAGATAGGCTCCGTCGGGGCTAAGCATCGAGCCGTCGCCGAGGTAAAAGCCGCCGTTCGATTCAGCTACGATTCCCCGTTCATGTTCTATCCACCAATTTCTCAGCTGCCGGTTTATCTCGCTGTTGCCGCTACTAGTCCATAGTTCTGTGGGTGGGTTCACTTGGATCGCTCCTTCTTTGGTTCGCTCCATCTGGAGCAGTTCGTTGGCGGCGCAAAGCCGTTCCAGCAGCTCATCTGAAACGGGTTGATCCCAGACGATGCGGCTTGGCAGGTTCTCGACATCCAGACGAAGAAGGGCGGTCATGGATGAAAGTGTATTCCCTTCAATCGCGGGAGGTGTCTCGATCTCGATGGCAAGGGTGCTCATGCGGCGTCCGTCTCCTGAAAGTCGTTGATGGTTGGTGGTTTGGCGTCCGGATCTTACTTTTCCTTGGCCGGGGACGCGGCCGGGAGCCGCTCCGATGGTTCCTTCGCTGCTTGTCCGTAGAGACTCAGAGCTTCGTTCAGCTCGCTCTCTATCCGGGGGATCAGCATCTCCAGCCGCTCCAAATGGTCATAGGCGATCAGGTGTTCGTCTTCGTCCGCGATCGACGGAAGATCGACGACGAGATGATCGTGGGTGTAGCGCAACGACATGAGAATGGTGCGCCATTCTCCGATGCGCGCATTGAATCCGGGAGTGGACATACTGGATTTGCCTCCGTAGTCGGCTGGAACAGTGACTTGCCAGCGATTTGATTCTCTTTACTTCAAGATGCCTTCCTCTATATGGACATGACGCTTTCGAGCCAAGTAGCTTCCGTTGTGTGACCCATTGCAGCCTGCCGAGGGATAAGTCGGATGACTCCCTCTCTTGCCGTCGCTCCGGGATGTTGGAAGGGCTCGCTTCTACTTCCGGTATTCATCCGCCCCCGTCGGCATCGAAGGGCAGACCGAACTCTTTCGACCGCGGATGCGTGTCGCCTACCTTCTCCACCAGGACGGCCTCGTCCGCGAGGTAAAAGCCTTGGTCGAAGGCAATGACGCCCATATCCCGCAGGTAACGTTGAAAAAGAGCGACCGGGAAACGGTCTTTGACGCGCTTCGCGGTGTAAGCATCCGGCTCTTCGTACGGTTGGACCGTGCCCGTCGCGCAGAACGTCCAGCCATCGTCGTCGACCAGCCCCACCGAACGAATGAAATTCAGGAAGTCGGTCGCGTCCGGTCCGTAGATCTCAAGCGTCCGCGAGGGATACGGTTCGATGAAGTTCTCCGGAACGTAAGTCACCCGCATGCCCCGGCACCGGATCGTTCGCGCAAGATAACTCATCGGCGGGAAGGCATCGGTTCCCTGATGTCCGTTGTCGAAGTAGGCCGTCCAGGGCGAGCGTGTCGGAACGAACAGGTAGCGCCGCTCCAGAACGCTGGTCAGCGGCAACAGCGTACGGAGCACCTGTTCCAGATTTCCCCGGACTGGGCGGGACGTGAGCTGGATGCCTCTCGGCGCATAGATGGGCCGCATCCAGTTGAGATAAGCGCGCAGGACTGTGTCGCGCTCGGCCTCCAAAAAGCCGATCTCGTAGGTGATGGGCGAAAGGCGGCCGTTTAACAAACCGAATTGCGGTCCCGGCTGAGGCAAAGCCTTGCAGGTTGATTTCATCGTCTCTCCTCAACGGAAATCGTGAGGTTCCGTTGTTACTTCCCTTGGGCTACAGGCTGTTGAGCATCTCCGGCCCGTTGTTCCGAACATTGCCGACCAGCCGATTGGCGGGCTTCATCTCCATGTCTTCGGACCCGAAGGGCCGCATAAGGTCGATCGGCGGCCGGTCTCCGCTGTCCCTCGACAGCCAGCGTTGTAATCCCGAGCGGGCAGGATGACCGGCATGCGGGTATGGACGGCCGACATCAGCTCGTTGGCGACCGTCGTAACGATGCTGAACGACTGCAGCCAGTGCCCTTCTCCATCCTTCCAGGCGTCCCAGAGACCGGCGAAGGCGAACAGTGGGCTCCCCGAGACGCTGAAGGCATAGGGCTGCTTCGTTTTAGCGTCCAGCTTCTTCCACTCGTAGAAGTAACTGGCGGGCACCAGGCAGCGTCGCTTGCGGAACGGTTCCCGCCAGGTCGGCGAGGTGGGTACGGTTTCGGCCCGCGCGTTGATGGTCGACAGCCCCTTGACGTTGGACAAGTCTTTGGTGAAAAAGGGGATGAGACCCCACCGCATCGGCACCATCTCGCGCGAGCCGTCTTCCCTGCTCTCCCGGATGACAAGCTGAAACGTCGAAGGCGCGACGTTGTAATCGGTCGGAGCCATCGCAATGCCGGAGACATCTCCCTTCACGCGGAACGCCTCGGCGATCCGCCACTTGTCCGAGCTCCTCACATATCGACCGCACATGCTCCGTTCCCTCTGGTGCCCGGAGCTGGCCCCGCCAACTCCACGCCTCTTTCTATATAGATAGACCCGAAACAACGCCTTCGCGCGGCCTTTGAGAAACGAAGCTCCCGCGCGTCCGGTGGATAGTGTAAAGAAGACGCGGGCCGATGCGGCTCAACACCTCGGCGGTGTAGCTCAGATGGTTAGAGCGACGGACTCATAACCCGTAGGTCGACGGTTCGATTCCGTCCACCGCCACCAGTCTATGGTCGCTTGAGTGCGGTAAGTCAAACACGTACGAGTGCTCGCTCCGGAGCTACGATTTGAGCGAAGGTCACGCCGGTTGCCGGATCGGAAAATTCAATCTCATATTGATGGTTGCCGTGGTCTTCGATCACATAGCCATGCGCACCTGGAGGAACTTCGGGCGCGGAAAACCCGGTCGCGAGTCGAACTTGGGTATAAAGAGGAAGTGCCATGTCGCTCCGCCCCTCCTTCGGGCATCGCTGGCAATTTACGAAGACTATGGCTATCGGCCGTGTTTGTCGGGTTCGACCCGCCAGCGCGGTTGGGAACAAGGTATTGCATCGCTCCGCCTTGGGTTGTGAACTGGATTTCAACTTCGCTTTACTTCCCGTCCGATTGCGTAAGCATGGATTGCAGGCGACGCAAAAGCTCCGGCCGTTCTTCGCCTCGGGCGGTCGCAGCTTCATAGATAGATTCAGCCGCGTCGTTCTCGTCCGCGAAGTTGAGGGCCGAGATCGCACGCGCTTTGCGAAAGGCCTCGAGGTATTGCACTTCCTCGGCTTGTCCTCTATTCGGTACTTCTTGCAGATCGAAATAGAGGTCGTCGTACTTTCCCGCCAGCGCGGAGCGCGCGTGTCTTTCGGACAAAGCAAACGGAAGTCCGACTCGAAGTTGATCGAGCGCGCGCTGCAAGGGGCTCATGCATCCCGGCTTTTTCGAATGCCCATTCACAGGCAAGCACAGAGGCGCGTCGTTGGCTTTGCAGGGTGGTTCTTTCCAGCGCGGCTGAAAGTTCAGGCGTAATGGTGGCGAGTCGCTTCGTCATAAGTGGGTATTTGTTTGTCGCGGATCAAGGCCCTTTCAAGGGAGTGGAGATAGTCGTGCCAGTGCCTCCGCGCCTTCGGCCTCTTCCGCGCCGGGAATGAAGGCCATACCGATTGTGCCGACCGCAAGTCCGCCGGAGCGGGCATCCCCGCCGCGATACCTTTGGCGGTCTCCTTGATGGCGTGCCCCGCCGCCTGGGCCGTTTGGACCGGATGCGCGATGGCGTGGCCGATGACTTCAGCGGTTTGGATGGGGTTGGCGATCATGGACGACAAACAGATCGCTTTGAAGGTTGTGGGCCGGGACGGTCTGGATCATTCGCCGCCGCCCGCAAGATCGTTCGGCGAAGCGATGTCGTCGGGGACGGCCGCTTCCCCCGAAAGGTGGAGGTAGATCTTGAGCAGGCTGAACAAGAGCAGCGCGGCCGCCATGGCGCGGACAACATACCGCGCCACTCCGACCAGGGTCGGAAAGCCAATTTCGAGCATTGAGGCCGGGTTCATCATATATCTCCTTCGGAGCGGGACAGCGGACGGGACGACTGAAGCCTGGTCAGCACGAAACGCCCGCCGCCCTTTGCCGTCTTCGTCGATACACCTGGGCCCGGACGGTGGCGTCGAACTCGTGGAAGAGATACCCGCGTCCCTGACACTGGACGCACACTCGCACCTGGCCACCGGCGTCGGGACACATGCCCGGACCGAGACAAGTTGGGCAACCTTTCATGCCGCCCTTGCCGCCGCAGACGCCACAGCCCGTCTTCGTTCGGCCGCGAATGTCGAAACAATCGCGAGCGAGAGGTTTGATCGAAGCGTTGATCTTGAAAACCAACTTCGCGGTCAGCTCCATCCATCCTCCTGATCGGCTCCATCCGCATAGGCTAGACAAATGTGGGCGGCCAAGTTCCGATACTCAGACCCGACGCGGATGTAGCAGAGACCCGTTTCGCAGTCGATGTTCAAATAGCGCCTGCTGTGGCGGTGCTTGTACAGTTGCAGCGTCCCGATACGTCCCATGTGCATGAACTCGGCGCACTCCATCGAAGAGAGCACTTTCTCAAGCGGTTTCCAATCCGGCTCGGGGTCGAACTCGATTCGTGCTTCCATCGTGCGTTTCTCCTCGTGTTCTTTCGCCTTTGCTGGAAGGGGCATCCCTGTTCAACATCGGCAAGGGCAATGTAGAGCTGAACCGGTTTTCAGTCAAACGCCGGTGGGAGGCAGGTCGGCACCGTTGGCGGGCGGAGCGGCCGGACCAACGTGCGCCAGACCCACCTCGACCACCACAGCAACAGCGCCAGGTTCAGGCAGAACCAACCCGGTGCCCAGAGATTGAGGAAGGGCTCGAACAACCAGCCTATCCCGAAGACCCGCCAAACGTCCGGATGACCCGGCAGCAGCCGCACGGCGGTCCGAAGGTCTTCGACATGGGCCTGCTGTTCTTCCGTCCTCCAAAGCCAGCGGTAGGCAATCGAATGGGCGGGCGGTTTCCCGAAGCGATCGTGACGCGCGGCGTGAAACGCCTCGTGCGACAGAAGCACGGCGAGCTGAGCGGGTTTACCCTGAAACTCGGAGAGCAGCAGGATCTCGCCATGGGTCATGTCCGTTTGGCCCTTGACATCTTCGCCGAGGAACGCCGTGAACTTGATTGGAATGCCGCTGCTTCGAAGGTAAGTCGCTTTCGCGGGATCGGTCTTCTCTAAGAGAAGAAGGGCTTGTTCGACATCGGGCGTATACCGCCTGGAAGGCTCGTAGTCTCCATAAGGCGTCATGTAGCCTTTGTCGTCGACTTGCCAAGTAAACTGCGTTTGACAGAGAACGAAGAGGTTGAGGAAGAGATAGACCGGCGCCGCATACAGCAGCAACCCTCGAAATACGCGCATGATGGATTCCTTTATGTTGGTTGTGGGCTGGACCTCCTCTCTTCGTTTGGCGCGACAAACGACGGCGCGCCGGTGAAGCTACTGTGTTTATCGCTCCAGTGATCTCGCAAAGGCACTTTCGTTCTCCTGCGAACTCCGACCGATACCTCTTGGAGGAGGAGCGTTCTGCTTGAGCCATTGATAGTGGCGCATGACGTAAGAGTTGGACCGGTCGATCCGCGCTTCGATCTCCGGCCAATGACCGGCCATGCCAAGGTCCCGGAGGAGCCGCTTATACTCGCGGAACTCCGCCGGAACGTTTCCCGACAGGAGCATCGCGACAATTCGTTTACGGAGTCGTTGCTTCTGACTGCTGGTCAACGTTGCCTTGCGCAACGCCCGAGCCATGTCGATCTTCAGCGTCCGCCCGAAGTGGAAGAAGTGGTCCTCCTCGATGAGCTGGATCCCGATCTCCGTCGCCGCTCCATCACCAGCTTCTATTAAAGGATAGAAGACATTCAGGAGCGGGAACACCCAGGTGCGGTTCCCTTCCCTATGGATCAAAGGTTCGAGGGCGGCCGACTGCCCGACCCCGAGCTCGATAGCCAATCGCCGATAGCGCTCCTGGACGCCGGCGGCCGACCACTCGCCCACACCGTTGTAGTCGATGACCGGGCCGGTAGTGGAACGGATGTGGGGAGACGGTGAACGCCTAAACAGCATCGGGATGACCCCCGGCAGGAACGAAGACGATGAACGAACAACCCTCAGTCGTCAAGGTCGTCCTCGAGCTCGTCGTCAACCGAAGGTTCATACTCGGCATAAAGCGATGCCACCCCGGGCGTGGCGTAGACCTGCCGTCCGTTGTCGATGGCGATGATGCCGTGGTCGCCGGACAGTTCGCCTTCGCCGCAATCGCGGCAGAACAGTTGGTGGTCGGGACGGAATACATGGACTTCGGGCATGGCGGGTCTCCTTGTGGTGGTTGTTGGAGTGTATGGTTGGCATCGGTCAAGGCGGGCCGTTACGGTGGAAATGCAGCTTGGCTTTCCATTGAAGCCTTTTCTGTGGAGCCCCCTCCGGACAGATCTGCCGGAAAGCCCGACGATACCAAGTGGACCGGGATCAGTGCATGAGCTTGCTTCGGCGTGCGCGCGCTCATCTGCTTCATGAAGAACGTCGACCCCAGTGATTCGCATTCCGCCTTGATCGACTCCGCCCAGGTCTGCTCCATGGGACGGCGCACATTGCCGCTTTCACCGCCGAAGACAACCCAGTCCGGAATCCCCTGCCTTGAGACCGAAGAACGCAGCGTGATCGGCCCAAGGGCAGGCTCGTAACTCACACCCGTCGGGAGCCCGCGTCGCATCGCGGCGCGGTGCAGCTCCGGCCAGCGAACGTCGTAATACGTTTGGTTCTCGGTCGTGGCCATCAGAAGCGCGTTGCCGTGTTTGAATTCTGGCGGCAGGTACCGGTCGTAACGATGGGGGCGTTTGGTCAACAGAAGCCAAAGCAACCAGGGTGTCCGGTCGACCAGCTCCCACAATCGCTCTCGGGCACCGTCCGGTGCCTCGTCGTCCATCACGTCCGCCATCGACGCGCAGAAGACCTTCGTCCGCGCGCCAAGCCGTTCAGCTTGACGGTTCCAGACGAGCGGTTGGCTCCAGTGTTTGTCGCCGAACTCCCTGCGCGGCGCATTCTTCCCCCAATGCCTACCTCCATACCTCCGGTCGAACGTCTCGGCATAGCAGTGATCGCAGCCGGGCGAGACCTTGGTGCAGCCCCACCAGGGGTTGAACGTCATATCGGTCCATGCGATGCTCGTCTCACGACCCACTGGGCGACTCCTCCTTCTCCGAAGGCGGGGGGAGTGATGGTTCCGCAGCCGGGGCCGACGTGCCGGTCGGGAACGGCGTTCGGGAAAAGTCCAACACGCTTGGGCCGAAGACCGCAACGGCTTCCCGCTCGAAGTATTGGCACGTTATATCCAACACAAGCGCGTCCATCCCGAACTCGGCCTGGATGTCTTCATCGGTGGAGGTCCGATTGATCTCGAACCACTTCTCCCGAAGGTCGCGCAAACCTTCGATGATGAAGTGGCAGTCGCGCTGCCAGAGTTTGATGTTCATTGACGGAGTGGGTTCCATCCTGCGTCTCCTTAACTGAGTTGGTTGGGCTTCTCGTGGGTAGAGGATTTGGAGCGCTACTTCCACCTCGGCTTACAGGCGTTCGACCAGGAACATTCCCGATGGATGCGGACACAGTTCATACGCCAGCCGGTCGGCAAGATACCGCTCCGCATGATCGAGCACGCAGATACCCGCTCGGAACCCGGCGGCTTGCTCTTTCAGTACGATGAGGCCAAGCTCGTTGAGCAGAAGCCGGGCGCGAAGATCGCCCGCGCGTCCCAGCAACGAGCGTCCTTCGAGATCCGTGATCGTTGGCCACTGGTTCTTCATATTCTCATCCATTGAATCGCTGGCACATGTTTCGCTGGACCGCTATCGCCAGTCCGTTCCGACCTCGGGTCGTTCACAGACTGCGGCGAAGCTTTCTGTCTTCTTCAAGTAGACCTCGCCACCCGACAATGGCTGATGGACGAGCACCGCCTGCGCCCGCACAAGTTCGAGCGTGGCCAGGAACATCGCCACGACGAGCTCCGTCGACGTGGTGTTGTGCAGCAGTTGAGCCAACGACATCGGGCTCTCCTCCAAAGCGAGTCGGCTCTTCAGGTACGCGATCATCTTCTCCACCGTCACCGGCTCGGCGTTGACCCGCAATCTGGGCCGGTCTCTCAACCGGTCGAGGACCTTCTGGAACACATCGACGAGATTGATGGTCTCTTCCAGCGGCTTTCCTGATGGCTTCGATGTAGCCGTCGCGGCGGATTTCCCTGCCGTCTGCCGCTCGCCGGGGTTGGTCCACGAAGATTCTTCGATCAGTTGCCGTTCGAGCAGCATCTGACCGGCCGCCTTGAACCGTTCGTGTTCGAGAAGCTGGTCGACCAGCTCCCTTCGCGGGTCGCCCGCATCCATACCGCGGTCGCTTGGCGCATCGACCGGCAGCAGGACCTTGCTCTTGATCTGGATCAGCACCGAAGCCGTGTAGAGAAAGTCGGCCGCCGCATCCACGTCGCTCTGCTTGACGCGGTGCGTGTACTCGAGGAACTGTGCCGTGATCCGCGCGATCGGAATGTCGTGGATGTCGACGTTCTGCTTGCGGATGAGATCGAGCAGCAGATCGAGTGGGCCGTCGTACACCCGGCCGACCGTGACGGAAAAAACCGAATGCGATGCGCCGTCAACAGCCATGACCATTGGCCCTCGGTTTTTCATGCGTCCTCCTTTCCTTCCTTTGTAAACGGCAACGTCTTTGTGTAGTCCTTCTTCAGCGCAAGATCGACGACAAGCGCGTTGCGCCGGTACTCCTCGGCGTACATCTCCGGCGTGACCGCAAACCGAAAGAGGGTCGCATAAGCCGCCTTGCGTGTCTTGGCCGCCTGTTTCTCCGCTTCCTGTTCCGCATACTTGCGCTGCCACAGGGCCGCGTTCTCGTGCCGGCCGCGCGCCCACTCACGGTCAAGGAACTTCTTCACCACTTCGATGGCTTCCACAGGCGCAAGGCAACCGCCGCAGGTAATCCTGTTCTCCTCCACGTTGACGCGAAACGTGAAGGTCTCGTGACGGCACCGGTCCGGATCATAACCCGCATGAGCGCGTTCCATGAGCGGCTTGATCTCCGTGCGTTCCTGCGGCCTCACGAATTGTAGAACGACATCGGACGTCTCGCTCACGCTTCCACGCTCCGGAGTTGCGCGGCAAGTTCGTCCCATGCCGCTTCTTCCGAGCGGTGGAACTCGGTGATCTGCGTTCCCTGGTGGATAATCGCGTACTCGTCCACATCGTTGTCGTCCATCGCGCACGAGATCCCGCAGTAAGCGGTGGGCCGTTTCAGCAGCACGTACTCTTTGCTCATACTCTTGTGCTCCTTTCCTTCCAGGTGAGGACGTCACCGAAGGGGCGACGCCGTGTTCTATTGAGTGAGACTTCGTGCGCATCCTGTTTCGAACAACGCGCTCCGCTCCGCATGAACGCACACTATCGGCGATCCGACTTTTGGTCAAATGCGCTCACCGTGAACCTGACCGCGCGCTGTTCGCACAATCATCCACTTTGCCGACGCTCATGAAACGCACTCGAAGAGAGCCAACTGGTTCGACTCGCGCGCAACCTGCGCCGGCGCAGTCACGATTTGCACGAGGGACTTGCCCGCTTTCATCGTGAAGCCCGTCTCTTCTTCGAGCGCGGAAACAAGACCGAACGCTTCCCGGTCGTGCGCGAACGTGCGGCGGATGTCTTCGTCCGACGCGAAGATGCACACGCGGCAGGACAACCGGGAGAGGTATCCGCCTGCCGTTCCGTCGCGGTGGTACTCCGGAACGTACACCGGATGCAACGGAACACCGTTCGTCCAGTGCCACCGAAGCACATCCTCGCGCGTCTCGGTGAAGATCGGCAACCAGTTGTACACCGTCCGTCCAGATGTGCTGAGCGCTTCGTCGCGCGACCAGGGTTGTTGTCTCGCGCGCTGGGACGACTCTTCCGCGCGCATGCCCATGCAGTTCACGATGACGCGATGAGGTAAGCCGCGCACAAACTTCTGGATCGGACCGCGCTTCAAGTCGGAGGTGCACTGACGGAATTGCGCCGAGGGGAACATCCCGCGACGCCGGACCATCTCAAGGTATGTCTTGTTCGGGTTGCGGACGACCGTGAGACCGAGCCCGAAGCGCGCGGCCATCTGCATCGACCAGTCGACTGCGGGTACGGGCCGGACATGCTCGAAGCCGGTGTCGGCCATTACGCAGTAGGTTGGCACGTCGGGAAAACGCGACCGGACGTGTCCCAGCAGCATCCGGGTACTGTCCTTGCCGCCGCTGATGTTGATCACCAGTGCGACCTCGTCGCGGTGCTGCGCGATAAGCTCTTCTGGATGTTCCATGGGGTCCTTTCAGCTGGTACATGCGAGAGCGCGTACGACAGTAGCTCGCCTAAAAGCGAGCCAGAAGCACGGGAGTCATCGGGAGAGAAGAGGTTTAGGTCACTCTTGCAATTGCAGAAGGGGTAGTTAGAAACAAAGCTCGTGGTAACAGATACTTACCAATCGTCCGAGGAAGGCGGCCAGAAGCCGCGCGGAAGCGCCTCGGAAGGCCCAACTCTCAAATAGAGCTCTTTTAAGGTTTCTAAAAGGAAGCAGGGCGGAAGGGGCGCGGAAGCCACGAGGAAGGCGTTAACGTGGAAGTATTTGCTTTGTGCGTCTCTGGGTTGCAGCCACGTGCTCCACCCCCCTAAGACGATTACTTGATGATCCGGATGATGTCGTTCAGCGCGCTGCGGAGTGTACGCACATCTTCCAGGTCTCCGTATTGCATCATGATGTTTGTGTCTAAACCATTCTTCCTGAAAGACCAAGATGCCGCAAAGCACATCGGGACTGTGGGCTTCGTAAACTCTGACGCGAGGCGGACCACGCCGTCGACCGCTTTGGTCAGATAAAGGATGACGTCCATACCGTCCTCCTCGTTCAAAGACCTCCGAACTTCCTTGTAGTGCGAGGAACTCTTGAGAGAGCGTTCGTACTCGACGGCGATCCTGTAGGTATGTTTACCGAGATAGACATCCGCGATTGCGTCATAATCTTTGGCAAGAGGGTTTTCTGAAACACTGCTTCGGGAAGTCAGCTCGCGTTCTGTTCGCCAACGAACAAGACAACCTGTTTCCACAAACGCGGATTCGATTTCGTTAAGCTCTAGGAAGTGTGGAGCCTGCAAGCTGTTTGGTAGGGTGCGGGATTCGGAACCAACGCTCAACAGACCTTCACCGTAATCCTCCAGAAGAGCGAGCCCCTGCCTTGTGATCGAGTACACGCGTCCCATGTACTGTCTGACAGGAGATCCTGAGTCGATTAGGTTTGCGGCAATCAGTCGTTCCAGCCGCCAGCTAAAACACCTTCGGTTGCGCTCCAGCTTTTTCCGCGTGACCGTCTTGAACATCTGTTCGTTGCTGATGAAGGTTGCGTTACGAACGCAAAGCAAAAACGGGAGGTCGCGCTCGTAGCTAAACTTGAAATTCTTTGCTGCCGAACCTGCGTTCAGCGAGTTGTTCTTGCCTTCAATGATGGTGACTTGCTCTTCCATTCCAACTCCCAAGTTCCGTTCTCCGTTTGTATCTGCCCATCTTTCGGCATGAGCAGAAGCGTTTCCTGTGCGCCGCCGAACGCGCTGGCGCATACGATCTTCACTCGCGGTGTGCGCCATTTCGATTCAAACGAGATCCTTCCAATCGTCCAGCTGGTGACCGCCATGAGCACCATCTCTGATTCCGACGAGTTCTTGGCCCTTCTTTCGAGCAGCAGACGATTTTGGGATCCAAGTTGTTCGAGCCCAGGTGTCTGAAAGTTGCCGGGTTCGATCTCGTCCAGGCGCAGACGTTGCTCGATGCATGGCCCCGCGTTTAATCTCACAACTCCTGGAACTGTCCAGTTCCGACGCTCACGGGCACCGCTTCCTTTGAAACCCGTCGTGTTGAACAGGGCGGCCCGCGAGCTGTACCTCTCGTTGTCGGCCGCGTCGTTTCCCGGACGCAGCCACCAGAGGCTGCCGAAACTTGCACAGAAAACGATCACCGACTTCCGCCATTCTGCGACATGCCGGCAAGCTGGTCGTGCGCTTTGTTCACCTGCGTCCGAAGATTGGAGATCTTCTGGTCTTGTGCGTGGGCCTGTGACTTCATGCGCGAGTTCTCTAGTAACACTCTCTCGATCTCTGCCTTGAGACGCTTCACTTGATCCTGACCTTCTTCGACATCTTGCTGCGGATCCTCAACCTCATGCGTAAACTCTTCCTGTTGTTCCGGTACCGTTGTGGCAAGCACTTCTAATTGATTAAGCTCCTCCTCGCGGTCGAGCAACATAAGTTGCTCGTTCTTCTCCACCTCTTGATTCACAGTGCCGCCTGATTTGAGCTTGTCTGTCGGTTGGGCCTCGATCCTTTTCTTCTTCGCTTCCTTCCTTTGTTTTTCGTCCTCCTCCTTCTTTTTCTTCGCCATCGCCGCAGTCTGCTCGTTGAATCTCCGCATGACGCCGTTGTACAGACCGATTATCTCCATCGCCTTGGCGCGCGAGCCGACATGGGAGTTCCACAACTGCGCCACGATGTCGGCCGAAATGTTGAGCCTCACTTCCTGCTCGTGCCAAAGCCAGTAGATATAGAGGCAGGCGAAACTGAACAGGGTGACCAGCACGAGGTTCGTCCACCACAGGATGTTGTCGATCGTCTCCTCGATGGCGGCGATGCGCACGGCGTCGATCGCGGAACCGTAGTCCTTGTTCTCCGGATTGAGTTTGCCAAGCGCCGTCTCGACGCTGCCCGGCCGCTTCTTTTGCCCATTGCTTACGGCGCCGCGATCGTAGGAGGAACGCGGGCGGTCGCGGTTGACGGTGTTTGACCCCGCGGATTGACCGAACGCGATGCACGGAAGGAGTAGAACGGCAGACAGCAATATCTTCTTCATCATCACGAGTTCTTCCTCCGGGTCGGCCGGGTGCGCTTTTCTTCAACGTCTTCGTCGGTAAACCGCAGGTTCAATCCTTGCGAGTCGGCGAGACAATCGACGAGCTTCGGATAAAGGTTGGTGGGAACATCAGGGAGCCAGTGCCGCGTCGCCTGCCGGATGTGCACATGGCGATGAATGACGCCGCGCAGCTTGTCGGGCGAGAGCATCTCCATCTGTCCGCTCGGCAAACGCTTGATGTGTTCCTCTTGCGAAAGCGTCTCGCGGACCTCCGTCTGGTTCCCTTCCCCTTCTTCCGTGTAGGTGTGTTGGAAGACGCCCGTCTTGCGGATGCGCATGCTTCGCCGGTACTGGCGGATCTTCGAGGACGCTTTGAGGAAGTCCTGCGCGGTGTCCTCGTCCTTGATGCGCAGCATGAACGACGTGTTCGGCGCGCTGGCGACGTCGCTGCGAAATCCTTGGCTCACCTGAAGGAGTTGCGGGGCGCTCTGGAGCGCGAACAGAAACGCTACGTTCGCGCCGCGCGCCGTGACCAGGATGCGGGCGAAGTTCTCGTAGGCGAACGGGGAGAACTCGTCCATGATCACGCTCACGAACGGATGCTCGAGCCCTTTTTGCCCGTCGGCGTACCGCTCGCCGATCATCAGCTGCAGATTCTGGAGGATCATGCGTCCGAGCGCCGTGACCGCGCGCTCGTTTACGTTGACGTTCAGGCTGACATAGAGGATCAAGCGCTGCTCGACGACGTCGTCCATCGACAGGAGGTTGTCGTAAGGTCCGGTGATGAGCGCGAGGTCGTCGGCCATGAACGTCATCAGGTTGTTGATCAGACCCTGGATCTTCGACACGCGCTCCCGGTCGCCGAACGACTCCAGCAGATTGCGGACGCTCATTTGCAGCGTCAGCCGCTGCTGTTCGGTGATGTCAGTCGAGTGGCGCGTGCGTTCCATCGCCACCTTGACCTGCGCGGCGAGCACCTCCTGGTCGTAGGCCGCCACGAGGATGTCGTGAAAGTTAAAACGCTTGCCCGTGTAGTGGAGGATGCGGGCGATGTTTTCGAGATACACCCTCTGGTGTCCCTCGAAGAAGTCCTTCTCCATCTTGAAGCTGTCGAAGATGAAGCTGATCTGGTTCTCGTAGTTTCCATCCTTCGACCAGAACGGATTGTAGCGGGCCGAGATCTCGGGCCGAAGCGGATTGATCACGCGCAGCTGGTGCATTCTCCCGGCGGCCTCGATCGCCGGCATGAGCCGTTCGAACAGTTCCCATTCCGCCTTGCCGTCGAGAAAGACGATCGGCGCGCCGCTCTTGATGTCCTGCTCGATGATGCTTTGCAGCAGCGTCGTCTTGCCCGCGCCCGTCATGCCGAAACAGTTCGCCTGATAGGTTCGGGTGTCGTTGGTCCAGACCACAGGTTCTCCGTAGATGTCGTAGCCGAGGAGCGCCGCGCGCTGCTTTTCAGCCGCCTCCATCTGCTTGTCGTCCTCGACGGGAGAAATATATGGAATGGGACGGGGCCAGGCTTCCTCCATCCTGGCTTTCTTTGTGGAGCCGTAACGCGCCCACTCATAGAGGAAGACCCCAAACAGAAGCGGGTACAGACTCAGCTCGACCAGTTGGGTTGGACGGACGTGAAACCTTATATAGATGATGTAGTAGACGACGCAGGCGAGGCCGACGACGATAAGGCTCACGACCAGGAGAGCGTCAGCCCCGTCGTTCCTCGGCCTGGGACGTTGTTGCGGACTTGGAGACATGGATACCTCAGTGTTTAAAGAAGAAGGCCGACCGCCATGCTTGCCCTGATCGTCAGGCTCGCCGTTACGTTCTGCGGAAGTTCCTTTGAACTACCGGACATGGAACCCTCCATGTTGGAAGAAGAAGAAGGCGGCCGCCGCGACGACAATCAGAAACGCTCCCACGACGAATAGGGGGTGCGGCTTGCGTCTGTTTTTATCGTCGCGCTGTTCGACGGGGTTAAGGAGGGGACGCTTGACGAACTCTCCGAAGCCGCCGGGATCGCGCACGGTGTACGCGGAAAGGAGGCGCTTGCGCGCCTCCTTGGAGTCGATGGCGAGGTTCTCGTCCATCAGAGCACCGCCGCCGCGCCCACGGCGCGGTTCTCGTCGTTGGCAAAGTTGAAGCGGTAGAGCTGGGGTTTTTCCTCGCTGTCGCGGATGCACACGATCCCGGCGGCGGTCTGGCCGGGACTGAGATCACGATTGTCGATGCGGGTTTCGCTGACCGAGATGCCGATGGTGGTGCCGCTTCCCAGGCCGGCGACCTTATGTTCGGGCACCTGAGTTCCCTTCCAGCCGGCGATCACCGTCCCTCCCGCCACCGGAGTAAACCGCGAAACGGTGGGATCGCTCACCCTGTACGGATGCTGGCCGGTGTTGGCCACGGTATAGCGGACGTATAGACCGTCATGGTTTCGAACGACTTCGACGATCTTGACGGTGATCCCGTCGCGGCCGTCCTTCATCGAGCGGTTGTTCACGATGGTGCTGTTGAGAAGCGTCTCCGCAACGAGTAGATCGGTGGCTTTCTGGATCTCCGCCTCCGAAACCTTCTTGATCTCGACCTCGGCGGACTTGGTTTCGAGCGACTTGCTCTCGGTCTGGTCGATCACAAATGCGGCGGCTTTTACGTCGCCCGGCGGCAGGATCTCGTAGGTCGATTGGGTGTGCTCGGTCCAGACGAACAGATTGGTGGGAACGCCCTGCTTGGCGGGTCTCAGAGCGACAGTGTTCCCATGCCACTCGATACGGAAATCTTCGCTGCCAATGGCCGCGCGCGTGATCGGCTCGGGGAGTTCGATCAGGCTGATGTGGTTGAGCGCGGTGGCGACCGGAGTGACAACGTTTGGGTTCACCCTCTGATGGGTGATCGTTTGAGCCGAGGCGACGCTCCCGGCCGCCATAAATAGAGCTGCCACCTTCAATGTCTTCATGGTTCCCTTTCGGTGCACCGCCGGGGAGAGTCGTGAAGACCTCTCCCCATCCGATGGTTAAGCTTTGCGAAGCCCTAGAGCACTGCAAAGACGGTCTTTTGCTCCGGTTCCGCTGGAGCGTTGTCGTTGAGGGTAGCGACGTACTTTGCCACCTTCATGTCGAGCTCGTGAAGCTCTTTCTTGTTCAACTTGCTGCTCTTGGCATCGGCGACCGACCAAGTGTAGGAGTACGACTGCAAATCTCTTTGCAATTCGATCCGCACCCGCGTTTGCTTCACACTTGAAGAACCCGCCCACTCCAAGCGCCAGAAAAGAAATCGCATTGTGTCTTCTCCTCCTTCTCCACGCCTGGCGATCTCCCCTTGAGGAGGAAATCGTCAGGCGATGAAGCCGGTACGTTTCCTCCATTTCGGAAGGTTTAGGTTGTCACCGGCTCTTGCGAGACGGTGTAGGTGCTTACAGCGGCGTGTACACCAAAGACCCCGTCTTCCCGTCGATGCGGAAGATGAAGGATTTCTGCGTGCCGCGCACAAAGAAGAAACTGCCGTCCTGAACGATGACCGCCCCGGTTTTGTCTTTCACCTGGACTGTCGTCTTTCGGCCGTTGGTTCGTTCGGCGATTGCGTTGACCACTTCTTGCGGAAACGCGTGGAAAAGGATGGAACCCATGCCCTTGCCGCGCGAAACGATGGTATGGAGAGCCGCGCACCAACCCAGACGGTTCTCATGCTTGCCCTGGCCCCAGTACACAATGATGTCCTGGAGAGAGCGAGCCTGGTCCCGCGCCGAGTCTTCCGCGCGACGCAAACTGGCGTTCGCCTTGGCGAGCTCCCGTTTGCGCAGTTTCACCAGGTTCGGGTCGCCGGCTTTGATGGCGGCCGTTACCTGGCACTTCGCTTCCTGTGTGGCTTTCTTTTCCTTGTAAAGCGCGGCCTGAATGACTACGTGACCGGTCGCCCAGACGGTGTTTACCATCCGAACCTCTTGAAACATGGCTTCGCTGAGGTCGGGTCCGGTGATGAGGCCGCGAAACTGATCGATCGAAAAAGGCTGGTCCAACAGATCCGCGATGTCCTTGCGGAGCACGTTGTACAGGTTTCCGATACGGTCGGTCGGCGCGACTTCGATGCTGAGTGGGAGTTCGGAGACGGCCTTGACGTTCTTGAGTGAAAGCCAGACGGCCGAGCCAACCGCCGTGCGTATTTCATGCAATTTCGAACGATCCGCCCGGACGTTGTGTTTGAGCGAATCGATCTCTTTTTGCAGTTCCGCGACCAACTCATAGAGGAGGTCGTTGCGGCCGGCGGCGACACAGCAACTCATCAGGTCGGTAATGACGCCGATCTGATTGCCCCGTGTCTTCAGCGCGACGAATTCGAGGTTGAACCAAGGAGAACGGGAGCGTTCATGCTTCGTCTTCTTGACCTCGTGCTCGTTCTTCATGGCGAAGCGGTCCGCGACGAATCGTGGAAAGCGTTCGCTCTCGATGATGCAGACCCAGTCGAAGTCGAAATCGCCACCGTTCAGCTTGGCGGTCTCGGAATGAAGGGTGTAGGTGCCTTTGAGAGTCAACTGGTCCGCCGCAACCCGCATCGCCTCTTCGAAAGAAAGGTCGAGGCGTGTGGCGAGCAAACCGGCGGTGTCTTCAAGACTCAAATGAACCATGGGCAGCAGATCTTCTTTCATGCGCACGGGGTAGCGTACGCACAGACTGCTGTGGGAAGTGCTCGATGAAATGGCTTTGTCGCGCGGCATCCAATCGGCCGCGGACACAACCTTGCCTTCCGGATTGAGGAAAAGGACGCCATCGTCTGCCAGCGCGTACGCGGGTAGATCCAGACCGCCGCCCGTCATCAATTTGTAAGCCCATCGCGCAAGCAAACGGTTGAGCTGGCGGTGAATGTAGGGGTGCCGTGTCAGCTCACCGCTACCGTCCGCCAACAGAGTCGCTTCGATGATCCGTTGGAACTCTTCGTCGGAGTCGTCGTTGTCGGCGGAGCGGACGGAGGAGCCGATCATCTCGACGAGCACCTCGTGGTTCCGTTCCCGCCATGCACTTTTGAGAAGGTCGATCTTTTCACGCGCCTGCGGCACAATCTCGGTGGCGATTGAGTTGAGAGGAGCGTGTTGCAGCACGGTGTAGCTCGATTCGAACGTCAGCGGACGGGAAAGTTCCCGAATGCCGACGATTACCGGACCACGAAACGCGCGTACATCCGAACCGAAGAAGGTCTTAGATGCGGACTGTTTCTTCAGGCCGGGTTTGATCGAGCTTTCCGGAACGATCAGATCGCAGCCAAGAGCATCGGCCACCTCATCGCTCATGACTTTGAAGCTGCCTTTCGCCTGGGTGCCTTCAAAAGCCAACCGGAACTGGTAGAAGTAGCCTTCGGGAAGCGCGAGCTTCAAGAAGAGACTCCTTCTGATCCATCCGCGACAGTCGTTCGTGCCCAGCTTGAGGTCGGGTACGACGAAGATCGTCTGGTTTGCTTCCTCGTGGACTACTTTGAGGTTGGACACGAGGATGCCGAAGTAGGTCATCGCCGCTTCTGGCCACATCTCGAAGCGTTTCGCGAGCAGGGGCTCGTGAGCGGCGTCGGAGAAGTAGTATTTCCCGTTCTTTGCGGAACCGGAAGCTCCAACCATCTTGTAGTGAACCCCGTTGTGGAGAACACCGGTAAGCGTGCGGGCGATCGTGGCTTCCTCGAAGTCTTCAAGAGACTCTGCGGGCACGCTCACAATGGCAATTTTGGCGTCGGGGTACATGTGTCCGAGCAGCGTGTTCTCCGTCGTCGAATCCTGGCCTACGCCGGGGATGCGCTCAACGATGCTGCCGTTCTTTTGCACGTCCAACATCACGATTCGGTCCCTTCAATCTTGTGCATTTCGAGTCTCCTGTGTGCGCGGGTTGCGAACGTGGGAGGCCGGAAAGCACATAAAGAGAGCGATGCTCTCTTTGGCTTTTCCCGGTCTCTCGCGTTCCGTTTGGTGCGAGTCCCAGGAAAAGCGCCTGGTCAAATTGTTGGCTCGCCGGCTAGATCAGCGGACGAACGTAAAAGTGGGTGGGAGTGCGGATGACCAACCAAGCTTTGAGAGCCTTGATTGATCGGACGAATCCTTGCGAGTAAGGCCCGCAAGGTGGCTCAGAAAATGCATCCGATAGCGAAGTTTGCTAAGCGTGATGATTTGTCTGAACTTGTCCGCTGCCCGCGCTCATGTCTTCTTGCCGACAGGACGCTTCTGCACAGCGATACTTCCGTTGCTGAGATCGGCCACGGCCTTCCACGATTCGACTTTGTAGTAGGTCCGGTCCAGCTTCAACGATTCCAATTGCGCTTCGAGCTCGCCGGGAAGTTCCCGTTCGAGCGAAGGAACTCCGTTCTCCTCGACGGCGCCGAGAAAGAAGCGGTAGTTCGGAGCGCCGGTCACCTTGTCGTTTTCTTTCTCCTTGAGCTTGCGCGGTTTACGGGCGGCTGTTTCAGGGGAAACGTCTTCAGTGGGGCGAAGTGCCGAAGGAGTCGTCATCAGTTGCTGTCCCCTTTTCCATCCGAACCGATCCCCGGCGTTCCCATCAACACAGCGTCGCGCTTCTCACCGTCGATCTGATTGGACCAGTATTCACCGATCAGCAGCCCGTCCGGGTTGGTCGCCGAGCGTTCCATGGTGACCAAACGAACGTGGTAATGCTCTACGAGTTTGGTGGTCAACTCGTGCTCGTCCACCATCGTATGGACGAGGCGGACGCCGTAGCCGTCGTAGGTCTGCGGTCCTTCCTTGCTTGGATCGAGGCTGCTCAGCTTAAGGATGGACATGGTTTGTTTCTCTTCGAGAGTTCCGACCACGTTTTTAGCCTGCATTTCGCTGAGCGCCGACCGCCGAAGGTTGCTGGTCATCATGTTCACGGCGTCCGCCCAGTTCGCGCCGAGCGTGTGGGGATCGTAGGACAGGTAGTGAACCAGAAACCGCTTGATGAACGCCTGTTTCTCGTACTCGTCCGGCGCCGCTGTGCTCGCCGACGCGAGCACCGTCGGCACAATCCCCTTCCGCACCCCTCCGTAGGGGCTAATGACCTGCGCCTCTCCGGAACCGTCGACTTTGATTACTGTCGGGGGCTGCATTCGGACGAAAACGAAGCCGCTCGCCGCGACCAAGGCCGTCACAATCGCTCCGCCCGCAACGACGAGTGATCGGTTCGCATAGGCCCGAAGAGCACCGTCCATCTCGTAGAACTTCGGCTCTTTTGCGGGACCCGGTGTCTTTACTTCTTTGCTTTCTATCGGCACGTTGCCTCCTTTTTGGATGAGTCTGTTTGTCATGCGACCTTAACCAGCGGGCCACCGTCGATCGTCTTGCTCGACGAAAACGAAGACGACGAATGTGCTGGGCTCGATGCCGGGGTTGGCTCCGGAGGGACGCTTAGATTCCGGTAGGTGCCGCTGCCGCCCCCGCCGGCGTTCCCCTGCTGCATCGCCGCCGCAGCCCCGCCACCTCCCCCTCCACCTCCGGAGCTCGCTTTGGATGCCATCTGCGCCAACCTGCCGACCTGGGTCGCAGTGCCGAGCATCCCCATGATTGCTCCGCCGACCGGTCCGTATTCCCCCTTGAGCACGGAAAACGCGATCACGGGAATAAGCAGGATGCACACCGAGTAAATAATGCTCGTCAGCCCAATGATTACCTGCGTTTGAGCGCCCACGGCGTTATTCAAAAAGAAGGGGCTGCTTGTGATGTTCTGGCCGTTGACGGCATAGATGAGAGCGCTGAAGACGGCGTAGATAATGGGCCAGCAATTCCACACAACAAGATTGCGGGCAAAGAACTTGGCCGTAGAGTTCACCATTTGACTGGAGCCCAGAGCGAGGACCAACGGGCCGATCGCGTAGAGAACTGCCCCCCAAAAAACGTAGAGCAGGGTGAATATCTGCACGGCGAGCGGGAACACGATATAGGCGACCGCAATCTCCAGGGCGTTGAAGATGGCGGCACCTCCGCCGATGATGATGTTCCAGATTGATTGATAGCCTTGTGCGTTGAAGTTGGTGCTTAGCTGCTGCTGCCAATCTTTCGACAGATCGCCGGCCCCATACGAGCCTCCGATGTATTGAGCGATGGAATCGAAGCCCGACTTCATGTCCAAGAAGAAGGCGGACCAGTTGCCGATGACGAAAGCGACGACAATGTATTTGAAGAGGGCGGCCGCAAGCTGACGGGTGTCGCCCCCTTTTGCGAAAGCCTCGTAGATGGCGAGCAGAACGGAGATGGCCATAAGAACGTAAGCCACCGTCACGATCGCTGGAATGAGTTTCGTCGACATGCCCGCCTGGACGGTGGTCATCATGGTCTCGAACTCGAAAATACCGGCTCCTGTTGGATTCACAGAACCACCTATTCTTTGGGCGAAATGATGCTTTGAAAGTTCTGGTTCAACTGTTGAGTCTGGGCGGTGCTGTTTTTCAGGGTGCTGCTGCTGTTGGCGATTTCCGCGCTTCGTATGCGGAGCAGCGCCGCGATCGCCGACTGCGTGTACGCGTTTCCTTGCAGCAGCCATGCCGACGCCTCAGCTTCGAGGATTGGAGCCGAACCAGGCGCCGCTTGGGAAAGCTGTTGATTGAGCGAAGCCGCAATCTCAAGCTCGCGAGCCGCCAGAGCGTCCAGCTGGACCGCCTTCTTCATGGCGTCCTGTGCCTGCGCGTCGCTCATGTCTATCACCGAGCGGACCGCGGCGGGTGCGGCGTTCTGTGCCGGAAGCGCGCCGTACACCTGCGTGTACGCCGCCTGTAGCGTGTTGATGCTGTTGGGATTGCCGGAAAGCAGCTGGCTTTCAAGCTGGCGGGGAAGCGTCAGCGTCGCGCTCGACAGGTTGACATTCATCAGGCCCTTGATATTGTTCATCGGAGTCGTAAAGCTCGAAGCGAGAGCTTTTGCGCTGTTGATGGCCTTCATCGGGTACATGACCGTCTGCTGGTATTTCTGCTCGTCTGCCTGAATCGTCTGGATTTTGGCGAGCGGCGACGCCACGGCGCTCGAAAGAAGACTCTGCACTTTTTCAAGCCCGGCTAGAATCACCGCCAAATCGATTCCGAATTGCCCGTGTCCCTGCCGCGGTATCACAATGCCGAGAAACAGTGCGCCGGCGCACCACCATCCCGCGCGGGGACCCAAAGATCTAAATGCCTTCTTCATCGCCATTGCGTCTTTCATCGTCGCCTCGCTTACTGGGTGGGGGATGCCACGGTCAGATTTTGGTTCAACTGCTGGGTCTGTGCGACTGATTGTTTGACCGCGGCCATCTCGTGCGCCAGACTGCCTGCCTCGGACCGCAGCATCGCTGCATATAGCTTGTGCTGCGCCGCCATGCTGCTTAGTTCCGCCGCCTTGGCCGAAGCTGCAAGCATCGGAGCGGTTCCGGGCGCGGCAGAGGCGCTTTGAGTCTCGAGCATGTTCGCCATGCTTACCAGATTCGCGGACGACTGGTCGCCCATGACGGATTGAGACAAAACGTCCTTGGACAACGCGTCGTCCATGTCCATAACCTGGCGATGAGCCAGCGGCGCGGCCAGCGCCGAGGGAATCGCGCCATTCAGCTTAGTCAACATCGTGTTGATGTTTGACACCTTTCCCTGAACGTTCCCAATCGGCCCTTGCAGCCCGCTCAACGATTCGAGTTCCAGAAGCTGCGTGCCCGACAGCTGCGCGCTGCCCGTCTGCATCGTAAAGACGGTCGACATCCAGCCGCGATAGCTGCCGATGATGGTGGTTACGTAGTTCTGCGTTTGGTTGATCAACTTGACCGGAAACAGGACCAGCTGCATGTCGCTTTGGACCGCTGACGCTATGGTGTTCATAGATGTCAGCGTGCCTCCGATCTTTCCGCCGATGAGCGAGTTGATCGCGCCGAAGATGTCGAGCAGACCGGCATGTGCCGGCCTCGGGGCCGCAAACATCAAAGCCGTCAGACCTCCGGCTACAAACGTCGCGGCTTTATTACGTACTGGTTTCCACTGCATGGCTATGCCTCCTGGAGCTCGGCGAGCTCCGCGACGTATTTGATCGGGATTGGATGTACGGTCTTGCCCATCGCCACGTTCATGACCTCCCCGGACCTCTCTTCGGGAAGTTCGTCGAGCGCGGACAAGCCGTTCGGGAACTTCTCCGCCAGGAGCTCATAGGCCTCGGACGCGGCAACGCCGGAGTGGAGCTTCATCCAGTATTGGCGGTACCACTTTTCGCGGGGGAAGGTCGTCAACAGCCAGTATTCGATCGGCGTCGTGACGATGTGCAGACTGTGCGTGGTCTCCGAGTTCTCGCCAATGACCAGCAGAAACTCGCTCTTCTTGCCCTTCTCGGTCATGCCAAGGTTCTTGACCCGGTGAATGGCCGTCTCGTTCAGGTGGACGAAGTTGCGTAGAACGTCGATGTTACCCTTCTGCCGGCCAATCAGCTTGGTCGCCGTGGTGGTCAGGATCGCTCCGCCGAAATCGTTGGGTTTTTTGGGGGTGCCCGTAAAGTCCTCCACCGCCTGCGACAGGCCCCACACGCAGGCGTTCCGCTTGCGGGCCGTGCGGAACAGCTGCACGACGACCGGGCCGAGGCTTGGGGACTGAAGGAGCGCCCAGCACTCGTCGAGCACCGTGATGCAACGCTTGTTTCCCTTCCCCATCGCGCGTTTGTTCGTCGCATAGGCGATCAGCAGGCTCATCGCCGTTTCGAGCTTCGGATCGTCTTTCAGTTGCTCGATGTTGAAGTACAGCCAGGGCGACGACATGTCGATCGTTGTGGGACGGTCGAAGAGCTGGGCGTACATCCCGTTGTCGACCCACGCGCGCAGCTTGGTCGCCGCCAGCCTGGCCTCCTTGTTGACGGCCTCGCTCTTGTCCTCGTCGTTGTAGTTGGCCAGCTCGTCCTTCAGGTCGCTATAGGTGGGGATGGTATTGCCGGACCGCATCGACGCGCGGTCGTAAGTCTTGCGGATTGCCGTGAGTAGCAAGCTGTCGAGAAGGTCTGTGTCCGTGAGCCCGCTGTCCCCGATCATGAAGCGCGTCAGATTTTTCAGGAAGGCGAGATGATCGTTCGACGGCTGCGTCTCTCCGGGTTCGATGTCGAACGGGTTGATCGTCTGCTTGCTGTCGAGCGACATGGAGATCATCTGGCCGCCCATGTACTCGACGGCCGGAAGGTAGGAGTCTCCCCGCTCAAGGATCGACACCTGCACATCCTGCCTGCCGCACGTCAACAACATGCGTCCCACCAGAACACTCTTGCCGGATCCGGAAGCGGCCGCGACGATGGCGTTCGCGTTCTCCAGGGTGGCGTCGAAGAAGGAAAAGGGGATGAGCTGACGGTATGGAGTTTCGAAAAGCATCAAAGGCGACCGCGCCGTTCCCGCCCACGGCATCTCGACCGGGACCAGATCGGCGGCGTGCGATGTAAGCAGATCGTGATCCCTGCTGTCCTTGTCGGCCATCCCAGGTAGACACGAGACGAGAAGCCGCCGTTGCGCGAGCGTCTCGGCATACGCGCGGGCCCCGTTTGCCTGGGAGACGATGTGCATGACCTGCTGGCGTCGCATCGACAACTCGCGCTCGGCGACCTCGTACTCGTGGGCGGTGAACGCCGGGCGCGAGGTCCGCACGAGGATCGAAACGCTGACCTTTGTGGTCTTTACCGAGCTCGCCAGAATCTCCGCCTGGATGTCCATCAACTCCTGGGTGGCGACTTGCGCCTCAATGTCCACGCGCTGATTCCCTTTCGAATCGATCTGGGCGGCCTGCATCTTTTTCAACCGCTTTTTGTACCGGTCGACCACGACCCGCTGGTCCGGAACGGCCACATGCGTCGAAATGACGGCCGGAAACCCGATGGTCAGCAGCGAACGGAGAATACCGGGATAGGTGGCGTCGGGCGGGCTCTTCAACGTGATCACGCTCCACAGCACGCCGTCGATGTTGAGGTAGCTTTCGGTCTCGCCAAGGATCGACACCGTGGCCGCCTGTTCCCGAGCCGATACATACCTTTCAGAAAGCGAGCTGTCCCGAAGCGGCGTCGTGTCCCCCGCATACGGTTCCATCGCCCGCTTGATCTCGAGGAACAACTCATCGTGCGTCATTCGTTCCGGCCCCATGGCCGCCCTTTTTAGTGAGGAGGTCACGCCGGACACGATGGACTCGAACTCCGCCAGGGCGTCCGTGTGCTCTTTCCTCGACCGCTCGATGTTCTTGCCCACGGATAGCGAGAAACCGCCCTTTTTCTGCTCTCCCTTCGGCTGCTGCAATTGCCCGCCGGCTGCCGCCATCAGTTTCCGATGTTTTTCAGGGTCCCAGATGACGTACAAAGCCGCGATCCGAGTCAGGTATTCGCCGCGGGCCTCGTTGTCGCTCCACTGCTTGAGCCGGTGCTTTTCGAGGACCAACGCGCCTTCGT
Source organism: Acidobacteriaceae bacterium (assembly GCA_965215415.1). GTDB lineage: Bacteria > Acidobacteriota > Terriglobia > Terriglobales > Acidobacteriaceae > Edaphobacter. Next base: position 110,134 of record CBDCDQ010000007.1, on the reverse strand, counting down.
CTTCCGTGCGCCGGTGATTTTCATACCGGGCGAGCAGGCCGGTAAGCCCTTCGACCACTTCGTACCGGAACTGAAGCCGCATGCTCTGCTCGGGCACGGTCCGCAGCATGGACTCGAGAAGGTCTTTCGTTTCGTTGCGGCCTTCATCGTCCGCGAAATACGTGAGGGCTCCCGCCAACCGAAAACCCGCCACGTAGTTGCCGTCGGTGCGGATCATCACGTTGTCCAGCAAGTCGCGGATCGGAAGCAATTCGCAAAGCGCCGGGTTCGCCAGAGATTTCTTGTGTGCGTCGCGCGTCTTGGGCATTTATTCGTTCTCCTTCAGATAGTTCGTGGTCAGCTTGGTATCCCGCGCCAAACAGCAATAGCTGCGCGGTTTCCCGTACCAGGCAAGCAGATCCGCGACGTATTTCCTCGGTTTTCCGTACTTGAAGAGCATCAGGGCGGGGATGCCAAGCCCGACGACCACCAGGACCAGAAACCAGTTCATGGGGATCGAAAAGACATACCGGTCGGAGAAAAGAAACTGGCCGACGATCATCGCCACCGCGCAGGTGAAGCCGAGAGCGAGCATATCCTCGACCTCGAGGAACATGAAGGTCACCTTGAGGGCGAGGTTGCGGGAAACCGAACTGATCTTGAGGGCCATCAGGCGATTCCCGCCGTGCCGACGGTGATGAAGTGCTCGAAGAGCCGGAGGAGTCCCGAGCAGCTCAGGGCCGCGAAAGCCGCGACCACGTGCCGCATCCAGTCGTCACCGATGTTGAGCCGGGAGCCTATCCCGCTCACCCCAAGCACCGCGCGCACCACCTCTAGGCTGGCGTATACGGGGAGGATGACATTGCAGATCCAATTGGTGAGGCCCAAAACCGCTTGATCGATCTGGGAGGCTCCCGTTCCCTGAGCCGTGAACGCCATTGCCAAACCCAACAGGCCGGAGACGCAAAGCGACGCCATGGCGCCCCAGAAGTAGCGCTCGAAGTCTCCGCCCTTGGCAAACTTATAGATCCCCATTGCGATCATAAGACCGGCAAGCAGGGGCATGATGCCGTTGCCCAGCCACGCCGTCATGTGGAGAAGCCCTTGGTCGAAGGAGCCGCCGCTCATAATGTCACCCCGGTCCAACTCTTGATAAGCGCCCAAAGGCCGGACGCGCTTAGAAATCCGATGCCGCCCACCACAAGCCCTTTCCAGTTGCTTCGTCGCACGTACGCGAGAATTCCCGCCGACACCGCGAGGCCGCCCGCGATGGGACAGATCGTTCCTACGGCGTAATTGAAGGCGTTCATCAAAAGATCGGTCGTGCTGTACGCGCCCGTCCCCATCCAGGAGCCGGTGGCCAACTTGTAGACCCCTTGTATGCCCAGAAGAAACATGGCGGCGACGAGCGAACCCAGAGGGCTCGTTCCCTGCGATTGGTCGAGCAGCGACTTGAACACTAAGGAAGCCGCGACCACGGGAACCAGATGGGCGATGAGAAGATCGTCCACGAAATCGCCTGCGAGTTTGCTGATCCCGTTCGTGTAGGGCGTGGGCGTCGAGGCCATCTGCAGTTGACCTGCGCCTGGCACACCTTCATTGACCAGCCATGTGGTTACTCCCGGGATGGTAAGCATCAGGGCTCCCCAGAACAGCCACTTGAGGAAGCCGCCACTCGCCATGTAGTTCACCCCGCCTTCATTCCGCAGCTTCATGCCGGCGATCGCGAAGGAAGCGAGCGAAGCCGGGATGCACAGCGTCATCAGAAGACCGAGAAGAGCTTTAAAGATGAGTGGCGGCGTCATGGTTTAGCTGACCGCCTGTCCGTTGGTGATGAAGTATTCGATCAGCCGGGTAACACCCGAAACCGCGAGCAGGCCGCCGGCGGTCGCCGCCGAAGCGACCCAGCCGCGACCGCTGCGCCACTGCACGACCGTCGCAACCACCATCAGACCGGCTCCAACCGGACAGATGACGTTGCCCACCCAATTGACGACGTTGAGAAATGCCCCTTCCGGTTGCGAAGCCGTCTGCCCCTGGACAGCCTTGTTGAAGGACGGCGCGGTTCCGAGGTTTTGCGCTAGTGCCCCCGCGGGAGCCATACAGGCGGCGAAACCAAAGCTGACGACAAGCGCCAGCATGATGCTCTGTGAGATGTTGCCAAATTTCCGTCTGAGCGATGAGACGGAACGACCGACGAGCTTGAGCATTGTGTTTCCTCCTTGACGGGATCACCGCCGTGGAAGAAACATAGGGCCCATTTCCGATTCGGGCAAACGCGTTGAAGGAATATGGCGTCATATTCGGTGTATATAGAGCCTTGATGTTGATCTGTTTGGAAACACATCGTCACGGATTCACCCGGCGGTTGTGTTGACGGTTCAGGCCACGATCAACACAGAAGCGGCTCTTTGCCCGCACGCAAGTTCAATCTTTGGTCACCGATGATGATTCTGGCCACTTTTGGATGTAGTCAGTTTTACTTCTTTCATGAAAGAAGAGATGTAGTCAGTTTTACTTCTTTCATGAAAGACGAGATGTAGTCAGTTTTACTTCTTTCATGAAAGACGAGATGTAGTCAGTTTTACTTCTTTCACTAACAAGAGTATGTTTCCCGCCAAACAGACCGTCTCCTGTCTGCGCGTTAGGACGTAGGACGCCTGATAGACCGCCCATACCCAGCCCCTATGCTCGGAGGCATCGTAGGAACGCACGGAGGACGACACGGCGACACATTACGACAACTCCAGAGTTCCAGTGCCATTGATGGTGTTTAAAGCAGTCGTGGCCCCTCGCGGGACCACGTTCGCTGAAACTGACACTCTCTTCGGATCGGCTTAGCGTGTGTTGGCACCCACCGCTATGGTTTGCGAGTCGGCCGCCCCGACCTTTTGCGATTTGGTGAAGATCAGATAGATCTCGGTGCCGGCCGGTACGCTTACGACGATGTGCTGGGTCAGCTGCATGTTGGCGATCTGGGCGTCCGCCCCGCTTCCGATGTTGTCGGCGGTCCTTTGCCGAATGAGGTCCCCTTCGCTGATGGCGCCGTTCACGCTGCTTTGACCGACTCCCATCGCTGCGACCGATCCAAGGCCAGCCAGTGCGCGGATCGCAAGCGCTCGGCCAGCATTCTTACCCGTCACGTCGCCCTTGAGCGCTTGGAGCGACGTGGTGGCCGCGATTGCGGAGATCGGCACTTCGCGGTTGCCGGGCAGCTCGATCGAATCGAAGCTGATGTTCATGATCCCGGATGCGTCGGCCTGGGTGATCTTGCCCACCGCCCGCGCGCCGGCCGGAATTAACAAGTGGCCATCCCGCTCGTAGTTGTACTCGATGACGGCTGTGACCGGAGCATGCAGCGCGGTGCTGGCCATCGATTCCAGACGGGCGGCCACATGGTAGCCGGACTGTAGGCCAAAGTTGTCCGGCGCCGCATTGAGCTGGAGCCCGCCTTTGATCGCGTTGTTTTCGCGGGCGACGAATACCAGGGAGGGGCGCGTGTACTGCTCGTCCTCGGAGCGCGAAGCCTGCGAGGGTTGACCGCCGGCCACTTGCGCCGGCGAAGCTCCTCCGCTTCGTGAGCCGTCCGCCCTGTACTCTTCCGGAGCCCACTGCGCTTCTTGTCCGGCTTGGAAATTGGGCTTCTGGAACGGCGGCACATCGTTCAGCGATTTCGCTCCGGCGGCGGTTCTTGGAGCCGTGGCCGCGCTGCCCACCGCGTCGGAGGACACCTGTGATTGTGCCGTTGCTCCGGCCGCGCTGTTTCTATCCGTAGACTGTGTTCTGGTCTTTTCGATGTCGCGCGCGTCGAGCGCGCCCATCTTCGGACTATTGCCCTGATTGGACGCCGAAATAGCGTCTTGAGGAACGATTTGCCCCGGAGTCACCGGGGTCACCACCCTGCCCAGGTTCGGCTGGCCGGACTGGCCGGGCTGATCGGATGCCGCCTTCCGTTTGGTTCCCTTCGTCGAGATGGCAACGATAAACACGATGAAAACGACCACAACTGCACCAATGAGCATCAAGAGCCGCGTTGTTTTATCGCCTCCGCCATTGCCGGCGGCGCGGCCGCCGATCACGAAAGGCCGGTTGCCCGTATTGGAAGCCGGCACTGAGACGTCGGTGAACGGAGTTTTCGAACTTGGATCGTCTTCTGGAGTGGGGAGCGGGCGGGACGTGGCCATAAGGGTCTCCTTGAGAACTATGTAGAGGAAAGGGTTAATTGCCGGGGGCGACGAAGGCGACCGGCAGCAGGAGCGGTTGATCGACGGAGTTTGCCGAGGCAAGTTGCAGGAGGATCTTCTCGTGGCTTTGTTTGAAGCCGGGGCGGGTGAAACTCACGACGCCGTCCGCTCGCTGCCCCGGAGCGAGCTTCCTTCCGTTCACCTTGAAATCGTCCACTGGGATCTGTTCTGCCTCGACGACATGCTTTTTGTCCTTCTTCTTGACGTCCTTGCCCGCTCCCGGACTGCTCACCTCAATTTGCGGAGGCAGTACCTCGATCCAGAGGGAACTTTGGTTCAGGACCGAATAAGTTACCAGGAGCCTGCCGTTGGCTTCACTGATGTCGCCCACCGCTCCGGTGATCGCGGGGGTTTCCTTCTTGCTTGTGGACTTCTCACTGAGGCTGGTCCCCGCGCTCCAGGCCGGAGTGGGGACTTTGGATTGCCGGTCCAGCGCTTCGTCGATGGGGTTGAGAGGCTTGGCCTTTTGCGCCGGTTCCTCCCGTTCCCGCGAGGCCGCGCCGTCGGTCGAGGCGATGAAGAAGCTCTGGCGCGGTTTGTAGTCGACGATGAAATCGACGGGAGCGTTGAGGGCTGAGCTTCCAACCGAGATCAACCTCATGCTGATCGTCTCCCCGGACTGCATGGTGACCACGAGATTGCTCTCCGCGGGATTTTTCGTTGACGGTTTGACGTAGATGAGCCGTGACTCCTGATCGCTATGCTCGGCCTGAAAGAGCGTAGGCGCGCCGACCGACACCGAGGTCACCGGGTCCGGCAGTCGGATGGTGGTGGTGAAAAGCGGTCTGAGGTGGACGTCCGTCACCGCCATCTTCGAGATGGCGACATCGGAGACAACTGGAACTACGTCGGCGGGACCACGGGTTTGCGTTGGAACAACGCCCGGTACCGTGCCCGCATTCTGCGGTTGAACTTCCTGGGCGAAAACAGGTTGCAGGATCGATGTGAGAGCGAATGCAAGTACATGGAAGGACAGGCCGTGATGATTCATGGAGTGTTCCCTTTCTGGCTGTGGGGATGATGAAGATCGAGTTCGCTCCGGTACAGGCGTTCCATTTCCTGCACATAAGCGACGACCTGCGCGTTGTGGTAGCCCAGACCGCTGTTGACGATGTACCGGGACCCGCAATAGTAAGCGGCCAGAACCATGCGGAAATCCCCGTGGAACTGCCGGTTGAGCAAAGCGAGATAGCGCACTCCGCCGCTTATGTTGTCCTTCACGGAGACCGGGTCTCGCACGGAGAAGTATTCGACCGTCGCCGGCATGAGCTGCATCAATCCAAGGGCCCCCATGTTCGACAGCGCCTTCGCGTGCCAGGCGGACTCGTGCGTAATGACCGCGTGTACCAACTCGCGTGGCAGACCGTAATGGTCAGCGTACGCGTTGGCATAGTAGACGGCTTCGGGGTTTCGGCTCTCCGCGGGACGGCCTGCGGCGGAAGCGGCCCGTCCTCCAAGAACGGCGACAAGCGCGAGCGTGAGCGCGCGCAGGGTCACAGGGTCACCTCGAGGGACGAAAGTGTGGCCTCCACTTCTTCGTCCAGCATTTGCTGAGCGTGCTTCCTGGCCGTCTTAATGATGACCGCAAAGGCCTCTTTCATCATCATGCGTTTACGGTCTCCCTCGGTTTTCACCAGCAGGGGAAGCATGATGTCTTCATGCGAAGCCTCGATCTCGTCCATTCCGAGCAGCTGCATGGCGAGGGCGACATCGTTCATCTCAGAGATGCTCGGCGCTTTTTCAAGCTGAAACCCACGCAAAGCTTTCGCAAGGCCCGCGATGAAGCGATGGGTCGACTCGTTCGCAGTCGGGGTCTTGTTTCTGACAATGGCCGCTTCCCTCTCGGCCGTTGGGTGCTCCACGATCAGGTAAAAGCTGCGCCGTCGAAGAGGGTCGCCGAGCCGGCGCTCTTGATTCGATGTCATGAACACGAAGGGTATGGTCGTCGCTTTGACCGTGCCCATCTTCGGAATGGAGATGGTCCAAGCGGAAAGCAACTCGAGCAACAATGCTTCGAACGCGTAGTCCACCTTATCGATTTCGTCGATCAGCAGGACGCATCGCTTGTCCCGCTCGATCGCCGTAAGCAGTGGGCCGGCGAGGAAAAACTCTCTGCTCGTCACGTCGCGTCGTATTTGGTCCCAGTCGAACGTTCCTTCACTCTTGGTTTTGAGGAGGACGAACAGTTCCTGCAAACTCTTATCGAATTGGCCGATGGCCTTCTCTTCGTTGATTCCCTGATAGCACTGGAGGCGGAGCAGTTCGGCCCCCGCCGCCCTGGCAACCGACTGAGCCAGCTCAGTCTTGCCGGCGCCGGCTGGCCCTTCCAGCATGATCGGCTTGTTGAGCTTGGACGCAAGGTAAACGGTCGTCGCCGTCTTGCGGTCCGTAAAGTATCCCACTCCGTCGAGATCTGCGAGCGTTTTCTCAGGTGAAGCGAACATCCCGGTCTCCCCGCGCTGATCCTGTCAGCACGGCTTGAGATTAGGAGCGATCCCCCGTTCGGTCAAACGGGGTTTCAATGCTCGAACACTTCGCCGTCTCCGCCTTGCCAGCCCTTCTCCGTCCGCTGGAACCCGTAATTCAAGCGTGTCGTCTCCACCTGTCCCGGTTTCCAGAACCCCATGGGAGACAGATACTTCTCATGCGCCTCGTAATACAGCGTGTACACCTTGACCCCATTCACCTCGGCCATCTGGCCGTCGGTCTTGGTCATGTCCACTAGCGCTACCTTCTTATCGAGTCCAGAACGCGTATTCAGCGTATGCCACATGGTCTTGGCATTCTCGATCGTGGGCGGCGCTGGGTCGGAGGACGGGCAGCCGGTCAGGACGATAGCCACAGCCGCCGCAGCCGCCCCTTTCAAAAGAGAAGAGTTCGCGTACATGAGGTGCTCCTTGGTCAATCGGTTAAGAGGTTGCGGCCCGCAGCATCGGGGTCAGGTCCTCGACCACGGTGTGAAATATAACCCGAGCGTCCTCTATGCCTTGAAACCCGTAATCGGCCACGCTTTTGCATAGAAACGCGCGCACCACCGCGACTAGCGTAAGCGCCGGCATGTACGGATGCACGTTTTCCGCTTCCAGCGTCTTCAACAAATGAAGAATACGATCCGTCGCCCTCTCACACCTCACCTGAACGAGACTCTGGGTGTCTGGACTGGGTACGGAAAGCTTGATCCTTTCCGCTCCGCTGCCGGGTCCGCGCGGCATGGCCACATCTTCTTCGCGCGCGAAGAACCGGTTCGAGAAGAGCTGCTCAAGGGTCGCGGTGTCGTCGCGCGCCGTCTCCACATCCATCGCCAGAAACGCTTCGATCGCGGCCTTCAACTCAGGGGAAGTGGACGGCGCGTCCCTCTCGGTCCTGATTGCACGCTCGGTCCTCTTCAACTTCGTCATTCCCCTACGATGCCAGACAATCTCCATCCGCGCCAGTCGAACCTGCGCATCGATGTACCGGACCCGACATTGTGGACCGCCTGCTGATTGGGCAATAGAGTTACTCGCACCATAGTAGACGCTCTCTCTCCGAGCCGCACAGCCCGACTTCTCAGTAATGACCGGTCTTCTTTAGAGAACTTTGTCCAGCAAGAGCTCAAAACCTCGAGCTTGAGAGTAGTTGTTGTCGTTGCACCACGTCTGGAATCTGTTGATGTCCTGTATGTAAAGGCGCAAGGTATGACTCTTGCTTGCCTTCCCGGACGATTGCCGCTTTGCTCGAACAACGGCCGAAAGATTGTCGATGACATAGCCCATCTCGTGCGCGGCCTGCCTTACGGCTACCTTCTCAGCCTTCCCGATCTCGGTTTGTGCCGAAGCAACACTGGTTTTGGATCTCGGCTGAAAATCATCAAGAGGCCCGCTAGACAGGAGTGGATTCGCGTTGGTTAGGCTGCTCATGCCGCACTCGCCTCCTGACGCGCCAATCTGAGGGTCTCGATCACCTCTGTGGCGTAATTGTCCGCATTCACGAGAGCAGCTTCCAGCCCGTTGGTCTCGTGGCTGCTGAGCTCGTCGATGGCCACCTTATAGCGGAACATATGAGAGAAGGCGGAGCGCTCGTGAAGGGATGTACGAAAGCAGGGGATTTGGAGCTGTTGAACGCTTTCCCGAATGTGACGCTCTTCTTTGGTTGTGATGAGCGGGTTAGTTGCAATGAAAACCACTCCATGGGGGATTCGTCTACGGAAGAGCTTTTGCTGAGATTTCAGCAGACCGATTGCGTTTGCGGCGACTTCAGCATCGGCGGTCTTCGCGCGCATTGGAATTGTGACAAGATCCGCGCGTGACATCGCTGCCGCGAGTTCTTGATTGGCCGACCCTTGTACATCGATGATCACGAACTGAAATTCTGCTGAGATGCTGTCGATGGTGTCCGATAAATCAACACCTGGAATCGGTGCGGTGACGAGGTCGCGGTACCGGCTCCCGCCGGTACTCCAGCTCAGAAGCGTCTTTTGCGGGTCTGCGTCAAGGATGCGAACTGTGGCTCCCATCCTAGCCAGCGTCGTTCCCAAGATGAGAGAACTGGTTGACTTCCCACTTCCTCCCTTTGTGTTCGCTGCAACTACAACAGGCATGCGTGCTCCTCAAGAGGTTCTTTGAAGGCGTACACGCCAAGGAGGTGTAGTCCCCATGGAGTGTTCGTCTTGTTTACCAACACTACTGTCTTGTACACATCCAGTCTAGTGTTGTCCCGTATTCACCTGTATACGTGTACACACCAAGGCACACGTACACGTGTCGTACACCTGTGCTGCACACATACTACTCGTCTTCTGCGACGTGCAGTCTACCTCTGTTGCGACGTCCACAAGAACCGCCTCGCAGGCGCGCCTACATTACAGGGAACGGCGGCCCTGGACTTGTTCGAGTTCGTTGTAAAGAGCGGCCAACTCATCCACTGCCGGATTTGGCTCCACAGGCTCCGGCACCGTTTCGAGCCGCCGTCCAAGTTCGTCCAGGTCTCCCTCCAGCAACCGGGCGACGGAGCATAAAGCTTCGGCCAGATCCTGCAACGACCGGAAGGCGATGTGGAGATCGCCGGGGGTCAAAGCGACGTTTGAGGGAAGGGATTCGAGCGTGGACGGTTCGGCGTCCCGACGAACCAACGCCCGCAGTTTCCTGCGGGGCGTAGGCGCGTTCTCGCGGCGCAACCGTGCGAAGAGCGCGATCGTGTCCTCGGCCTCATGGACCTGGTCTAAAAAGCCTGTCAGCGCCCCGCGCTCGACGAGATGCGCTCTGCCCACGGGTTCGGTGGGAAGCATCGCAAGCAACTTCTGCGCCGCCCTGGGCTGGAGCTCGAACAGCCTCTCGATGTCCTTCCGTTCGTAGTGCGAACGGACAGAGTTTTGGACGGCGCGCCGGATCTCGTGCAGGCGGGGCAGCCAGGATGGCGGACAGGGCATGGACGGACTCCAATCGGGAAGGCGGCCTCCGCCCCTCGATAAAGGTGGCCGCGAAGTTGAGGCGCGCCGGTTGTACATACTGAGCCGGACCGGCGGCCGGCTGCGTATGCGCCGGTATGCTCGCATTCGGGCTCACTTTCGATCTTACCCAATGCGTTCGCGTTCGCGCACCCATCATTTTGGACCGGCTTCTCGGCGTGTAATATAGCGCACGATAATGTGGGTTACAGCGCACGATCGCCGCATGAGCACCGGATACGCGTCAGAAGACCCTATACGTTCACCAAGCCTTCCCGCGAGGCGCTGATCGCTTTGGTCGGGAGCGGTGTTACCCCCCGTTCCCGGCGTGCTCACCGCACCGGGCTTGTGGCCGTCTTTGGCTGAATGGAGGCGTCGGGGGACCACGCCCGGCCGTTTACCAAAGCCTTGGTCAACCGGTACAGCACGTTCTAGCCTAGCAAGGGCCTCCCACCGCGGCCGTCCACCTTCCTGGGATATGGCCTAGGATGCCAGACAATCCCGTTTACGCAAATAATGGCACGTACCGATGTACCCCCGGACTTCCTGACTCCGGTCCGGACGTGGAGCGGCGCAGATTACTGTGGGTCGGCCAGGAGCGACAGGCGTTCAAAGCCTTCAGCCACGGTATACTCGTGCCGCTCACAATAGCTTGAGAACCTATTCCAGTCCGAGACCCTTATCCGGAGAGTCATCGGCTCGGCTGGTTCTTTAGAAGCAGTCCGACCGCTCTTCAGACGTTTTCTGGTCACCGGGTGGTTGTCGACCGAGAAGCCTTCCCGCTTTGCCAGTTCGCCCAAAGCCTTCGGGGACGGGCTTATCTCGGCGGGGACCTTGACCGCAGGTTTGAACTCGCTAAGGTCGCCGAAACTATTGGTGATTGTCATTGGACCTCCCGGGCTGCCGCACGCAGTACATTGACCATCTCCGCCGTTACTTCAACGGCGTTCTTCTCTGCTCCCTCAAGACCGTTTGTGTCCTTCGGGTTCAGTTCTCCGAGTGACATCTTGTGGGCGAAGATGTGCGAAAAGGCCGTTCGCTCATTGAGGCTTGATATGAACCGTGGCACGCCAGCCGCCTCTATGTTGAGCCTGATCTCCTTTTCCTCGCGGGTAACGATGATGGGGCTCGTTCTCATGAACACGATCGCGTGCGGGATCTTCCTCTTGAAGAGATTCTCCTGAGTTCGGAGAAGGCTGAGCGCTCTGGTTGCGACTTCAGCGTCTGCCGTCTTGGCCTGCATGGGAATGAGCACGAGGTCGGCACGTGACATAGCGGACACGATTTCTTGATTAGCTGTTCCCTGCACGTCTATCAGTACGAACTGAAACTCCGTTTGGAGCCGGTCAATCAAGATCGTCAGGTCTTCATGTGGCAATGGCGTGACAACGATCTCCCTGTATTCGCTTGAACCCTGGCTCCACCTGGCCAAGGTTCTTTGTGGATCGGCATCCACAATTCGAACGGAGGCCCCCTGGGCCGCCAAGGTTGTGCCGAGAACAATGCAAGTTGTTGACTTGCCGCTCCCGCCTTTGGGATTTGCCGCAACTATGACCGGCATTACGTCACCTCTTATGAGAAGGTACAACGGAATCTATGACGGTGCCTCCGACGCAGGGGGTTACGAAGTGTATTCCCATCGGGCGCTTTGTAACAGAGGCGGCAATGCATTACGAATCGTAGCGCGCAACGCAGAGCGTACCCGCTTACGAAATGCCATGCAGATGGCATTTCATCACTAACAATCTGCAAAGGTCGCCAACGATTAAAGAACATCCCGACCAAGACGGCGCCCGCCCCAGCAACTCAAGCTCGTAGCAAATAGCGGCCAACCTATCGACTGCCGACGGCTCCGCAGGCTCCGGCACCGTTTCGAGCCGCCGTCCAAAATCGCCCAGATCTCTTCAGCAACCGGGCTACGGTGCATAAACCTCAGCCAAATCCTGCAACGACTGGAAGGCGATGTGGAGATCGCCGGGAGTCAAAGCGACGTTTGAGGGAAGGGAATCGTGCGTGGACGGTTCGGCGTCGCGGCGAACAAGCGCCCGAAGTTTCCTGCGCGGCGTTGGCGCGTTCTCGCTGCGCAACCCCGCGAAGAGCGCAATCGCTTCCTCAGCCTCGTGAACCTGGTTTATAAAGCGTGCAAGCGCCTCGCGCTCGACGAGATGGGCCTTGCTCACGGGCTCGGTCGGAAGGAGGGCCAGCAACTTCTGCGAGGCCTTGGGCTGGAGCTCGAAGGGCCTCTCGATGTCCTTGCGCTCCCAGTGCGACCGGACGGAGTTTGTGACGGCGCGCCGGCTCTCGTGCAGACGGGGCAGCCAGGATGGCGGACATGGCATTGAGGGACTCCAATCATGAAGGCGGCCTCCACCCTCGCTAAATGTCAGCCGATGTTGAGGCGCGGTGGTCGCAAATACTAAATACACTGCCGATCGGCGGCAAATGCGCTGATGTTCCGGCTTGGATCTCACCTACAATCCTCATGGAATGCGTACGCTTACGCGCACCCACAACCTTAGGCGGTCTTTTCACGCTCGCGCATTTCTCACCACGAGCAGGATTATGACCCACGACAATGTGGCTTGTAGGTGGCAGTTAGCGTGGTAGGCTTGCATTGCCGCTACGGTGGCGGTTTCAGGAGATGCCCCTTGTCCGAGCTTGTGCCGTCATCCGATTCGACCGAGAGCCTGGTTGCGGAGCTCTGCCGGCTCATCGCCGCCACCCGGCGCCAGGCCGCGGTGACGGTGAATGCGGCACTGACTGTCCTCTATTGGAGGGTCGGCGACCGCATCCGGCGCAGTGTACTCGGATCGGACCGTGCCGAGTACGGGGAGCGGATCCTTGCGACGCTGTCGCAGAAATTGACTGAGAAGTTCGGCCGCGGCTTCGAGCAGACGAATCTGTCCCGCATGGTGAAGTTCGCCATGGCGTTCCCGGATAAGGAGATTGTTGCGACGCTGTCGCAGCAATTGAGCTGGTCGCACTTCCGGGAGCTGCTTCCGCTCGAACAGCCGCTCCAGCGCGAGTTTTACGCCGAGATGTCGCGGATAGAGGGCTGGAGCGTCCGGACTCTGCGGGGAAGAATCGATTCCATGCTCTACGAACGGACCGCACTGTCCAGGAAACCGGACGAACTGGCGAAGCAGGAACTGTCCACCCTGCACAGCAAAGGACAGGTTGGCCCAGCCCTGGTTCTTAAGGATCCATACATCCTTGATTTCCTCGACCTCAAGGACCACTACCTGGAGCGGGACTTCGAGGACGCGATCCTCCGGGAGCTGGAATCGTTCCTCCTGGAGTTGGGCACCGGGTTCTCTTTCGTCGCCCGGCAGAAGCGCATCCAGCTCGACGGCGAAGACTTCTACATCGACCTGCTGTTCTACAACCGGAAGCTCAAGCGCCTGGTTGCCGTAGAGCTCAAGCAGGGAGCCTTCCGGCCGGAGTACAAGGGGCAGATGGAACTCTACCTGCGCTGGCTGGCCAGGTACGAAAGGGAAGAGAGTGAGGCGATGCCGCTCGGCATCATCCTTTGCGCGGGCGCGAGTGCGAGACAAGTCGAACTGCTGGAACTCGACGCAGCCGGTATCCACGTTGCCGAGTATCTGACGGTTCTGCCTTCGCGGGAAGCCTTGCAGCGGAAGCTAGAGGACGCGATCGCCGCGGCCAGGATGCGGTTCGAGCCCGGCGATGCGGACGGTGGAGCATCGTGAGTGTTACGGCGCTGGTCGCGGTTGCAGAGCAGGCGGGTCCACCCCCGCTGATCGATCCACGACTCCTTGCACTGAAGCGCATGGTGCTCGATTCGGTGGTCTCGGCGAACACGAAGCGGAATTATGCCCAGGCACTCGATGCGTTGTTTCTCTTCTCGTCCGGCCGCCCGCTCACCCGGGCACTTCTGATGGAGTGGCGGTCGACGATGGAGAAGCAGGCTCCCTCGACCATCAACGTCAGGCTCTCGGCGGTGCGCAAGATGGTCGCGGAGGCGCGGCGCAATGGCATGCTCGGGGCGGAGGCCGCGGCGAACCTCAACGACATCCCAAACATCCGGCAGCAGGGAACTCGCTTGGGCAACTGGCTGACGAAAGAGCAGGCAAGGGAACTGCTGGCTGTTCCCGATCGCAAGACGCTCAAAGGCAAGCGCGACTACGCCATCCTCGCCCTTTTGGTCGGCTGCGGGTTGAGAAGGAGGGAACTCGCCTCACTCGATGTGGAAGACATCCAAATGCGGGAGGACCGCTGGGTAATCATCGACCTGTGCGGCAAGGGTGGACGCATCCGCACCGTGGCGGTGCCGCTGTGGGTCAAGCAGGGCATCAATGTCTGGATGACGGCCGCGGGCATCGACGAAGGCCGGCTCTTCCGGTCTGTGAAGAAGGGCGGCAAGAAGATCGGAGAGAGCCTGGGAGACTGGGCGGTGTGGTCGGTCGTCGAGCAATCGGCCAAACAGATCGGCATCGAACGCTTCGGCGCGCACGACCTGAGACGTACCTGCGCGAAGCTGTGTCGCAAGGCGGGCGGCGATCTGGAGCAGATCAAATTCCTGCTGGGGCACTCCTCCATCCAGACGACTGAGCGGTATCTGGGTTCAGAACAGGAGTTACGATCGGCTGTAAATGACCAGCTTGGACTTTGAGGGCGAGTGCATAAATCCGGAATAGGCAGCGGGGATTTGATTCCTTTGCGGCATTAGAAGCACTCGGCCGCTTACTGGAGTTCCCGGACCAAACGGAGAACGGAGCACGCTACATATAGTTTGAATCCGGAATCCACCTGTAGCGGGTAGACACGGAAATCCGAGGTGGCTGGCTACGTCTTGTGGAATGCTCCATCGGCAGGAAGATTTTTGGCGGACATGATCTGCTTTCGGTCATCTGCCGTTTGCGGCCGCCTTACGACCTAGCTGGCGGCCCACTTAGAGGCTGGGCGCGGACCCGCTCGATGGTGAGTTCCCGTTCCACCTCCGCCAGGCCGGTCACGACGTGGAAGAGGAAGCGTCACGATGCCAGACCGGTGCCCGTTGCGGCAGCGAGGCACTTGAACTGCATGCCCCACTTCTAATTTTGGCCGACCAGATCGACAAGGCTACGGAGTGTCCCTGGCCGCAGTGAGGTGTTGGAGGATCATCCAATTGAGATTTGAGCTACATCGTAATTGCCCGCGAACACTTCGGGAGTCGCTCCGTTATGGTTTGGTTATCTCGGCGGCGACTTAACCGCCCGCAAGATTTCCCGAAGACCCAGAACACCGAATCACTGCGTCGTCTGCGTGAAAACGCAACTCGAACAAGTATGGACAAGAACCACCGTCAGCCTGAGCGGTGCAACGATCGCGGGATCAATGGAAAGCACACCCAGTCGTTGGCCACCTAGGCGTCAGTTTCCAGCGCCTTCCTTGTGGTATATTCGCCGTTGCGGAAGGCGTCGCCTTCCTTCTTGCTTTCCCTGGTGTGGAGCAGATCGAGAGCCATGTGCTTGCCCTCGTAGAGGAACTCCTCCAGGAAACTCAGGCGCTTTGCCGGAATGCGGTGAAGGCCGATGATTTTCTTGCCGGAACTCCGCAGAAACGTCTTCAGTTGGTCGGACGAAACGCGCCAGGTCTGCCTGCCTCCATAGATCAAGGGCGTAGCTTCGAGCAAACCGTTCCCGATCCACCATTGCACGGTGTCCGCGCGAACTGTCATGAGGCGACGAAGCTGATCTACGCTAAACTCTCCGCCGCAATGACCCGCCATCCGTCCCTGACGCCTCACGAATCCATAGAGCTTCGCCTTACTGCATTCGAAACGCAGGGCCGCCCTATCGTAACCATGGTCGAGGACATAGTCGAGCATCTTCGGCTCCCATTGCTTGTTCCTGCCTGCTCCCGGACGTCTTACATTATGCCGCTCCAGAAAGCTCCAGCATACCTTCGAGCTAAAACCGGTGAGCTGCTGAAGCTGCTCGTGCAGGAGCACGGCGTTCTTCTGGGCTTTGCCTCCGGCGACGGCGTTTCTGACGAGTCTCCCCGCTTCTTGCGGCCAGATATTTCTGGTCCTCGCTCTTACCGAAGATGCATCCACGACGCCTTCTTGTCCTCTGCGGCCCGCCGTTCCTATCGCCATACCTCGTTACGCGCCTCGTCTTTATCTCGGAGAACTAAATAACTTCCTCTATTAACTAAAGGCACTTTGGCTCGCCGTTTGCGCTGTGGAAAACCTCATTTATTTATAGGTTACTTCAAGTGACTCTCGGGTGGAGGGAACAAGGCGTATGAACTCCGTCCAAGCATCTGACAGTTTCATCCGGTTAGGCGCCAGAGTTGTTTCGCCTTCTCCTTGTGTCCATTCGCTCTCTGGAAGGGTGCTATGACTACGAAGGTCTATCTGATCGATCCACTCTGGAGGTGGGGCAGTGCGCTCGAACCTTCTGCGCGTAAACTGCTCCTTGAAGCAGTTCACCGCAACCACCAGTACGCCGCATTTGTTGCTTGGGTCAAGCTTCACGATCATGCCATGGCGGATGTTCTCATCGACGCTGCCTTGGATGCTGTAATACCGTTCGTTCTTCGCTGCACATCGCTTCCGATGCAGAGTAAAGTATCCGCCCGCCTGCGCAGCCAAATTCGCCGCGTAGCTAAACAAAAAGCACATCAAGTAAGGCTTGAGGAACCAAAGGGATTGCTTTATGAACTTGCCGTCCTTGCGCGCGGTCGCGCTGGAGACCTTAGCGACACTTTTCTCATAAGCGAAATATGTTCCGAGTTATCTCCGCGAGCACGCGATGTGGCCGAAGGTATACGCCAGGGGTACTCCTGGCGAGAGATTGCTCGCTCCCTTAATCTTTCAGAGAGCTCCGTGAGACAATCGTTTCGTCGAGAAGTGGATGCGGCTTTGCTGAAGAGAAACAAAGGCGTGCGCGCACCAACGATAGGTGAGAACAAATCTATGCTCCAAACTCGCGGTTTCAAGGGTAAGCTGCGTCAATGACAAAAGTGACATCGGAAGAGTGGTTTGGAAAAGCGATTAGTCGCATGCCCCCGATCGCGCCCGACTCCGGCCCACATAGCTGCGGCGGCATCGATGAATCTTTAGTGCGCCAGATGGCAAGTTCCCTAAAGCCCTCGTTCCTCGATCCCCGGGTCATGAGTGTTCTTCAATGTCCCCGGTGTCAATGGCGTCTATACCGGATCCGTGAGGAGCGGCGGCGCAATTATTGGGGTCTCAATGCGATTTTGGTTCGCATCGTATTCAGTGTTTTAGCATTGATGGCCTTGCTGGTCGCCGTGAGTGTCTACACGAAAATGCACTGAGCCAAACAACTTCCGGGCACAGTCTGGGTTAGGACAGACCGGCTTCGCGCGATCGGGAGGATCAAGGCGGAAGTCGCGTGCACCGATCTCCATGTTGCAGTGTGGCCAGCACTACGCATTGCTGAGCCGATTGCCGCGGCTCGACTTCACCATGGTTAATCATCCCCAAGATGCCGTTCAATCTCTTCCCAGACTAAGCGCACGAACTCGACGGAGTCGCGCACCTGCTCCCGGATGGGGATGGTATTGGCGCTCATGTATCGCTGCTGTCTTAGCCGGAAGGCGGCGATGCGGCAGGCGTTCTCAAGCCACCACTCCCTGGGCGGCTGCTTGTCGCCGGGCGACGTCATTGGTTCGCTCAAGGCAGGCTCCTAGTGGAAGTCATGAGAGACCATGGGCGCGGCGGTGACATTAAGCTCCTCGATCTGCTTCGCGCGAATATGGATTACGTTGTCGACGTTCTGGAGAGCGCCCTCGATGAGCAGGAACTTGGCATAGGTGACAAGCGAACGGTTGGCTTCGTAGAGGTCCGGATCGACGATGACGTTTGCGATGCCGGTTTCATCCTCGATGGAGAGGAAGATGAAGCCATGGGCGGTGCCGGGCCGCTGCCGCGCGATGACCCGTCCGGCGATGCGGGTCTTGACGCCATGCCGGACGAGCTTCAGGTCCTCGGCGCGAAAGACATTTATGCTGCGGAGTCGGTCACGGCAATGAGCCATGGGGTGTCGGCCCACGGTGACGCCGGTCCCGGCGTAGTCGGCGACCATGCGCTCCTCGGGGTTCATGGCCTGGAGTGGGGAAAGCTGTTCTTCGTCACCGTACAGTTCGGAGAAAAGCGGTCCGGCCTCGCGGACGACCCGTTCGACCTGCCAGAGTGCGTCCCGGCGATGCACCCTTTCGCCGAGCGAGTTCAGGGCACCCGTCTCGGCAAGCGTGGCAAGATCGGCCTGGGACAGCGACGGCACAGGCCGGGCAAGCTCCTCGATCGAGCCGAAGCGCCGCAATGCCCTGACCCGCTCGATCTCCGCCGCAACGGTAGAGCGAAGGCCGCGCACGTAGCAGAGTCCGAGCCGAAGAGACAAAGAGCCGTCCTCCTCGCGCTCCAGAATGCAGTTCCAATCGGATCGCGACACATCGACTGGCTTGATGCGAAGACCGTGTCGCTGCGCATCCTTGACCAGCACGGCTGCCGAGTAGAAGCCCATGGGCTGGTTGTTGAGGATGGCGGCGGTGAAGACGGGCAGGTAGTGGAACTTCAGCCACGCCGACGCATAGGCGATCAGCGCGAAGCTGGCGGCATGGCTCTCCGGGAAGCCGTAGAGGGCAAAAGAGCTGATGGCGAGGATGATCTCTTCCTGCGCCTTGAGGCCGACGCCGTTGGCGTCCATGCCCGCGCGGAGCTTGGTCTCCAACGCCTTCATCTTGTCGGCGGAACGGCGGCTGCCGAGCGCGCGCCTCAGCTCCTCGGCCTCCCCTCCGGTGAAGTTGGCGATCACCATGGCGATCCGCAGAAGCTGCTCCTGGAAGAGTGGTACGCCCAGGGTGCGGCGCAGCACCGGTTCGAGCAACGGATGCGGGTACTCAATCTTCTGCCGACCCTGCCGCCGCTCCATGTAGGGGTTCATCAATTGCCCGACGATAGGGCCGGGTCTGATAATGGCTACCTGGACCACGAGATCGTAGAACTTGTCCGGATTGTTGCGGGGAAGAGAAGCCATCTGCGCCCGCGATTCGACTTGAAAGAGGCCGATGGTGTCCGCCCTTCGCAAGGACTCATAGACTTCGGAATCGTCTTGCGGAATCTGGGCGATGTCGACCTGCTTGTCGTAGTAGCGGGGGATCAGCTCGACGCAATCCTTCAACACCGCCATCATGCCGAGCCCCAACAGGTCCACCTTGATGAGGCCCATGTCGGCGCAGTCTTCCTTGTCCCACTGGACGACGTTGCGGCCCGGCATGGAAGCCGGTTCGATGGGCACGACTGAGGCGAGCTGCCCTTGCGCCACGATCATGCCGCCAGAATGCTGGCCAAGATGCCGGGGCAGGTCGAGCATCCGTATGGAGAGTTCAAGGTATTTGGCGATGCGGGGATGATGGAGGTCGAACCCGGCCTGACGGAAGTGGTGCTCCATGGTGTCGGTGGGCCCCTTCCACTCGAACGATCCGACCAGCCGGGTAAGCCGGGTCTGCATCCCGGCATCGAAGCCGAGTGCCTTGCCTACCTCGCGGGCGGCGGAGCGGCCACGGTAGGTGATGACGTTGGCGCACATGGCCGCGCCGAGCTGGCCGTAGCGTTCGTAGACGTACTGGATGGCGCGCTCCCGGTCGTCGCCTGAAGGCAGGTCCAGGTCGATGTCGGGCCACTCTCCACGAACTTCGGACAGAAAACGCTCGAAGAGCAGCTCCATCCCGACCGGATCTACGGCGGTGATGCCGAGCGCGTAGCAGACGGCTGAGTTGGCGGCCGAGCCGCGCCCCTGGACGAGGATGCCGTGCCTGCGGCAGAACTCGACGATGTCCCACACGATTAAGAAATAACCGGCAAGGTCCAGCTTGGCGATCAGGGCCAGTTCCTTGTCGACCTGCTTGCCAGCCTTCCCTCGGAGCTTTGCGCTGGCATTCGCGCCATAGCGCCGCGCCACACCCTCGAAGGTGCGCTTGCGAAGGAAGCTGTCCATGTTCTCGCCCTCGGGCACGGGGTAGCGAGGAAACTCGTAGCCCATGTCCTTCATTTGGAAAGTCAGCCGGTCGGACAACTCACCGGACGCGGCGATCGCTTCGGGAATGTCCTGGAACAACCGACCCATCTGCTCCGCCGACCGGAGATGCCGCTTGCCGTTCTGCTGGAGGAGCAGGCCCGCATCGTCGAGCGAGCAGCCGTGCCGGATGCCGGTGAGCACGTCGAGGATCTCGCGCTCAAACTCGGTGGCCATGCTGACGCCGTTGGTGGCGAGCAGTGGAAGCTGCAACTCGCGGGCGAGCGCGGTCGCCGCCTGGTTGCGCGCCTCCTGTTCGCAAACGCCGTGCCGTTGCAACTCGACGTAGACGTTCTTCGGTCCGAAGGTACGAACAAGCTGTTTGAGCACCTTGCGGCCTTCGTCCATGCCGCCGCGCTCCAGAGCGGCGGCAAGCGGGCCTTCATCGCCGCCGGTCATGCAGACCAGACCCTCCGCGTGCTCCTCGACCTTGCGAAACGGAGCCATGCCGTCGCCCTTGCTCCGTTGCGCGAGCTTGTAGCCGGAGATGAGCAGCGAGAGGTTGCGGTAGCCGCGCTGCGATTCGCAGAGCAGTGAAAGCCGCACCGGACGGCTTGGAATGGTATGCGGCTGCCATGACGGAGGACGCATCTGCTGCCCGAACTCACCGACGGATACCTCGGCCCCGATGTGCGAACGCAAGCCCAGCTTCTTCGCCGTCGTGTAAAGGCGCGGCGAACCGTAGAGGCCGTCGCGATCAAGGATGGCGAGGCCGGGCAGTTCGAGGTTCGCCGCCTGCTGCGTCATGGCTTCGGGCAGGGAAGCACCTTCGAGAAACGAGAAAGCCGACCGCGCGTGCAGTTCGACGTAGCGGCTAGTCATAGAGGCCCACCACGAACCAGCTTTTGGAAGCCTGGTCCTGCCGGAGACGCAGGGCTTGTAACGGTTCGGCTGTCACCACATCCCAAAGATCGTTGTCCCACGCCTGTCCGTCCCACCATGAACCGCTCGAATGCCACGGACCGGCACACGACGCAATCACAAAGCGTGAGCCCTCCCAGAACAGGAGGCAGGGTTGATCGGCCCGGCAGGTCACGCGCACGGACTGTGGCGGCCGGAACACGCGAAGCGCAAGACGCGAGGGAACCTCCTCGCGTTCGGTTTCCGGGCGAAGACTGGGCCGGAACGGAGCCATAGTGAAGGCGTCGTCCACATGGCTATTGAGCAACCGGGGCGAACCTACATTGTCTTGCCCGGCGATGGAACGCAGCCTCGCCAGCAGAAGCTCCAGCTTGTCGGGTTCTGGAAACTGCGCCTGGAACAACCCACGCTGCGCCGTTTGCGGCTGCGCGGGTTCGGCGTCGAGCGTGACGCTCACAATACCCGCTTGGGGAGGGTGTGCCTGCAATTCCAGATTGAGCAGCTTCAGCAGCAGCTCCCGGTTCTGGGTCGGCGTGGCCGGGCGGACTTCGAGCGAGTGCGGCTCGCCGCGCTCCAGTTGCAGCGTCAGCCGGATGGAACGGAGAGCGTAAGCCCGGTCCATCGCTTTCCGCAAGATCGTCTCCAGCATGGGCGACAGCACGAAGAGCAGGGAATCAAGCAGTGCGAGCGGATTGTCTAGTGCCGTAGTTGCGGACAGCGTAAACTCCGACTCTTCCGGCACGAGGAGGTGATCGGCCTCGCCCCGCGCGAGCAGTTGCAGCCGGCGGCCCTGTTGCCCGAGACGGCTGACAAGCTCCGTCTGAGGCAAAGCCGCCAACTCGCCCAAGGTGCGAATGCCCCAACGGTTCAGGACCGCCAGCATCTTCGGTTCGCAAGGCAACAGCCCCGTGGAGAGCTTCGCGAGCTTGCCTCGCAGAGTGTCCCGGTCAGCACAGACGACCTTCGCGCCGCTCTGTGCCAGCATGAGAGCGGCCTCGGCATTCGGCGCGGCCCCGATGCCGGCTGAAAATCCGGCGGTGTGAAGCTCCCGGTAGAGCCTCTGGGCATAGCTCTCAACCGAGCCGAAGAGGGTTCCAGTCCCGGAGCTGTCCATCAGCAATATCACGGCGGGCCGGTGGGCGTCCGCGTAGCCATTCAACGGCGAGGCGATCGCCTCCACGCGCGGGGAAAAGCGTTCCGCCACTTCGACGGCAAGGGCAAACGCCGCCTTCTCCTCCTTGATCTGCCGGGGATGGAAGATAACCGCAGCTCCCGCCTCGGCCTGCACCTTGCTCATGCCGTGCTCGACCCCTGCGGCCCTGGCGCGTTCGCACCGCGAGACGACCTTCTCCTGCGGGGGAACGCCTTCGAGCACCACGCATGGTTCGGAATGTAGTCCGGGGGACCCGCGCCGCCCTGCGGCTACGGGAAACTCCGGGATGTGAACGGCGGCAAAGGACACCCTTATCTCCCGGCGGCCCGCATCCATGCCGGTGCCGCCTCCCAGACCGTGGCCCGTCCCGGCGCCTTCCTGCCGAAAGCCGGTCCAGTCCGCTGCCGCGCGATCTCGGCGATGCGCGGAGCTGCGGTCAGTACCCCTTGGATCTTCGGCGGCTCGCCGGTGGAGCATTCGAGGACGCAGGCGGCGCTCGAACGGGCGCACGGCTCGCGGGTGAGCAGGAGCAGGATGGCGTCGCTCTCCTCGGCAGCGCGCCGGTAACGGAACCACGTCGCGGAAGGGATGCGAAGCGCCTGCTGCGGCTCGACGGACGCGAGATCGAGAACGACAACGCGGAAACCACCCGATTGGAGGACCTGGTCCGTGGCGCGGAGGGCGCGGTCCAGCCGGTCCCATGGCTTCTGTTCGCGGATGGGAGCCGTTGGCGTCGGCGAAGTAGAAGCCGCGCGTATTCTTGCCGCCTCCGCCGCCTGCCTGTCCCTTAGCCGCAAAGGGTCAGTCTCATCGACCTTGCGGAGGTTCCAACGCTCCCACTCGACCTGGTCCTGCGAGGCTGTGTGCAGGCCGAGCGGCTGGTTTGGATGACTGGGCGTACCCTCCATCTTCCGTCTGCGCCGCTCTTCCTTGTCGAACAGCATCTGCTTCAGGGCCGAAGCAAGGCCTTTGGTCTCGCCGCGTGGATGCGAGCTGCCGCAACCTCCGTGGATCGGCCTATGACTGCCGCTTTCGACCGCAAGCGTTTTGGAAAGTGTGGATTCCTTCACAGCCACCGTGCTCTGCCTGGCAGCTGCGAAACGCACCCAGAGCAAGTTGCTCAACTCGACCCCGGCTGCCGCCGCGCTCTCGGGCGACAGCATGTCGCTCACGTCGATGTACGCGCAGGTTCCTTCGGTCGATGCGTTCGCCAGTAGAGAAAGGGCGATGGAACTACGCCCGGCTCCGTTCGGCCCGGTCAGCTCGCATACGGAGCCAAGCGGCAGGCCGCCTCCGAGCAGTTTGTCCAGTTGGGCATTCCCGAGCGGGTGCAGCCTTGGGGCTTGCTGGGCGACCGGTGACAGCGCCGCAGGGATGCGGGTTGCCAGCTTCGCCTCGATCTCCCGCTTGAGAAGTGCCGCCTGCGCCTGCATCGTGTTCGCTTTCTGTTCGCCTTATGCGTGCAAGCGTAGCGCATCTCATCGCGGAAAGCGAATCTGCACACTCCTTGGTGCGGGCGGAATCCTAAAAGGGCTGTCCCTTTTCTGTCGAAACGTCATAGATCGGACGCTGAGGAGAGGGACCCCAGATAGAATTCGTGCAGCTTCGCCTGGAGCAGCTTTTTGTCGGGCAGTTGGTATGGTATACGGCGATCAGTGCCGGCGTCAGGCTGCGACTCAAAGCGTACTCGACCACTTCATCGTTCTTAAAGGCGCAGAGGAGCACGCCGATCGCGGGCTGTTCGTGAGCTTTGCGCACGTTCCGGTCGAGCGCTTCGAGGTAGAAACCGAGCTTAACCAGATACTCAGGCTCAAAGCGGCCGACCTTGAGCTCAATGGCGACGAGGCAGTTGAGCCCCCGATGGAAGAAGAGAAGATCGAGCGCGAAGTCTCGGTCGCCCTTCGTCCCGAGCGAGAGTACGGAGTCCTACCTCGAAGCGCTGCGTGGCTACCTGGACGAGCGCGGCTTCCTTCTCGCATTCTACTCCGACAAGCACTCCGTGTTCCGGGTCGTACGAAAGGACACCAAGGGCGGCCAAACGGAGATCCCCTCTCCGAGCTGAATATCGAGATCCTGTGCGTGAACTTCAGCCAGGCCAAGGTCGCGTAGAACGGGCGAACAGACGCTGCAAGACCGTCTCGTGAAGGAGCTACGCTTTCCGGCATCAGCGATATGGACCGCGGCAACGCTCTTCTTCCAGGGTCCATGGAACGCTTACAACCAGCGCGAGGTGAGTACGGGGAGGTCACCGCTTCCGGCATCGTACTGGACGAAAGTAGAAGAAGTCGACAATACTAGTATTGCTTCATGTATGAAAAGCTAGGCAAGCTCATGAGACTGATGCCAGGGGCACAACTATCGCGTCGGAGTCGTGAACTGGCGTTGTGCTACGCGGTGCTTTGTTATACCGCGTTTGCTGCCGAGTTTAGGGGGAAAGGTTCTTGCGCATAGCCAGCCTCTTCCGGGAGCCACGATACTGCTCACGCAGGCTGAACGCCGAATCACAACCACCACTGACCACGAAGGCCTGTGTCGTATCTCCGGCATACCGAGCGGTCGCTGGAGCATACACGTCGAAATGACTGGTTTTGTCTCACTGAATTCAGAAGTGGAATTGAAAGACTCGACCGATATTAGGAAGTTTGATCTCGACGTTCTTTCTCGAGATCGTCTGCTGGCCTTAGCGACAGAACAACCCATAAAGCCAAGCGAGCCAAAGCTCTCCAAAGGGAATACCGAAGAAACACCTCGCCCTGCGACAAATCGAACCCGACCGTGAATGACGAAATGGGCGTGTCTTGTGACGGCCTGCTGGTGAATGGGAGCGTTAACAACGCGGCCACCTCTCAATCCTCCTTGGATCAGGCCTTTGGCAACCAGCACCGCAGCACGAAGAGTCTTTACACCGGAAGCTTGGCAGCAATAGCCGGGAATGCATTCTTTGACGCAAGGCCGTTCTCACTGAGCGGAGTACCGCAGCCCAAGGCCGACTACAACCTACTTTCCGAGATTGTCACCTTCGGCGGCCCACTGAACATTCCTCATCTTCTGAATGGTCGCCTGTTCCACGGTCCCAACATCTTCGTCATCTATGAAAGAACACGAAACCGTGTGGCTTCGGTCGAGACGGGGCTTGTGCCCTCAGCAGATCAGAGACAAGCGAGCGATCGGGTCGCAGCCAACCTCCTTGCGTTCTATCCTCTGCCCAACATCGCCGCCGGCAACAACTACAACTACCAGACGCAGGTTCTTAACAACACGCATGCCGACGCCGTCCAGCTGAGGGGCGATCAAACCATTAGGCAGCGGGACACGGTACAAGGGCAGTTTCGTCTTCAGAGCAACCGCCAGGACTCAACGAATCTCTTTGGCTTCCGAGATGACACGCGAACACTTGGGGCAAGCGCGGACATTCACCGGCAGCATCGGCTACGCACAGGCTTGTACCTTGATTTCGATTACGCCTTCAGCAGAGTGCGCGTTGAAGTCTCGCCCTTCTTTCAGAACCGGGTGGATGTTTCTGGCGAAGCAGGCGTAGGAGGCGCGTTGAAGGATCCCTTCAACTGGGGCCCACCGACTCTGGTATTCTCAAGCGGCATCAGTTCGCTCACAGATGCTAATGCAAGTCTGAACCGCGATCGCACCGATAAGATCGCCGCGTCTGCCGAGTGGTCTTTTGGACGGCATGACATTAAACCGGCGGGGACTTTCGCCGGCAGGAGTTCAACTATTTCTCACAATCGGACCCGCGCGGAGCTTTCACGTTTACTGGCGACGCACTTGGTTCCGATCTCGCTGACTTCCTAGCCGGCATCCCGGACACAGCGGCCCTGAACTATGGAAACCCGGACAAGTACCTCCGGCAAAGTGTTAGCGATGTGTTCCTGAACGACGACTGGCGTCTCCGGCCAGAGCTCTCCTTGAACTTTGGGCTGCGCTGGTAGTACAGCGCCCCCATCACGGAGCTAAAACATCGTCTGGCCAATCTCGACATCGCGCCTGACTTCTCGAGCGTGTCAACGGTGGTTGCCGGGTCTCCCCGCGGCACTCTCACAGGGCAGCTTTACCCGTCCTCGCTGCTCCGCCCTGACTACTCCCATATCGAGCCCCGCCTGGGACTCGCGTGGCGACCGATTCCTGCTTCCTCTCTGGTGATTCGGGCAGGTTATGGAATTTACGCCGACAGCTCTGTGTACCAGGCAATCGCCTTGATGCTAGCCGAGCAAACCCGTTCGCTAACAGCCTGCAGGTGAACAACAGCGACTGCCCTCAAACCCTTCGAGCAGGACCGACATCCTGTGGGATCAGCACCCGCAACACCTTTGCTGTCGATCCGAACTTCCGCATTGGTTACGCACAGGCCTGGAACCTCTCAGCGCAACGGAATATACCCGGTGCCCTGGTCGCCACGATCTCGTACTTCGGCGTTAAGGGAACGCGTGGCTTGCAGGATTTACTCCCAAACACCTACCCACTCGGAGCAACGGCTTCAAACCCTACAGCCCCCGTCGGTTTTCTCTATCGTTCTTCGAATGGCGATTCGATTCGACACGCGGGCACGCTGCAGATCAGGCGTCGGTTGCAAAGCGGTCTGACGGTTACAGGCGAGTACACGTACTCGCGTCCCGTCGACAACGACTCGATTCTGGGTGGAGAGGGCCCTGTTGCCAAGTCCCTCCTTGGTAATACCGGATCTACCGGCTCAAATAATTCAAGCCGCACGGCTACTATCGCGCAGAATTGGCTGAACCTGCGAGCTGAGCGAAGTCTTTCCACCTTCGACCAGCGCAACCTCCTGACCGCCATCATGCAGTACACGACTGGAGTCGGGGTCCACGGCGGCACATTGCTTTCTGACTGGCGTAGCCGGTTCTACAAGGACTGGACTGTGGCCATGCAGGCAAGCGTCGGCAGCGGACTGCCCGAGACGCCGATCTATCTCGCTGCAGTGCCGGGGACGGGCTACACCGGCTCGACTCGTCCTGATCGGACTGCCACAGACCCCTATGCCGCCACTGCTGGCGCTTTCTTCAACGCCGCAGCGTTCACCGCCCCGGCCTCCGGGGCCTGGGGTGATGCCGGCCGTAATTCTCTCCGCGGCCCAGGCACGTACACCTTCAACAGCTCGCTGGGACGCACCTTCCGTATCGAGAAGGCCCTCAATCTTGATATCCGTGCTGATGCGACCAACCTGCTGAATCTGTCGTTTACGCTTCCTACAACAACGTCATCAACACCAACTTCGTCAATCCGCTCTTCGGTGTTCCAACCGCAGCCCGCCCCATGCGCACTCTCCAGTTCACAGCGAGGCTCCGGTTCTGATGATTCGTTCAATCCTCGGTTACGGACTCCTGTCCCTTGCCGCTTTTGCATGCTCGGCTCAGGTCGTCGGCAGCAACAAAAGCGAGGAACAGGCTGAGGCTTACACCCTGAACGTGCGATCGCAGCTTGTCATTGAAACCGCTGTCGTAACGGATAAGTCAGGCAAACCGGTTCAGGGTCTCTCGGCCAATGATTTTGCCCTTACCGAGAATGGTGTCCCGCAGCAAATTCGGCACTTCGAGCATCAGGTCCTCTCGACCGTTAGCACGCCGCTTGCTCCATCGACCTCGTCCGACGAAAACATCACGATCTTTAAGAAGTTGAATCGCACCGGCATAGCTGGCGAGAAAGCCGAGCAGCCTCGGTACAAGGATCGGCGACTCCTCGCGATGTACTTCGACATGACTGCCATGCAGCCTGGAGATCAACTCAGAGCTCTTGCAGCCGCAGAGAAGTTCGTCCGAACCAAGATGACGGCCGCCGATATGGTCTCCGTCCTGCGTTACAGCGGCGGATCGGTCGACGTCCTGCAGGATTTCACGGCGGACCGCAACCGGCTCCTGAGCATTCTCGAGACCCTGGTGGTCGGTGAGGGGCAGGGCGAACAATACTCCGACCAAGGTACGGACAGTGCCGACACGGGAACCGCTTTCGGACAGGACGACAGCGAGTTCAACATCTTCAACACCGACCGCCAGCTTTCTGCTCTCCAGACCGCGGCATTGCTACTGGGCAGATTGAGCGAGAAGAAGGTGCTGCTTTACTTCGCGGGAGGGCTGCGCCTGAACGGTGTTGATAATCAGGCTCAGCTTCGAGCCACCATCGACGCCGCCATCCGCGCGGGCGTATCCTTCTGGCCTGTGGACGCACGCGGTTTGGTTGCAGAGGCGCCGGCACTTTTGACGACACAGGCACCCGTCGGGGTGCCTTTCCCTTTGCTCCGCGCCCGTTGCGGTGCCTTCCTCCAACCCTTTACCCGAACCTCCAAGGACATCCCATGCACCCTGAACTCACCCCCGAGCAACGAAAGTCGCTCCACAACCTCTCCCTCCCTTTCCATCCAGACGATCTCAGCTGGCGCGTCACCAACAAGAGCAAGGACGGCAAGCGAGGCTGCGTCATCCCGTATGCCGACCAGCGGGCCTACACCGACCGGCTGAACGGCATCTTCACCCCAACGGGCTGGACGCGCACCTACCAGACCACCACCCTCTGCTCCATCGAGCGCTTCAAGAAGGACAAGATGATCCACACCGGAAAGGTGATCGTCACCTGCGTGGTCACCATCCACGGCTTCGGGACGCACAGCGGCGTCGGCGAGATGTGGGCCGACGACGACAATGCCATGACCCGGTCGGAGGCCCAGGCCTTCAAGCGGGCATGCTCTTGCTTCGGTCTCGGCCGCTACTTCTACGACTTCACCGAGATCTGGGTCGATCTCGACAACTACGGCAAACCGGTCGGCTATCCCGTCCTTCCGGCGTGGGCGCTGCCGCCGGGCGTCGTGCCCGCGGCCGCCTTGAAGTCACAAGCAGAGGCGGTGCCCCCGGCAGAAACAGCGGCGGCGAAGCCATCGAACGTCACCACGCTCCCAGCGAGCGGGGAACAGAAGAATGCCGTCGTAACGCTCGATCCGGCTCTGACGCGGAAGATCGAAGGCTATCGCTCCGTCCTCGGCGATGCCCTGTACTTCGAGGTCTTCCACAAGGGAGGCGAGGCCAAGTCTGCGAAGGATCTGCCCAGCATGGAAGCCCAGCGCTGGGTGGAGGAGCAACTCGCCACGCTCGCACGCGGCATCCAGAAGGTCCGCGCGCTGGCCGGAGAAGTTCACGACAACGTCTTCTTCGGAATCCTGGACGCCCATCACGTCCGGTCCATCGACAAGGTTCCGTCGTTCGAGGCGCTCAAGGCCATCGTGCGCGACCTTCAGACCGCCACGCATACCGCCGCCGCGTAAACCTAAACGATCCACCCACCCGCAAGGGCCGCCCATGTGGCGGTCTTTTCAATTGCGGCAAAGGCTCCATGATCAAGCCCGTTTGTTCCCACTGCCGACGGCTGGCCGTCTGGCTTGTTCTCGACGCACCCTTCTGCGAAGCGCACAAGGAAAAGGTGATTGAGAACTGGGGCGTCGACCGCTTCCCGATCAAACGCCTGGCCGAAGACGAACGCTTCTTCAGAGTGCGGGGAAGGCTCGCTCCAGCTCCAAAGCCGTTCTCCCGGTCCGCACTCAACGAACCACTCTACTGAAAACCGATAGTCGCGCATGGAACGGGGGCGTTTTACGCTCTCGCCGCCTTCGTGCGCCCCAACATTCGTTCTCATCCACCCGAAAGGCATACTCCCATGGCTCTCTTCGCCCGCACCCGTCCCGGCACCTCCGCTTCCTTCTGGCGCAACCACGACACTTTGCAGGACATGATGCTTGCCGCCTGCACGACGCCGACACGCCGCCCCTTGCCCGGCTCGGCCGCGCCATCGAAACCGGTTCCCGTCACGCTGGCCGCTCCCGTCTGGATACCCACGCCTGAACAGTGGGCACGGTACTAGGCGCGCCAAAAGGCGCACTCTCCCGCCGCGCTCGCGCACTGAGGGCGCGATTTCGAGGTCCCGGAGGGCGCCGGGGGAAATCCCTCGGCGCTCCGGCGGCCTGTAGAGCTTCGGCTGGTGAGGGCCGAACACCTCACGAACTGCTTCCTGTAGGCGTTCCTAGGAGAGTAGCCCTATCAAAACCATCGAAAGCGAGGAGACAAAGTATGAAGGTTGCTGAATGCGGGACGTCATCGAGACCGCCCGATGGAACCGCCGTGATCTTGTGGGCAGCACACGCGAGGAGTTTACCCGTTGCAATGTTGCGGAGCGCCTCGCGCCTCAGATCAACCAGCTCAGAGCACTCGACATCCCGGTGAGGTTTACGCGGGAGATCGGGCGTCGCACCGAGGAAATCGCTTCTTGTGAGGGCGTCATCTAAAGCTGGCTCGCGATGCAGCCAGCCGTGGCTTCAGCATCCAAAGCAGTCCATTAGGCTGCCAACGGATCCGGGAATCTAGACGTCGAAGTTTCTTTTGAACGCTACGACCCGCGTGATCGTGTTCCAGGCGACGATCCGCGCGTGCGAGCGTATGGTGGGGACTATGCCGTCGACCGATCTCGCGAGGAAACCATGCGCATAAGCATTTCGAAGTCGGCTGGAATCGGGCTCTCCTGCTGGTTCGTCTTAGCCTCCCCGGTTGTCGCACGAGCGCGGCGCTCGGGAGCTCGCACGGCGTACACCGCTCTCACCGAAGCTTCCTGCCAAACGACCAGCGTCGATGCCGAGGGCTCCAGTTCCACCCAGCTTTGTTCTGGAGTGCTGGGATACAAACTGATCGTCACCGATGGCGACAGCCGCATGTCGGTGACGATCGTCAGTCCAAACGGCAGCCGTCATCCGCTCGCTTTCGAGCAGACGGTCACGCCGCACTTTTCAGCCCTCGGCAAACGCGCGGCATGGCGGATACGCGGCCAACGGCCGGTTGTAATTGTCCTTCCGCTCGACGCCCAGCAAGATCCGGACGCTTTCGACGTCACCACCCACTTCCTCGTCGTGGCCAGAATCTCGCCGTTGCCCATTTGTGTCGTCTCAGTTCTTATTGCGGGGCGCGACACCTTGCGGCAGGCCCGTCTCACGGCGGACGGAGACAAACAAGCGACATGCATTGCGGTCCGGTAGCCGAAATCCATGCGTTCCGGCAAGCCGCACGCGGATGGTCGTACGCATGTGGGTCTATATCTGGCGGTACACTTCCACGGCAGACAATTCGAAGACCGGAAAAATGACGCTCAAGTACCACTCATCGAAAGGAATCGATCCGGGAAGATGGTTTTTCCATCGCCGAGGCCAGATCGCTCCACCCGGACATTCCTTTGTCGAGCTCAACGACCGTTTGCGGCAAGTGTCCTCAGCCGCTCCGACGCGGTCATAACGGACGGATACCCGACGATGGCCGCGGTCGCCTCTTCGCGCAACAGCCCGTCGAAACGATAGGTGGTTCCCGATACGGCCATGCTCCCCTTAAGCAGGTTTGGACTCAGGCTGACCGAGAGAACTCTGGCAAGGTCCTCTGGAGAGCGGAGCACGCTTTCCATCTCGGCGGCCGGCCCGCCGTCGTTCCATCCGGAGCTAAGATTGCTCGCGAGACGTTTGGAGCAAGAAGGGCTTCCGCCCGCAGACAGTGCCGACTTCAAAGAAGCCTCTGAAACCCCGGCGGACGCGCTGAAGTAGTGGCCGGCAATCTTCCTGGTCCCGGAAGGCCGAAGAGCCTTCCACTCCGTCAACAGGGAAGCGTGACCCTTGCCGCCCTGCCCGCGCACGAGCGAGAACAGAAGTTGGTTGGACTCATACTCGCGGACGCCATATTCATTGAGCACGCGACCGTCGGCGAAGGACAAGAACCGGATCTCGGCGCGTTCATCGTTGCCGGTCAAGGTACACAAGACCTTCCGGTCTGTCTGATAGCCGGTCATCGTCAACGCCACGGGCTTCGACGAATCGTCCGGCACCTGCAGGGCGTAGTCCACCGTCATGAAGAACCCGCTGAGGTTTCTTCCCTCCATGTCCTCGTAGACGTAACTGCCGCGCCAGGAGTTCCGCTTCGTCTCCGGATCGTCCGCCTTAGGTTCTTTGGTTGACGTTCCAGGCACGGAAGAACCGGGAACGAGGAACGGCCCGAGCGACCTCCAGCTTACGGTCACGTCTCGCGAAGGCGCGGCCCGGGGGGATACGGAATACTCCGGAAAGACGATCGTCAAGCCCCGTTTGCCGAACTTCCAGTTGGCGGGAGACGCGACGACCCTCAGGAGGTCGGAGTTGTCGGCATTTTTGACGAACGGCACATCCCCCTCGAAATAGCGGCGCAAAGAGGCGAACACCGGCGGGCAAGAAAGCGCTTTCACGGCGAGTTCTCCTTGAACACGTCGCCGGCGCGGAGTTTGCGACCGTCTTTGCGGAGCCAATGAACGTGACTCCAGTGCTCGTAGGGATGGGCGGCGCCGTGGCCCATGCCGTCCACCTCCGCGAAGACCGAGATCAAGTCGGGGGTCAGCGACAGAAGCTTCATCGAAAATTCGGCGTCCTGTCCCTGGGCGGGATCGTTGTTCCACGAACCCTTTGCTCCGATCTCCCAAAGCGCCCCCGTTCCATCGCCGCATTCCAGGCCGGCCAGTTTTCATCGTCCTTGTCGATCTGCAGCCAGCGAGCCCTCACTATTCCGGATCCCGGGAACTCGGTACCGCTTGGCGATGGCTGGTTATCTTCGGCATATGCGAGGAAAACGCTTCTCGTGAAGAACACCCCCTCGGGCCGGGTCCGCACAGCCGCCGCGAGGTCTTCCTCGCGGGCGCGATAAGCCCCAATCATGCAGTAGGCGAGCTTCTGTTCGTCAGCCGTTCCGTCCGCCTTGCATACGGTCGCAAGCCAACCGAGCCAGCGTCGCTGATCCACACGCATCATCTCCGCCGCGCGCGAAGAAAGCGGCCGGAGAGCACGGCGGTAAGCGGCTGCCATCCGCTTATCCGCTTCGCCAAGGTCAGGCGAGGCGCACACGGCTTTCTCCGCGGGCGTTGTCGCGGCTTTGCAGTCGAAGCTCGCCACTTGTGCGCCGGCGTTGGCCAACCCCAGCAGAACCATTCCAGCAAGCAACCGCTTCACGTTCGTTCGCCCCTCTTCTCCCCGGTTCGCCACGCGGAGGAGACATAACCAGTTGTACGCCCGGAGAAGCCGCCCATGCACCTCGAAGCGTTGTTCATCCTGCTTGCCGCACTTGCTTATATGGAACGACCCCTCAGCCGTCTCGCCGGAAAGCTCGTTTGCACGATCGTGCTCGCCCTGACGGCGGTGGGGTTGTGCTCGATCATCACGGTGTTCTTCGTCCAGGCCATGTAGCGCCACCATCCGCTCGGCCTTTCAAAACTGAAATAAGAGGAGAAGTTCCATGAATCAGACCACCACCCCATCCCCCGCCCGCATTGCCGCCTTGAACGATCGCTGCCGCGCCGATCTTGGCGGGTCGGGCCGGATGATCCGAACGGCGGGCGTCGCCGCTCTTCCCCACGGAGAGCAACTTGCCATCTTCGGTAAAGTCGCCGCCTTCAACGCTTTCGAAGGCGGCGACGACCCCTACGAGGAAAGAGACTTCGGCTCCTTCGAGCACGCTGGCGAACGGATCTTTTGGAAGATCGACTACTACGGTCCTTCGATGGAAGGCGCAAGCGACGATCCCGGCGATCCAGCCAAGACCGTCCGTGTACTGACAATCATGCTGGCGTCGGAATACTGACCACCGGTCGGCTAAGGCAGAAACCCATACCAGCGCAGCCGCGCCCTCCGGCTGCGGGTCATGGTAGGATCTTGGTCGTCGCAACAATCGCTGTCCGGGCCGAACAGCGCGTTCCATTTACCCGACGGCCAGTCGGTCCACAGATTTTCCATCGCTTCATAACTCACGTGGAACGTCCCCCCATCGACGCGCACGGTGCCGTCGAACGCGCACCCATACTGCATGAACGATTCCATTTCGCCCTCACGGGCGAGATGAAAGCCGTTCATCATCCTGCGGATATGCAGCGGCGAAGGCGGACGCGAGTACGCGCAGCCGGGGCTTTCCGGTGCGTTGCTGGCAGTGTTGGGTTTTGCGGTCCATCACAATCCAGGCGCGGCGCGGCAAGGGCGGAAGGTGAACGATGCCGGCGTTGTAGGGAAGCTGAAGCCATAAAGCCAGAACCAAATCGCCAACCACTCACGCCACCCCTTCCCATTCGAGACCCATCCATTGTCCAACGCGCGGCGTGCTTCCGCAAGAATGCCGGTTCCCCCTGAACTTCGTTTCTGCACAGGAGACTTCCGATGAGCTTCTTTCCGTACCTCACGTCGGCGCAAGCCGCCTACGAAGCCACCCCGGCCTTTCGGCAATACTGGGCGGCCATGCAAGAGGAGCAGTGGATTCGCGGCGTCTTTGAACGATACGAGGAGAGTTGGCCTCTGGGCAGCCGTGAACGGCACCATGCTTGTAACGCCTTGCGCGCGAGCGCCGATCGCGTTTGCGCATTGCTCCAGGTTTGCCAAATGACGCCCGAACACAGAGCCGCCTTCGGCTGGTAGACCATGCCGTCTCAATGCCCGCACCGCATCCAGAAAGACCACCTATTCCGTTTACAGGAGTGCATCCTTGAGTCTCTTTCCGTACATCACGTCGGCGCACGCTGCCTACGAAACGACCCCGGCCTTCCAGCAATACTGGGCCGCCATGCAAGAGGCGGAGCGAATGCAAGGCGTTTGGCTCCGATACAAAGAGAACTGGCCTCCGGGCAATCATGAACGGCACGCCTGTTATAAAGACTGGCGCGCGAGCGTCCATGCCGCCCGCGAGCTGCTCGAAGTCTGCCGCAAGACGCCGGAACACCGCACCGCCTTCGGCTGGTAAACCATGCCACATACAACCGCCGGACCCCATCGAGAGAGGCTTCCATGCCCCAAACCGAGACCTCCGCAAACTCCCTCTGTGACGGTGTTTTTTCAAGGCCTTCGTGATGGTTCCGCCTCTGGGGGATTTTAAGTCCCGCAAACGGGCGTCCGCACAGGGTAGCACAGAGATGCAGGCAGGCTGCTAAATGCAACACAATGAGGAGCTTAGGTCTTCCGTGCCGAGTGCACGGCGTTGCACGGAAGAGCACGCAAATCGCAACCAACAGCCACCAAAATGGCCACGAACAGACGGCGGATTCATTGTCCGCCGTACCCAGGCTGGTGGCTGTCATTGGAACGTCGACGTAGCCAAGGCGCTCTGTTCGATTGCCTAGGTTGGCTCGACCGCAGATGATCCTCTTAGGAGCGGCCTGAAGAAACTTCGGAGCGGCCTGAAGAAACGACGGAGCTCTGCGACGGCATCTGAGAGGTCCGTCGGCGCTTCTGTAAGCGAACTGCGCTTGAGAAACGCCTTCCATTGCGTCTGCTTAGCCGTGTCCTTGCCGAACTCTTCGGAGAGACCTACTGGAGATTCATCGATCTCCATCTTGCGGTTTTAGAATGTCCGCACGATAGCAAGGCGGAGGGTAGTGCGGTTCACCTCTGGCTGTCGGGAGAGCAGCCAAAGGTCGAAGTAGTCCTTCATCCGCGTGTTGGACATCCGAAGTTGCGTCAAAGCCTGTAGCTTCTCGGTTAGAGTCATAGGTGCTGTGAATCGCCTGAAATCAGGATAACTGAGGACGTCCACACCACCCGGATTCAGGCCTGAGCGCCGGTGGTTGCACGCTATCGGCAATCGTGTTCCAGGTTTTTGCACTCCGATTGCCTCTGGCACGACCTGGGGCTTGGTCACACCACCCAAAACTTGTGTGTACAGGGTCTCGTCGGCTTCTGTATACTTAATGAGCGGATCACAGAGGCGCTTCCTTCTCAGCTCTGCGTTGCTTTGTAGATGTTTCGCTGCAAGTGTTCTTAATGCCAAGTGTCCAGTGGGATCACGCCCTATGACGTCTCGCCTGAACACCTCAGATCAATGCTCTGAGCTAGAATACGTGGCGGCTGAAATTGAATTACGTCCGCTGGGCAAGCATCGTTGGACTGCCCGATGTATCGACACGGGCAAGACTCACGTTCTTTCCGCTACTGATCTCAGAGTTCTTCATTCCTGCTTAGGCGCAAAACAATTACGGAAGCATTATGAAGCGGTTTGCACTTCTACCTTGTCCCGTCAGCATTTAGATGTCGGAATGTGGCGCGTTCTCCTCCGCCTAGTTTCAAGAGGATTGCTCACTCCTCTGCATGCGCCACGGCCCAAACACGGAACAACCGATGGCCTAGACACTGCAGAACCAAGCATCACGGAGATCATCATACCTACGGCGAACCGTC
Organism: Acidobacteriaceae bacterium; assembly: GCA_965215415.1. GTDB lineage: Bacteria > Acidobacteriota > Terriglobia > Terriglobales > Acidobacteriaceae > Edaphobacter. Next base: position 74,214 of record CBDCDQ010000007.1, on the reverse strand, counting down.
CTGAGCATCTGGGAGCTCTGCTCAGCAACCTACTTTATTACCAGAAAACAAGCGAAAGACGTTTCACTGTAAGAGTCGTAGATGATTCGCGACGAAGTCTGTACGCTCAAGCGAACCAACGACTAGTACTAGAATATTCTAAACATGAAGGCACGTCCGTCACCTACGTTGATAGGGGCTGCCGCCAGCAATTATGTACACTCTTAGTAAAGCATCTGGAATTATCTCCGCGTGTAAGCTCTGCTTTAGTTGGTTCACTGGGAGGGTATAGGCGGTCATTAGGCGCAGCGCGGAATATTTCCCTTCTTGACACGATGGGATCGCGAGTTCTAACTATAGATGATGATGTTACTTTGCCTACGACATGTCCGAGCCATTTCGAGTTCCCAGTAGTATTGTCGCGAGTTCGCGCGCCTATTAAACGGCGGTTCTTTAGTAACGAGTATGAAATGTATAGTTCGGTATCGGGTGGGTTAATCGATCCGTTGAGCATGCACGATAGGTATTTGGGGCGCACGCTACGCCAGCTTGATTTGAACCTGACAGCAGCTTCAGATGCGGCCTGCTCCACACCATTGTGGGCATCCTACGCTACGCGACGAGGATTGATAAAGCTCACGAGTCCGGGCCTAGTCGGGTCATCCGGACGCTCCCTACAGAGTTGGATTCTTGCTGGATATGATAACCGTGAGCGTGGACCACTTACGCCCGAAGCGTATTACGATATAGCTAGGACCAGCAGTTTGGTCAGTGAAATACCAGAAGCCTTAATCATCTCAGACAACCCCTTTTGCATGACGTACACACTGGGCATGGACAACACAACGTTGTTGCCACCGTTTTTACCCCTCGGACGCAATGCCGATGGAGTCTTTGGATTTCTAGTTAGATTCATGTATGAGGAAGGCCTAACCGCCTTCTTACCGTCTGCAGTGTTCCACAACAGACCGTCAGCACAGGTTGTTACTGGTGATGCCGTCTGGAAAGACTCACGCATCATCAAGGAAAGCGACATACTATTGCGGCTTCTAAAAGACTATAAGCTGACTTGGCGTTCGCTGTCGCCGCCACACCGTCTTGAGGCTATTGGGAAACACCTCTCATCTATTGGCTCGATGCCGTTCTCGGATTTCCGTGCGCTCATAGAGCAGACAGTCCGTCAAGAGTTTTCTTGTCGCATAGCCTTCTTTGAAGATTTGCTTTTGCAAGCACGTAATATGCCCGTCAATTACATTTCTGATTTGACCAAAGCGATAAATGTCATGACACGTTCTTGCGGAAGTGCTCACTATAGCTTGTCGAATGGCAAGGAACGGCTTCTTCTCTGCGATGAAGGATTGCAGAAACTTCAGAGCTTTATCGGCCTATGTGGCGAGACATTAAGCGTATGGCCGTTAGTTGCGTCAACGTGGAACATGCTCCTGGCCAACAATCATCGTCCAAAGCTATAGATGGTACAAAAAGGTGATTCGATCGTAGGGTCAGGTAAGAGTTTGTCAGACTTGAACACGACTGCTTAGCTGCGCCTTAGTATTCAAGTCTTTGTCGATAATCGTAAAGTGGTTTGTGGATTTTCTAACTCCTGCGCGCCATAAGGTTGGGGTCTGAGCTGTTCTGTGAGAGCTGTTATAGCTTATCCGTTGAGCTTCGTGGAGCCAAGCTCAACGGACTTTGTCAGGAAATCTATCTCGACCACCTCCTCGAACGGATCGTCGACCACCCCATCAGCAGGATCAGCGAATTCCGGCTCGGAACGTCGCGCTCCCAACATGGCCAACACACCCATAGTGTTATGTATGCGGATACCGTACCTATACGGTACTTGCGGTTGCCTGTAGTCAGGGTTGGCGTTGCGGGCAGGCGGGCAGGAACAGGCACGCTGAGATGGGTAGCGGAGGACCATCGGCTTGAGACAGGGAGGAAACCTTGTCCCTGCTTGCGAGCGTAAATTCTGTACGGGATTGTTCGTTGGTTAAAGACGCAAAGCATTGAACGAAGTTATTGAATGTGGAGCTCTAAGTAATCACGTAGTGGGGGATAAGCGGGTCATGCCAAGGCTTGACGCCAACGCTACTCGCGTGTCGGCACCACGGCTTTGCTGCTTTTGCTTTCGACAGCACAACCTCATCGGTCATCTCACTTGTACACCTCGCTTGCAGATGTATCGAGCGGTTGACGTTTCGAGCACAAATCCGGGAGTTTCGTAATGTGGATGCTGGCGGCGGGGCTAGCGTTGGGTGGCTTGGTTGTAGGCGCGCGGTATACCTCCGGTCTCAAACCGTGCTCTGCCAGTTCTAATCTCCTCAATCTTTCCACCTTCAATACAAAGTGCCTTCCCTGAGCTTTGTAGACGTAGCCAAACCGCGCCTCATGCAGCGTCCCATAAACATCGCGGTACCTGACCACGCCGTAGGCGATCAAAAACTGTCTAGCGTTTCTCACCTCTTCGATTTGCAACGCGGTCATGGCCGACTCCGGGGCCAGAATAGCAACAATCGCGGATACCTCTTCGTCTTTGGGAAAGACAAGCGAAACGCTTTCTACAAGCTCTCCGTAGTCAGGCTCAGGTTTCCACGCAGAGGGGTGGTGCGGGGTGCGGACGTAGTGAATAGCGACGGCCTCAATCCTTGCGGGGTTTGACCATAATTGGCAAGCGTGACGCGAAATTGATGCGTTCTGGGTATTACATCCACCAAGCTGTCAGGAATGGGCGCACTGCTTTTGCGCAGCGGGAAGAATTCAGGGGAGATAACCCCCGGCTTGACAGCGATCCAAGCGCGTTCGGCGTTAATTACGGAGGGGCATTGAGCAGCGCCGCCTTTGCAGCGTTCTTGGTGTATATGGTTTGCCCCAAATGGGGGACAGCTCAAGAAGGGGAAATTTACGTGCGCTAAGGAACTCCCGAAGCGTTTCCGGCGTTTTGCAGCGGTCTGAAGCCTCCTTTGGCTACCCTTTTGTTGGTGTGCCAGGTGTAGTCGCCGGTGAGATTGATGTGCTCCCAGCCGAGCGGCGAAACGTGCTGGAGCAGGGCGGGTCTTTGGGAGTCGACCTGGCGAGGGCCTCGCCCGCCCGTTCCAGGTACATCGTGTTCCAGAGCGTAATGGCGGCGACCACAAGGTTGAGTCCGCTGGCGCGGTGACGTTGGTTCTCGAACGAACGGTCGCGGACCTCACCGAGGTGGTTGAAGAAGACGGCGCGGGCGAGCGAGTTCCGGGCCTCTCCCTTGTTGAGTCCGGCAGTCAGATCAAGACCATCCGCGCCCTGCTGAATTCGGCCGACATCCCGGTGTCGGAGATCGCGGCACGCTTCCACATCGCGCGCTCGACCCTCTACCGGGCCATCCTCAAGCCCGCCGCTTGACTTGGCACCCCCCGAGCGCCTCTCAGGTCCTTAGCGCACGTAAATTTCCCTTTCTTGAGCTGTCCCCTCTTCCATCCCGGGGACGCCACCGGCTCGCCTCTCCGAGCCTCGACGACCGATCCTGGAAGCGAATTGAACTCGGCAAGCGCCGTGCCAGTTACAGTTACCCACCAACGCTTCAGTTCGGCTGGCTACGCATCTATACCCATCTTCCGCGCACGCGCAAGCATCGGACGCGCAAGCCATACTGACTGGGCTGCGCTACACGAGCGGTTGCTACTAGGTCTTCGTCAACGGCAACCTCGTGGCGCGGTTAGCGAGATGGATTGGCACTCGCTGTGCCAACAACGAGACTGCCTCTCGACCTTCCCTCTTGTATCCGCACGGCCCAGCACGGAAGTCGTGGTTGCCTTGCGATTCTCCCTGCGACCCTTCGTTACGAAGCGAACTTGCGTCGGCCTTAGGAAATCTCCTCTTCTTCCTTAAAGATAGTCTCTTTCTCCGTCCCTACACTCTACCTATCGATTTCAGCTATCTCGCATCCTTAGCGTGCTCTATCGTCCGTTTCCTGACGGGACCCCTCTGGCGCGAAGGAGAGATTTCCTAAGGCCGACGCAAGTTCAGAACCGAAGGGCGTATTTCGAGTTAGTTTTAGGTTAGTTCGCACCGTCACTTTCTTCAACGATACAACACGGAAGGATCGAAGCACGAAACCACTGCTTATCTATTCTAGTACTGCCGGGAAGGCCCCTACAGTCGCGAACCTATCGTCCAGTTGGTTATGGAGACATTTTCCACACCCCACCTCTAAGCGCCAGTTTATGAAAAGAATACGATGTTCAAGTGCTAACGGATCGAGCGGTCAACAAACCTAAACTCCCTCTTGCCTAAACACTCTCATCATAAGCGACGTCCTGATTAGACAATCAAAGTCGTATTGGGTGAGGGCAAGCACATTAGAGTCTAATGCACACGGCCGACCATGCATCATTCTAAGCCAGAACTACATTTGACTAAAACGGTGTCTCGCAGCGCCGGTCGCTTACCTGCTTCCGAAAGCCTCACTACCGCGTTTCTTATGGCTTCTTTAGTCCATGTATTCGTAGGAGTTTACTCACAAAAGCGATTACCGTCAGCTAGTTGCTAGCACGAAAGCCAGGAATATTACTTTACGAAATAGCTATATGACTACGGAGGCGGTAGTTGCACGTGGTGCGAGGAAGAAATTTTACGTTTTGCCGCATCTTATAAAAAACTGCGTAAAGTGTCTCTAAGCTACGAGCAAGGCCCAGCGAGACATGCTCGAGCTAACGAAGCTAAATCGTGAGCGTTGTATGTTTGTTTAGCCTGCTTGTCATTCCCGCCCTGAAGAAAGTTTCTAGGGTACAGTGCAGATACCCAAGTTCCCGGAACACTCGGAAACGTACTCGCCACGTTATCGATCTGTCGCGTCTGTATGTCGGCCCTAACAGCATTGGCATGGATCCATATGTCGTCAGCTTCGGGGCAGCACGAGCTAAACCCATCGCCGCTGCGTTTGAGCTGCTGTACTAAGCGTTCCGGCAAAATTGTACCAGAAACAGCAGTGGCGAAGGTAAGAATGCTGGGAAGAGATGACCTACATAAGGGCCAAGTGTTATAAGGTAAGAGCGTGCAGCCTGCTATCTGGACCGTTCTTGCCCTGTAACAACATAGGCAATCCGGGCTCTTGGCAAATTCATTCACTAATCCTGCAAGCCAGCTGGGCGGATAGATTACATCGTCGTCAGCAAGTACGAGGGGGCAGGAACTTGGGTGAACGTCGGCTATATAAGGGTAGTATTTCGTATGAGGACCGTAATCATTTGTTCCTCTAACTTCGAGTCCTCGATCTACAAGTCGCATGATAGCTGGCGATAAACCAAGCTTGATCTCAGAGTGATCCAGCCATATAACTAATCGCGAGGGCAAAAGACGACCCCATGCAATTGACTCTAGCATGATGTGGAGAGTGCCCAATCGAGCTCTGTGACTCGTTAGTGAGACTACAGGTCCGTGATCACCAACGACCGGAAGCCTCGAGAGTTCATTTTGGCGCGTCAGAATCTCAACAAGCTCAAGCTTCATAGAATTTTCACCCCGGACTGTCAGTGGTTCCCTCGACAAGCCTTAAGCTTATCATCGGGCGTTCTTCTATAACGAGTTAGGTGAGAAGCGACTACGGTTTACGACACGCCGTGTATCCGCCTGGAGGGGCCGGGGCCGGGCTGGCAGCGTGCTGCGGGCGCGATGTCAGATAGTCTTCAAGATAAACTACCGTGGAATAAGTCACACCTTATCGTTGATCGGGTATAAACTTACAGGACGAACCCAATGGATGCATGATGATAGATTTGCCATGCAGACCAAGTCACACATCGATGTCGCTGATCGGGCATCCCGCCCGCATGAGTTGTTCTTCCTCATGCATGGCCCCGATTGCGATGGGAAGCTGGCAGGCGTGGTTTACGGCTGTTTCGACAGGAGTCAGGCTGCAGCTAGCATAGACGCACAGCCGCGCTCGTTTTGAGGACTGATTGGAAACGAAACTGAATGGACAAAGATAGACACTGGATGGCGAGCCGTTTTAGATTCGCCGGTGTGGCCTAACCGACCTAAGCGATTTCACGCCTTCGATTGCGTCAACGCAATAGGAGACTTCAGGGGTTGGCGATACTCACTGAGGCTCAATTTACACGCCGAACTAATGAACCTGTTGATTGATGGGGACGTACTCCCTTGCGGCGTTGCCATGCTGCCGAACGCTTTCACTGGCTTACCGCAGTGGATTCGAGCTACTTTCCGCAGTCCAGACCTGCTGATGATGCAACACGCTATTCAGACTACTGTGTCTCAAGCAAAACATCGGTGGCCGCTTGAAGACGTAGGGCTTGTGTTCGATCAAGGGAACAAAAACGAATCGCTACAAGCACACTTTCTGTTTGAGAGGCCGCCGAGGGTTGACAAATGGAACAAGTGGGTTTCGTTTGCTTTGGGTGACAGCACTAAGCTAAGTATGCTGCAAGCAGCTGATATGATGGCCTATGGCACATACAGGTACCACCACGAGCAACTGAACACATCGGGGATTGAACGTGATTTTAGGATTTCGCCAATCATGCAGAGAATCATGGAAAAATGCCTTCTACTGGCCAAACGTGGGATCGTAATAGCCTGATGGACATATTTGTCAAAGGAGCTAATTTTGTATGGCCAGTGAATCCGCCGAATATGCCAACTTTGCGAACTTACTGAAAAGAATCGTTACCACGCCCAAAGCGAATTTTCAAGCGCGCCACGCAGAGGAGAAAAGCGTACAGGACTGGCGACATACACACGGTATGGCGAAGACGCGGAAGCGGATCAAGCCTTCCGCTTCCCCCGTTTCTGTCTCCGATGCCAAACGCCCTTAGACTTGCCGAGCAAGGTTTTATGCACTTGCCGTTACCAACCCCTTACCAGTGACCTCCACATAAGTAAGCCGTTTGCCTGCGATGCCCTTTAGAAGCTTGCGGAACCGGCCCGCGTCACTGTCGCCCCGATTGTTGAACCAGAAAGCCTGCTCATCGATGTAGCGGAAGAGATGGAACGGCTCTACGCTGACGTATGTGCTGTTCAGACCGCGCTCGAGCAAGCTCCAGAAGTTCCCCATTGTGTTGGTATGCACGTTCTCACGGACATACTCATACGCATGGTTGATGACTTCGTGAACGTACCTTTGATCCAAGCCCCAATAGCTTACAAGCTCATCGGTGAACAACTTCGCGCCCTCTTCCACGTGCTTCTCAATGTGCGCGTAGGACGGGCTTCACACGGTCTGTGATGACCTCAGTTCTCACCTTCCCGCCGCGTTCGATCATCCCCATCACGATTGTCTTACCGTAGTGGCGGCGGTCGCTGGCGATCTTGCGCTTGGATGAGTGCATATTGCGGGCTTTGCCGCCGATGAAGGTCTCATCCACCTCGACCTCACCCTTGAGCATCCCACCGCCGAAATCGTCCTGCATGACCAGCCGAATACGGTGCAGCATGAACCATGCGGTTTTCTGGGTAACGCCTAGATCGCGGGCAATCTCATATGAGGAGATGCCATTCTTACAGTTCGCCACCATCCAGGTCGCCACGAGCCATTTGTCCAGCTTGATCGGCGAATCCTCAAATATGGTTCCCACCTTGACGCTCCATTGCTTGCGGCACACGGCACACTTGAACTTGGCTACCTTGGCAAGCCAATAGTGCTTGGGCGCATCGCAGTGTGGGCAAGTCACCCCATTCGGCCAACGCATCGCCTTGACAACTTTAATGCAGTTGATTTCGTCAGCGTAGAAGCGGATAGCGTCGATGAGAGTCCGTGGGGTTTCCATGACCTAAGACTATGCGTGCGCGTTGGGTATGTCAAGTATATTTGTAACGTTGATCGCCTCAACTTGCTTGGCGAACCCACGCTCAGACCGGTTCTTCGTGCAAGTGAAGAAGCCGCCGATCAGCCGGTCTAGCAGCTCCAGTATCTCGTATGTCAAGATTGTCGACCCTTTCGGTCAGCACCGCGATCATGGTCCTGTGCCGGCGGTTCGGCTCGTACTTCCTAAGTCGGTAGTCGGCGCACTGAGCGGCTGCTCATGCGATCTGAAGGAGCCGGTCTCCAGATCGTCCGGATTACTGCGAAACCTGCGTGTCGGCTCGCCGGGAGGGGCGCCCTCAGCTCAACGCCCTGATGACGGCGGCAAGAAACCGCGAGGTCGACTTTGTCCTCGTACCGAAGTTCGACCGCGTCGCCCGCAGCAAACGACATCTGCTGGCCGCCCTTGAAGAGTTCAACCATCTTGGAGTGCGCTTCGTCAGCGTCCAGGATGAGATCGACACCGACAGTCTGATAGGGCGGGCCATGTTCATCATTATCGGCGCTATGGCCGAACTGAAATCATCGCTCATCAGCGAACGGGTAACCGCCGGTATGTGAGCTGCCGAGACGCGAGGAAAGCATCTCGGATGCCCTTCACTCTTGAAGCCGGTTATTGGGAGAGATCTAGGAACTAGTAACCAACAGCACCCTCAGCAGCCGGCAGATTCGAAGCAAAATAGTCGGTCGCGCGAGCCGTGGAAGTGTCGGCGAGATCACCAAACGAACACGGGCCGCCCAGCCGGTTTCCTTGTGACCGCTTTTTGTACACGTATCCCGGACTTACCCCTAATTCTTCCAATGCACAAAAGATCGGGCACTCCAAGGGCATGGCCAATGCCACGATCCGACTGCGGCTGATGGTGACAAGGCTCTTCTACGAATACCTGATCGAAGAGGATCTCCGAAAAGATAATCCAGTCGGGCGCGGCCGCTACACACGCGGTGCAAATTTTGCAAACGCGGGAGGGTTAGTGCTGGGCGAGGGATCCTCTTGCCTGTATGTCGAACAGTTGTGAGTACTCCTCTCCGGCTCGCAGCACGTCCTGGTATGTTTCACATTATCTAGATGGCATCGCGTCAGCCGGTCAGGGTCTTAGTTTTCGCGGGGCCAGCTCACGTTCCGGCTTTAGGGCCTTCTCCGCGACACCTTTTGCTGATGCGGCTCCTGGCCTGGTGCGTTTCGATTCTGGGCTGCATCTGCACGAATTGCCCAAGTTGCATTGGTTGAATTTGCATCCCGCAGTGATAGCGTACCCGAGGAGCGGTACGCTTACGGGAGTAGAGCAGGTTTTATTGAACTACGCTCCAGCGAGCCGGGGCCCGTGGCGTCTTAAAGCTTTGTCGAACCGGGATGGCCGCGCGGTATCTAGTCGTTTCATCGCCGTACGCGCCAAAGCTGCAGGATGGTCGGCTGTGGCGTTATGGGGGTTGTTGAACTTGCCTGTAGCGAATGCCTTCGTCTTTTCGCATCTCGGGAAGCGCGATAACACGGTAGGCGAAATGCGGCAGATGCCAGTTCCAAAGGCACAGGATGTTAGTCAGCTTGAAGCCACCGTCAAACGGTATTTGCTTGCGGCCGGTAGACAAAGTGATGGCATGACTTGACGGAACTCTTGCTAGATGTCGACTGTGAAGTCCTGCGACTCTACAATCTTCCGGCTGCGCTAGAACGCAGCTTGCTGGACGTGTTTACCGCATGGGACCGGGTCGGTGTTCCCTACTTGCAAGCTTGCTATATCCCGAAAGCCTTCAAGGCAGACATCTCGTTATCCGCGTACCGCGAACTCGCGAGGGACTGGGGAAAGACCAATCAAGAACGCGGCACTCTGATTGATCAGTCCATTCGTGGCGAGCTCGGAAAGCAGAGCGAGACTCAGTCTTCTACAGGCATACGCGGAGTTCCACGTCTTCGATGTTGCACCCCGCTCTCGTCGTGACATTGAAGCGCTGGAAGACGACGAATTGCTTTCGTTAGCTGAGGGCGGAAGGACGGTTTGTGCAGTGAAGGGATTCGAATATCTGCTAAAGCCTCACGCACGAAAACACGGTCCCGCAGGCTACGGGACATACGATAGCTACCGAGAGTGGCTGCGGGATGAGTTCCTATTCCGTTGCGTGTACTGTTTGCATCGGGAGCGTTGGTACGGTCGGGTTGGAACCTTCCACATTGACCACTTCGTACCGGTGAGCGTCACTGCTGCGGGGATCTGCAGCTATGACAATCTTGTCTACGCTTGCGCCACCTGCAATGAAGCGAAGAGAGCTATCGGCGGCTTAGCAGATCCTTGCGAGGTCTCTTTGCAAGCTGTTTACGGATTAGAGACGACGGCCATGTGGTCGCGCTGAACGCCTCGGGTGAAAAGTTGACACAGGTCCTACTGCTGAATTACCGGTCGAACTGCGATCACCGGTCTCTCCTGATGAGAACTTTATCTGCTCTGCAGAATGTAAGGCCTGAGATCTACCGAGAATGGCTAACCTTTCCGGATGATCTGCCGGACCTCCGTCTTAAGCGTGTGCCCGCAAAAACACGACCGGCGGGCCTATTGAGCTGCCATTTCGTCTTGCGGGAGCAAGGGGCCTTGCCTTTGACGTACTGACCTGATTTGTCTACCGATCATCAAGAGATCGGTAATTACCTATTCTCCCGCAAGTGCAGATCGCTATGGGCTTATAATCGCCAGTGAGCAATGAGCTAACTGGCGATTACACAAACTCAGTTCTACATGTCGAGTATCATGGATGAAACCGGAACGGTAGATTTACGTAAGACCAGCTAATCTGCCTGCAGAGACTATCCATGGTGGTCTCCTCTTGCGCGGCGGTTCCGACCCGGCTCTTGTCAACCCCTCGCGGAACTTGAACTCCAAGGCGCGCATCTTGTCGGCGGAGCGGCGGCTGCCAGACTGATGATGAAGAGAGCTTGTATGCAGAAGCGGCAGTTATTGGGGGCGTTGAGCCCCGAGCAGGACTGACCCGGCTACACCAGCGATTACTGAGACACTAAACTATGTTTTTTCGGAAACGCGATGTTTCTCACGAATTCGTCAACGCGCTCTTGGACTGTCGCTTCGAAGCACCTGAATGTTTTGACGTGAGAAGAGATGTGCCGCTTTTTGAGTTGCAGAGATGGACGTCTGTGGAGCACCACTCTGTTCACCCTGGCGCGAGGGCACTCAAGCAGCTTCTTTGCAAAGGTCCTTCGTTCAAGGCCTTGGTTCCATTATGCAAAATCGGTGCTATCAGTAATTCGCAGTCCAACCGCATCATGCACCTGGACAGCCTTCCTGAAACGATGCGTCTTGGACGAGGGGAGAGTTATGGGCCCTTGCCGGAGGAGGAGCTTGACCGTCTTCGAAATGCCGTCTTTGATGAGTTTAGCGTTCGCAATGAATGTTTCGGTCTTTACCTTCAGGAGTGGGATCGGCTGTACATAGCACCGAATTCCGGTGCTGCGCGAAGATTCGCGCTTTGGAGAAGGCTGACGCACGACCGAGATATCGATCTGCCCTCTGTTGTCACTCCGTACAGCCTTGAGCAAGGGTCTCTTGCTGTTCTTCGGGAAGAGTATCGAACCGTTTTGATCAAACCCGATAACGCTTTGCAGTTGCTTTTGTACGGAGCCAGTGATGCCACTTCGCATTTTTCCTACCTTCAACCTAGCGTTCCATCTGGCTGGGCAATGCTTTTGGTTCCTTATCCGCACATGCTTCCAAAGGCTCATCGTCCATTGCTACTCGCCCTCCATCGCCGCCTAGAGCCTTTGTTTGATCTCGGGCGTTATTTGACTGAACGCATCTCTTCGCGTGGGGGAGAACCCCTGTTCTGAGTTGTGGCAAGCTACTCCCGCTGAAGAAGCGTTGCTTGTCTGCGACGATACGCCGACACTCCGGGGATGAAGCGGGGGCCGGTGCCATCCAACCCCCACTGCGGTTATGCCGTTTTCTTTGCCGCGGCTGCCGGTCTCGCTTCCATCTTCTGAGACAGTTTGGCCTTCGCTTTGGCCGCGAACTCTTGCTTGACCTTGAGCGCGACGGCATCGGTGTTGACGTTGTAGGTTTGGGCCGCGGCGCGTAGTCCCTTGGCGCCGTCCGGCTGGGCGCGGGCTGAAGGCATGATGGCAAGCTCGACGATCAATCTGCCGAGTATGCTCTCCTCCGCTTTTCTGAGGTGAGCGGTGAGCAGCTTGGCTGCGGATTCGCCCTCTTTCGCTTTGATCCCCCAACTGCGGGCGACAAACTGGATGCGTTGGTCGTCCAGCATGGGGAGCATGAGTTCGGCGATGAAGAGAAGGTTGCGCTTCATCAACCGGACGGGAACAGCGGCAACGATGGTTTCGAGCACCCTTACCGATGTGGCTTGGGCGAGAGCCTCCTCCTTGCGCCGCTTCTCCTGCTCGGCTTTGAACGTCGCGTCTGCTTTGCTGACTTGCTTCTTGGGGTTGTGGGTAAGGCACTCTGAGTTAGCGCACACCTTGCGGAGTTCGCCTTTTTCGGTGCCGTGCGTGACGAGGGCCTCTGCGACGAAGCGGCACGTCCGGTACTCGGGCCACTTCGCTTTGTCGGGAGTGTCGGCCTTCTCCGCCCGAATCTTGACGTACTTGTTGCGGGTGATGGCGGGACTGCCCTCCGGCAGTGCTCCGTACTCGGTGCTGATCTGCACCAAGGCAGGCTTGCTCGTGAGCGACGATTGGACGTGCGCCTCGACTTTGGCCGCGTAGCAGGTTGGATCGGTGCAAGCGTCCTGCTGCACCTCGGCGAACAAGAGCCGGTTGTGGCCTGTGCGCTTGGGGCATTCGGAACAGCTTCCAGCTGCGGGCACAAGCTGGGGATCGCTCTTGCTGAACGGAGCAAGTTTCAGGATGAGCATGAGCCGGTGATCAATCCGATGCTGGAGATGACGGACGGGTAAGAGGATGCGCCTGGGCTTGTTGCCTGCGACTCCCCATTCCTCACGGAAGCACTCGGCCAGTGCTTTCTCTTGTTGGTCGGGCTGTAGCTTGGCAAGCAAGAGAGCGTGTCCGACGTTGATCTCTTCGGCGTAGAAGGCCTCGACCACGGATGCGGCAAGCTCGGTGAGACGGACACGTTGAGCTACGTAGGCGGGTGCCTTGCCCGTCTTGGCCGCGATCTGCTCGATGCTGTAGGTTGGCTCCTGAAGGCTGAGAAGGGCACGGAATCCCTGCGCCTCCTCCAACGGGTGAACGTCACGCCGTTGCAGATTCTCGATAAGTTGAGCCTCAAGGCTTCGGCATCCGTGAGGTTCATGATGCGAACGGGAACGGTGGGAGCCTCGGCGATCTGAGCGGCGCGGAAGCGTCTGGCTCCGGCGACGATCTCGAAGCTCTGCACGGTGAGCGGGCGAACGAGCAACGGTGAGAGCACTCCGCGTGTGCGGATGCTTTCGGCCAGTTCCTTGAGAGGGACATCCTCGAAAAGACGGCGGGGGTTGGTTCTGGATTCGGTAAGGAGGTTAAGAGGAAGGTTGCGGTACTCGGTGGCGGTCTGCGTGTTCATGGTGGCTCTCCTTGAGCGGTTAGGCGTAGCAGTGGCGTGGGAGCGGACGGCTTGAGGCCGCCCCGCCCGTGGGTAGTGGGTTAGCTGGCTTGCGCCAGTTCCTCGGTTTCGGAGATGGCTTTGGCTGGTGTTTCCAATGCGGAGAGGATGACGGCTGAGGTCTTCTGAATGACCTCAAGGCTCTCGGCCAGTAGAGCGGCGTTGCCATGGTAGAGGTGGATGTAGTCGGCTGAGGCGTGTCCGGCATTCAGGCCGATGGTTTGTGAGACGACAAAGGCGATGGCTTCGGCTTCTGTCTCGCGTACCGTCTTGGTGGTGGCGGTGCGCCGTTCGGCCTTGTGGAGCATCTCGTGTGCCAGTTCGGGGATGAGGGTGCTGAACTCTTCGGCGCGTGTCTGTCCGGGAAGAAGGACGATCTTGCCTCCATAGCTCAGTACCAATGCGGGCGCGATGCTCTCTTTGAACTCAAGGGCGATCTTCTGGGCAACGATGAAGTCGAGCAGCCGCTCGTGGTACTCGCCTACTTCGCCGGTAATCTCGGAAGACAGTTCGGGGAGAGGTGCCCCCTCGATCATGGCGACATCGAAGACATAGACGGAACGAAAGCCTACAAGCGTGGGGCGGTTCTGTTGGGTGATGTCCTTCGCCGCTTCGGTGTCCTTCTTCTTCCGAACGTCGAACATCGGGGCAAGGATGCGGATGCCCTTCGATCCTTTCTTCAAACGGCGATTGAGTTGGTTCCATGCGTACATCCCAGCTACACGGGTGGCGGTGGGGCATTGGCGGGCGATCTCAAGGATGTTGCCAAGGCTGTAGTTGTGGAAGCGTCCCATCGCGGTGAGATAGGCGGTGAGGCCTTCGGAGTGTCCGGCTTCCAACTGATCGATGAGCATCTTCACGTTGGCGGCAATGACTTCTCTGCTCGTCTGCGGCTTCTGGGAAGGAGTGGGGAGAGTGGCGAGGTTGTTGGTGGTGGTGATGCTGGTAAACTTCGGCATGGGGTGGGTCCTCCGTTTGTAAATCGCTTTGGCAGTGGCTGTTCTCACAGACACCCTTGGCCCTGGCCCACGCCAGCGGAGGCGGCAAGCGCAAGGTGTGGGAAACGTGGCCATAGGCCAGCCGAAGGCCGGAGGAAGCGAACACCTGGAGCTGCACGGAGCGTTTTCCATCACCTTGCACGCGCCAGAGGCAGAGCCTCTCAGCAAGCCTGATTCCCTTGCTTGGCGCGGAGCGCGTAGAGATGCTTCCGTCGTTGCGGTTGCTTGTTTTCAGGGCCGGCGTTGCGGGCAGGAACAGGCCCGCTGAGATGGGTGACGGAGGACGGCGGCTCTACGCCGGCTAGAGGCAGGGAAGACGCACTCTTTCCTCAGATAGCATGGAGGAATGAGGTCCGGTGCGGCGCGTCACATAGATTTATGTTTCGGGTGGCGCGTAAATTCACGCGAGCGGCATCTTGCGGTCTTCTTCAAGTGACATAGAACGCCGTTATGCCGACATTTTGCCTGGGTGACATTCGACCATACCCTTTTGTGAATACGTATCTGATAATGCCTGATAGTAGCTACCTCGCGATGCGAAGGCGGCTTTGGCCACGCACGAACCGTGAGTCTCCCGTCGAAAACACGGAGAGGCGTCTGCAAATCAGTGGTTAGGCAAGGTGAGATCCCGTCGCCTCTGCGCCCAAACGGCGCGCAAAGGGCGGCGTACCGACGAAATGACGTTCTGGCAGCTCATCGTTATTCCATTACGCTTATGCTTGCCCAGGCCCGCTTTGTGCGGGTGGGGCCAAGGTCAGGGCCTTCATCCTTCTTGCTGCCGCCGACGAATCGCACCTTCCTCCGACAAGATGCCGGCCATACACAAAATGGCCTAAACTTGAAGCCATGTTCGCCTCCGTTCGCAACGACGACACCGTGATCGGTCATTTATGAATCGGCTCGGGCGCAATGTGGAGGATTTTCGCAAACTGTTTTCTGGCCGACGAATCGAGTTGCGGATGCAGTTTGTTAGAGAGAACCTTACCTCTACCGGTGCAGACTCGCTAATGGCAAATCTGCTCTTGAGCGTCTTGGGTGCCTTCGCTCAATCTAAGCGCGAGCTTGTCCGCGAGCGCCAGCGAGAGTGAATAGCCCTCGCCAAGTAGGTTGGGGCGTACCAAGGCGGGCAACCGGCGATACAGCGGGCCGGATGGCAGATCTCTGCAAGGGGATCGCGGTTGGCGAGGTGAGAGCGAAGCGCGCCCAGAGCTCGGCATGCGCCAGATGCAAGAAGTGCTTCCGCAAATAGGCGACGGGTCACAAGCCTGCGTCTTCCTTCGGTAACGCGTCTGTGGTAGTGTTCTCACAAGGCCACACAGCCTCAAGGAGAAACTACATGACACTTGCAAGCGTTGAGCAGCTAGAGGAAACTCTCATGTCACTACCGACAACCCCCCATAAGACCCACGCAACCATGCCCGACACTGTGGCACATACCGATCAACACACCGACAACCATCAGGATGCAGGCAGCTAAGATCTATAACGACAGACGCGGGCTATTCCGCCGCGCAACGCCTGGTTGTCACCTAGTAGTGAAAGAGTGACAACCAGGAATCTTGTCCATTCGTGCTTGGACAGTCTGACAGCCGTCTGCGCACTGCGTCATGCCATGATGCATAAGAGCTTGTCCTCAGAACGAGAACAGCTGTTAGCCGTTTTGCCGACTTGCACCCGTGTAGCACTCAGCTTCGCCCATAAACTCAGGTGCTATTTATTTCCATGGATCATCGATGACCTGTAGTGATACGAAACTCACCGTTTCCGCTTTTTACGAACAGCTTTTAGCTCTATGCCGCCCGTTTCGCGGTGACCTCGCCCGCATAGTGCGCGCGGGTACCATTATGCAGCTAGGAAGTCTCGTTATGCCATACCTACTGCATCTAGAGATCGATGTTTTATTCCCAGCGCACCGCTACCGTGAGCTTAGCACTATCCTTGTGGCCGGACTTCTACTACAATCAGCCCTCATGGTCTATAAAGGGTTTCAGTCATACGCTTCCCAGAAACTAGCCACCAAGCTTCAGTGTAGTCTTACTCGGAGTCTTTTCCACTGTGTGCACCACCTACCAATAAGCTTCTTTGAGGAGCAAACTCCTGGTGAAATCGGAGCAGGTTTTAGTTCACTTCGAGCATCTTTAGGCTCATTTCTCAGTATTCTCTCGGCTATATCAGGATGTTACCTATACCTTTTAGGCGCACCTGCCGCAATGTTGATTATGAGTTGGAGGCTCGCATTACCTACCCTTGTCGTGACACCTATAATGACAGTTTTCTTGGTAAGACGCTCTCGCAAACTATACAAGTCCAGTGCCCGTATTGTCGAAGCTACTTCACGGTTAGTAGGCTTGCAGGTAGAGACCTTCGACGCAGCAGCCAGTATGCGCTTCTTATCTTTTCGCAGGGCTTTGATTCATAGGCAGCAAATCGATGGAGAGGCCATTAAGGAACAGCAGGCTTGGGCTGCTAGGAGCTCTCTTAAGTATTCTATGATACTAGATGCTCTAAAAGCGTTAGGATGGACTGTAACCATTGGTGTAGGGTGGTACTTGGTCGTCGCGCACCAGCTCCTACTTGGTCAGTTGTTAGCATTTATGGCATATATGAACTTGTTCTACAACCCTCTTGCGGACATAATCGCGCCTCTTGCCAACATACATGAGCCACTGGCAGCAATTGGACGCGCACTCGCCCTACTGCGCCGTCCTTCGGAAGTGCAGTGGTGGGCTCAGCAGCCATCTTCCGGAGCGGGTGACTCGATGCTCAATGCGCGTCCCTTACTGGAAGTCTCCAACCTGAGCTTTACTTATTCACGTAACCACTCGCCTATCATAGAGCATCTCAACCTAGTACTAGAAGCTTCCGAGATAGCTGTCGTTAGGGGACAAAGCGGATGCGGTAAGACGACACTGCTAAAGTTGCTGTCTGGTTTTGTAAAACCTACGGCAGGAAGTATCTTACTAGACGGACATGAGATTAACACTCTTTCTCTTGACCGTCTTCGCGCTGAGATGGCTACGATATATCAACATACCGCGTTTATTTCAGGCACACTTCGAGAAGTGTTGACATCTGGGAGCTTGGTGTCGGACGACAAGCTGAGAAGCGTGTTATCCTTATGTACTCTCGGTGCTTTTTACAAATCCCTACCGAACGGGCTTGATACTCTCATAGGCGCTAGAGGAATTAGTGTATCTGCTGGGGAGCGGCAACGACTTGCACTGGCACAGCTAGCTTGCGCTGAGCGTCGGTTGGTGCTACTGGACGAACCTACGTCTAATCTGGATGAGCCGACTGAGACTGCCCTCCTTGAGAACCTCAGGAAATTATTTCCTAGTAGTGCAATTATAATGGTTTCCCACAGAGCTAAGCCGTTAGAAGGAGCAGATTATGTTGTAGAGAAGCAAGTCGCGGGAGCCTGGCTGCAGAAGGCTGTCACACGGTCCCCTAGCCGTCGCAGGCAGTCGTCGTCTGAGACCTCCCATGAATGGCTACTCACCTGGTAGCGACTGATTTACGGTTCTTGCGTCAAGTGGTGTGCAACGCTAACTATCGTTTGAATGCTCGCCGAGGTTTCGGAATGCCGTCTAAACTATAGGAACGTTACCTCTTGACGATCTCGTTCACGAAGCATTAATCGCCGCATATAAGCTTACTAGGCTTACTGATGAAGGACTATGCAAAATGAGTATTGAGCTAAGGCCACTTGGCGTCGCGTGTAATTTACGATGCTCCTACTGCTATCAGGAACCGCAGCGGACCTCACTGAAGCAAAGACCCTTGTACGATATGGATCTTATGAAAGCGGCGCTGGACGCAAAGGATGAACCCTTCACGTTGTTTGGTGGGGAGGCCCTACTTATCCCCCTTAGCGACTTAGAGGAGTTGTGGAGCTGGGGCTACGCAAGGTTTGGGGGGAGTTCGGTTCAGACGAATGGGGTACTGATGAGTGCAGATCATATTGCACTTATCCGCAAGTACAACGTGAAAGTTGGCATATCCGTAGATGGTCCGGATGAACTGAATGACCTTCGGTGGCACGCCACTCTCGCAAACACGCGGGTAAGCACAGCAAAAACGCATTCTGCGATAAGACAACTGTGCGAACTAGGACTGCCACCTGGGCTGATTGTTACTTTGCATCGAGGAAATGCCGCTCCGAACCTTTTGCCGAGACTCGGAAAGTGGTTCGTGGAACTGGAACGTCTGGGCATTAGGTCCGTAAACCTTCATCTTCTAGAAAGTGAAAGCGCTGAAATCCGCGCCGCTTATGCTCTCACTACAGAAGAGAACATCGATGCATTGTCCTTTATCTGGAAGCTGTCTGACGGTCCCTTGTCAAGTCTGCGGATCGGGTTGTTCGACGAAATGCGTCAGATGCTTCTCGCCAACGATCGACGAACAACCTGTGTTTGGTACGGCTGTGACCCGTACACTACTTCCGCCGTACAGGGGGTGGAAGGTCACGGTGAGACGAGTAACTGTGGACGAACTAATAAGGATGGCGTTGATTTTCAGAAAACGAGCACGCCCGGTTTTGAGCGTTACTTGTCACTATACAAGACGCCGCAGTCTTGTGGGGGGTGCGGGGACTGCAAGTTCTTTTTAGTGTGCAAAGGCCAGTGTCCTGGAACAGCGATAGAAAATGACTGGAGGAATCGCTCCGAGCACTGTCTCGTGTGGTTTGCGATATACCAGCGAATAGAGGAGCAGCTTCTTACCGAAGGGCTGGTATCTTTAAGTGTTCACCCGTCTAGGAAGGAGATTGAGGAGGCTGCGCTTCAGCTTTGGGCCAAAGGGAACCAGGTTTCGTTACACACAATATGCCTGGAGCGCAATGTTACTTTCACTACGAAAGGCTCTGAGCAGCCATGAGCATCGCTGAGGAGCTTCTCGGTTTTACATTGGACCCCTTTCTTCGGGTTGCATGGGTTAGTAGAGAGGCCCAAACAAGCTGGGCGTCTGTGTTAGCCAGAGTGCTACGCGTAAAGCGGCACGCCAAGTACCAACGCCTTGTGGAAGGTTCCGAACAGGTTATGCTTACGGGGAACAAAGAAGAAGCGGGAGTACAGTACGCTGGCATAGTGAGTGAAGAGCTTTCCGATTCAGAGGAGCTTACACAGCTGGAGATGTGGCAGCTTAGCGGTGCGCGGATGGCTGGTAACGCCCCCTTGTACATCACGGGAACCGCTAAGCGGATAGCAAGGTTTAGAAGGCTTGTAACTCAAGGTAGTGCAGATAGTGTGCTCACGATGTTAGGAGTCCCTTCATGCTGTAACGCTGCGGCAATCGCGTCCAGTGTTCCGGATCTTAAGGATAATATACTGTGCACGCTAGCTAACGTAGAGAGCCAGATACCACTCAAGGCATATTGGCATTCGCCTCCTGAACTGAATATACTGTGGGAGCGACTAGGCCTAGCTCTCGTAGGGCATCAGCTCTGTTCCCCGACATGTTCTCCGTCTGGGGAAAAGGCGCGACGATGGTTGAGCGAGATTGCAGTTCTCGACAGTGACTCTGCCGAAGCTTTGGGAAGTCTCTTGAGGTGGCCTGTAGAACGCACGCTGCTTCATGGTATTGCCGAAGTAAAGACTCCTATTTTGAAGTTTGTCTCAGACGGTTTGGCGACAAGAAGCTGCTTTAGCGTAAAGTTTGAGGGTTCTCGCTATCCAGAGGTGGGTGGAAGGGGAGTAAAGTTTCCCTATCTGAGAGAGAGTGTAATAAACCAGCACCTGCTCACGCAGATTACCGTTGACGGAGGATTATCGTGAATCTTTTATTACGAGCTACCAACGATTCGACGGCCTCGCCCTTGAAAGAGTACACACACATAGAGTGGGCAACTATCGATGCCCGCGCAGTGTGGGAACCGCGGCTTCGAGAGGTTCAGGACCTTGTTAAGGTTTTAGAGGTTGAGACCGTTCGCTGCGAACTACGTCTTGCAAGTATTGTGTTCAGGGATGCAGCCTGGATAAAGAGATTTGAGCAAAGAAAGGTGGACGACAACCTTGGTATAACTGTGGTAAGACGCGCGGACCAACCGCATGGGTACACAGCATGCTTCGGCACTACTCCGACCCTACAACCCTTGTATCAGTGTGTCCTCGGAAAGCCTCAGTACAGGATGCAAGTTCAGCGAGCACTTCTCATCGACGATCACAACTCCATTGCCAAGCTACTCGGGTACCCCCAATGTTGCTGTGAATATTTTATCCACTGGTTCAAAAATCTGCGGCTTATAGATCCGACGCGAGACATGCTTAGACTTCTTGCGCCGAGCTCGGCATTCCAATGCTTCGATGAGACAAATATGTTTCTGCGTGCCGTAGGCATTCGGGCGGTCTACCATCTGCCCTGCTCTTTTCTGTGCAATGCAACCGTTACGCGAGCACAAGAGCATCTTGAGCTCGCTAGACACCTTGGTTTCGCCGATCGAGCACAGTGGCTCATGGAGTTCTTAAGGCAAGCTTTTAGGTGGCGTACATATAACGGCGAGGCGTCCATCGTGACACCTCTGTTTACGATCAAAATGAGCACAGATGTTGAGGGGGAAGCAATTACGTTCACCAGAGACATGTCGAAACCAGGAGTCTTGACCTCACAATGACTATCTTATTACCGGGAATGCCAAATGCAAGTGACCGGATAGAGATGCCGGACATAGCGGAACTCCTCGTTAGCCCTGCCTTTCAGGACATTGACGCAGACAGTTTCATCAAACAGGCATCGAGCTGTCAGCGGGAAATATTTTGGCGAACACCTCTGAAGCACGATAAGAAGTATGTCACCGTGCGGGTCGGCGTGTGGCTGTTGCAGCCTCGTATGCGTTCGCACGTTTTGGGCGAGGGCAACTGGCATATCGATGGGAGTGACAACACTGGGACAGATGATGAGCACATCCGTCCTCTGCAGACAGTCCACATCCTTGCATCCCGCTGTTCAGGGTTAACTGAGTTTAGTTCCGTCGAAATGGAGGTCCCTACTGCCGGAGTCGAGACTCGCAACGGGTTTATAAATCGGCTTCGGAATAGCGGCATCGTTAACAAGCTTCAACCTGCAAGCATCGAAGCGGAGCGCTTCTACACCTTCGATCGTCACATTCATAGAATAAAAGAACCGCAGCGAATGGAGTTCCGCTTTTTCCTTCGTGTTGTAGAGCGCGACGTCGCACCTAAAAACCTGGGGCCCTTACAAACCGTTCTCGTACGCGATCTACGTCGCCAAATGTCAATACCCAATGTGATATATGATGCGGACACGGTGGCAATTCACCTGCCGGAACGAGCCCGTGTACTAGGGTGTCACTCATACTGAAAGGCGGATGCGGAAAGCAGATGTGCAACAGTTGATGCGGTAGGGCCACCAAGCCC
Source organism: Acidobacteriaceae bacterium (assembly GCA_965215415.1). GTDB lineage: Bacteria > Acidobacteriota > Terriglobia > Terriglobales > Acidobacteriaceae > Edaphobacter. Next base: position 52,511 of record CBDCDQ010000007.1, on the reverse strand, counting down.
GTACCGAGTGTGCTAAGGTTCTCGGTGGGCGGCAAACCAGATTTGCTTAATACAAACCTTTCCAAGGCGTGCTTAACAATGCATTGTGCGGTAGCATATTCACTTCGGGAGGTCGTAGCGGAAGATAAAGAACTGTTGTTCAGTTGGCATAACGCTCATCATGTTGTGAGCACATCCTTTAGCGAGCAGACGATCGCCTTGGAAAGTGCAGATATTTGGTTCTCCTCGGTCAGAAATGCTAAACATGCTAAAAGTCTGATGTTTGAGGCTGCGGGGCAACCCGCCGGGTTCGTACGTCTACACCAGATTCATGTTATGCACGGCACCGCTTGTTGGAGCTTTCTGCTGGGTGATACTAGCCCACCCCGTGGGACGGGCACTAAGATGATGGCACTTGCTGCTGAGCATGCGTTTAGGATATGCGGAGTTAGGAAAATAACTGCTGAGATTCTTGACACCAACTCGAAGAGCTTGCACTTACACAGAAAACTGGGATTTCGTCAAGAGGGCCTTTTACGGAAACATGTGTGCAAGCAGGACGGATTTCATGACGTGTTTCTAATGGCGCTGTTTGCTGAAGACTTTGACCTTAACCTTCTGAGGACGGCAACTTAGTAAATTTGTAAGGCACGTACAGGTAGGGTCGAACCCTACACGAACACCGGTGTCAGAATCACGCCGCTCGGAATTGGAGTGCGGCGAGACGCTGCCGGAGGATAGATAACGGTTTTCTTTCCATTCGGTGTCGAAGGCGCTTTGTCGAAGCCGGTCCTTTCTCTGACTTGCTAAGGACGGTTAGGTGCCATGGAGCTGGTCGACGATGCGGCGGATCAGCAATCGGAAGCCGATTACAACGGCAGAAATTTGGAGTCTAAGCATATGAAGCATTCTTCTTACGTTCGCAAGGGTCTCCGCATGAACTTATTCCTTTCCCAATCTTCGTTCCGGCGTGGCTTGCTAATTGGGCTGATGCAGGTTGCCTCGTTAGCAGGTTTATGCGCTCAGGTAACCAGCCCTTCTTTCTCCTCGACATCACAATTGAAGGAGCCGGTACCGGCGGACAAGGTGCCGCACTACGATGTCATCTTAATCAAGCCAAACAAGACGGACAGCGGCAACTCTAGCATCCGTGTAGATGACGGAAACTACGACGCAACCAACATCACTCTGAAAGGACTCATCGCGAGCGCCTACGGCATCAAAGAGGATCTGATCCGCGGTCTTCCGGGCTGGGTCAACTCAACTCACTATGACATTAAGGCGAAAATTTTGGAGCCGGATGCGCGACTGGTGGGACGGCTGACGCCGGAGCAGTGGCGGTCGATGTTGCTGCCCATGCTAGAGCGTTTCCACTTCAAGTACCACATCGAGGTGAAGACGCTGCCGGTTTATGAGCTGGTTCTCGCCAAGAGTGGGCCAAAGTTCACGAAGTCGAGCGCAGAGGCGAAATATCACGGAGTTAGCAGTGGTGGCGTGAGCGTCCACAACACTCACCTGACGGCCCACGACGTCACGCTTGAAGGTCTCGTGAATAGCCTCTCGTACAACCTGCATCGAACCGTGGTCGATAAAACTGGATTGACTGGAAAATACGACATAGATCTCGTCTGGTCTCCCGAACACAGCGCCTCCGTCATGAACGCGGATGCCAGTAGGACGCAGAGCGAGGGCGTCGATACACCGCCGGTGCTTGTGACAGCCCTGCAGGAACAGTTAGGGCTGAAGCTAATTTCGTCGAAGGGACCGGTGAAGACGCTGATTGTGGATCGGGCCGATGCGCCGACGGAGAATTAGGATGGTCCCTCTGGAGATCAGAGCAACCATGAGGTTTTCTTCTTTGCGCGACAGGCTTTGGAGATTCCTCAGCATTGCGTCGCTGCTGACTTGTCTTTTGGCCTGCGCGCTGGCGAGGGCGGCGGAACATCACGGTCAGGTCACGTTCGGGACCCTGCCGGTTCCGGGCGCGACCGTCATCGCAACCCAAGGTACAAAAAAATTAACGGTTGTGTCCGATGAGCAGGGCCGCTATAACTTTTCAGATCTTGCAGAGGGCGTGTGGAAGCTCGACGTCGAAGTGAGCTTCTTCAGCACGCTGCACCAGGAGGTGATCGTCACGGGCGGTACCGCCAATGGGCCGGGCTTGGCATGGCCGATGAAGATGCTTCCGCTCGATCAAGTGATGGCGCAAGCCAAGGTGCTGTGCGCGGAGCAGCCAGCCATGATCGCCGCGGCCACGGCTCCCGCGCAAGACGGAAAGCCGAAGGCGAAAGCCCCGGAGAAGGCGCCCGATATGCCCAAACCCCCGGACAAATCCGCGCAATCGTCCGATGGGTTCCTGGTGAATGGCAGCAGCAGCAACGCGGCCACCTCGCAGTTCACGCTCGCGTCCGCCTTCGGCAATACGAGCAAGGGCAGCAAGAGCTTCTACACTGGAGGCCTTGGGATCGCGCTCGGCAACTCCGCGCTGGATGCGCGCCCCTTCTCGCTGACGGGGTTGGATACGCCCAAATCTTCGTATAACCGGGTGACCGCGACGGCTACTTTCGGCGGACCGCTGCGTATTTCCCGCCTGTTGCCGCGCGGCCCGAACTTCTTTCTGGTGTATCAATGGACGCGCAACAGCACCGCGACGACGGCGTTCGGTCTGGTCCCGACGAACGCACAACGTATGAGTGCCACTACGGCCAATCCCATTGCGCAGGCGCTTCTTAGCTTCTATCCGGCGGCGAACGTGGCTGGGAGCGCAAACTACAACTATCAGGTGCCTATCCTTAACGAGGCGCATCAGGATGCGCTTCAGTTCCGGATGGACAAAGGCGTGGGGCAACGCGACCAGTTCAACGGCGGCTATACGTTCCAAAGCTCGCGCGCGGACAGCGCGAATCTATTCGGCTTTCGCGATGCGACGGATACGCTAGGCATGAACGCGAATGTGAACTGGCAGCACCGTCTACAGCACGGACTCTATACGACTGCCGGGTACAAGTTCAGCCGTCTGCGCACGCTCGTCTCACCGTACTTCGCGGAGCATCCAGAGAGCTTCGGCACGCCTCAGATTGACGGGCGCAGTAACGCTGTGCGCGACATGGGGCCGCCCACGCTGATCTTTTCGAGCGGCATCACACCGCTTAGCGATGGTATCGGCGCATTTGATCGCAACCGGGCGGAGGCAGTCTCAGGGAGCGTGCTGTACTATCGCAATCACCACAACTTCACCGTGGGTGGTGACTTCCGTCGGCAGGAGTTCAACTACCTCTCGCAGTTAAACCCGCGGGGCACGTATAACTTCACGGGCGCGGCGACCGGGTCGGACCTCTCCGACTTCCTGCAGGGGACGCCCGACACAAGTGCCATCGCCTACGGAAACGCGGACAAGTATCTGCGCCAGCCAGTCTATGATGCGTACGGGACCTATGACTGGCGCGTGAAACCGGAGCTTACGCTGAACGCCGGGGTGCGCTGGGAGTACGGTGCGCCGATCACGGAGTTGAAGAATCGCCTGGTCAACCTGGATGTTGCCCCGAACTTTGCCAGCGTAAGTCAGGTGCTGGCAAGCGATCCGCAAGGACGGTTGACAGGCCAGCGTTATCCGAACTCCCTGCTACGTCCGGACCGGCTGAAGATTGAGCCACGCATCGGCGTTTCCTGGAGGCCAATCCCGGGATCGTCTGTGGTGGTGCGCGTGGGCTATGGAGTCTATGCGGATACCTCGGCTTATCAGGCGACAGTGCTGCAATTGGCCCAGCAGGCACCCCTGTCGAGGAGCCTGAGCGTAGCCAACAGCGCCGCGTGCCCGCTGACGCTCGCAACCGGTTTCTCGAGGGAGTGCTTGACCACTACGCCGAACACCTTTGCCGTTGACCCCAACTTCAGGGTGGGGTACGCACAGACATGGCAGGTGGCGGTGCAGCGCGACCTGCCCGCTGCGTTGCAGATGACGGGAACCTATCTGGGCATTAAGGGGACGCGGGGGGTGCAGGAGTTCCTGCCGAACACCTATCCGCTGGGGGCACGAACCCATGTCCGCTATGCCCATCTGGCTATGTTTACCGAACATCCAACGGGAACTCCACGCGCGAGTCGGGCAGCCTGCAACTCCGCCGCCGGCTGCGGTCGGGGTTCACTGCGACCGTCCTGTATACCTACTCGAAGTCGATCGATAATGACGCCGTAATAGGAGGGCGAGGGCCAGTGGCCGACGGAACCACCGCGCAGAGCACCCCCGCCGAAAATATCGCTCAGAACTGGGTCGATCTTCGCGCGGAACGGAGCCGCTCGACATTCGACCAGCGACACCTGGCCACATCGAGCTTTCAGTACACTACGGGCATGGGGATCGGCAGCACGCTTATGGGCGGATGGCGCGGCCGTGCTTACAAAGAGTGGACCGTCACGGGAATTTTGGTGGTGGGCTCCGGGCTGCCAGAGACTCCTGTGTTCTACGCGACGGTCAATGGAGCGGGCTTTACGGGTACGCTCCGTCCGGATCGCACGGCAACGTCGCTCTATGCCGCTCCGGCAGGACATTTCCTCAATGCCGCTGCCTACACCGCGCCGCAGTTGGGCAACTTCGGCAATGCAGGCCGTAATTCAATTACCGGGCCGGGTCAGTTCACGTTCAATTCCGCCCTAGCGCGCACCTTTCGGTTGCCGAAGGCCCTCAACCTCGACATACGCGTCGATGCGACCAACCTGTTGAACCACGTGGTCTTCAGCAGCTATGACACGACCATCAATCCTTCCCTACCGAGTCCGGTCTTTGGCCTGCCGACGGCCGCAAAGCCCATGCGTACCCTGCAAACTACAGCGAGGTTGAGGTTCTAGTCATGATAAATCGAGCAAGCCTTTCCCTGTTTGCCGTTGCCACGGCTGTGCTTAGCAGTGGCGTGTCTCTGGGCGCACAAGCCATCGGCTCAAACAAAGAGTCTGGCAAAACCGACACGTTTACGCTTAAGGTGCGCTCACAGCTTGTCGTCGAAACGGTGACGGTTAAGGACAAGCAGGGCAATCCTGTCCATGGTTTCAGCGAGTCGGATTTCACGCTGACTGAAGACGGTGTTCCGCAGAAGATCCGCTACCTGGAGCACCAGTCGCTGCCCACCGGGACGGCGCCTCTTCCCCCCACTAAATTCGCGGAAGAGGACATCAGAATCTACAAACGCCTGACGCGCACCCAGCTCGCTGGGGAGACGCCTGAGAACCTGCGGTACAAAGACCGCCGCCTGCTCGCCGTGTACTTCGACATGACGGCGATGCGTCCCGCGGACCAGTTCCGCGCGCTCGCGGCGGCGGAGAAGTTCATTCGCACCCAGATGACCCCAGTCGATGTCGTCTCCATCCTGCGCTATCAGGGGGGCTCGGTCGATGTGCTGCAGGATTTTACCGCCGACCGTAACCGCCTGCTGAGCATCCTGCAGACCCTGATTGTGGGTGAAGGCCAAGGCGACCAGAACTCCATCGAAGACGCAGGCAGCGCAGACACAGGCGCGGCCTTCGGTCAGGACGATAGCGAGTTCAACGTCTTCAACACCGACCGCCAGCTTTCCGCGCTCGAGACCGCCGCGAAGATGCTAGGTCAACTGAACGAGAAGAAGGCGCTTCTCTATTTTGCCAGCGGACTGCGGCTGAATGGGGTGGACAACCAGGCGCAACTCCACGCGACAGTAGATGCGGCGATTCGCGCAGGTGTCTCAATCTGGCCGATCGATGCGCGCGGCCTAATCGCGGAGGCTCCGCTCGGCGATGCCACGCAAGGTTCGCCGGGTAACGAGGGGATGTACTCCGGCACAGCAGCACAGGCGACCCAATCCGGATTTCAGCGATCGCAGGATACTCTTTTTGCGCTTGCCGGCGATACCGGCGGTAAGGCGCTGCTGGACTATAACGATTTGACGAAGGGCATCGTCAATGCGCAGCAAGCCATGTCCGACTACTACATCCTGCAGTACTACACGACAAACCCGAACCTGGACGGACGCTTCCGCCGCGTGAAGATCACGCTCAACCAGGCGGACGCGAAGCTCGACTACCGGCAGGGGTACTACGCCGGGAAGGAGTTTGCGACGTTCAACACGGTCGATAAAGAGCGCCAGCTCGAAGACGCCCTGATGCTGGAAGACCCGATCACCGAGTTAACCATCGCGATGGAGATCAACTACTTCCAGTTGAATCGCGCGGAATACTTCGTTCCGCTGGTAATAAAGATTCCTGGCGGGGAACTGGCTCTCGCCAAGAAAGGCGGGGCCGAGCACACCTTGATTGACTTCGTCGGCGAGATCAAGGACGTCTATGGCGGTCGCACTGTGGCCAATGTGCGCGATAACGTGAACATCAAGCTGACGGACGCGACCGCCGCGGAACTCGCACACAGTCCTATAGAGTACGAGGCCGGCTTCACGGTGCTGCCCGGAAAGTACTCGATAAAATTCCTGGCGCGTGATAACGAGACGGGCCGCATTGGCACTTACCAGACGACGTTCGTCATACCAGACCTTAACAAGGAGACACAGCGGGTACCGATCAGCTCGGTGGTGCTGAGCAGCCAGCGCGTCGATCAGAAGGACGCTCTCTACGATGCGATGAAGGCTAAGGATAAGGTGAAGGAGGCTGCAGCCAATCCGCTTGTCGAAGACAACCGCAAGCTTATCCCCAGTGTCACCCGCGTCTTTCATCGCGGGCGTGACTTATACGTTTACCTACAGGCTTACCAGCCTGCCGCCCCGACAGCCAAGCCAGTTGTAGCGTACGTTACACTTCTTCGTGACCAGCAGAAGGTGTATGAGACCCGCCCGGTTGTCCTTGCGGCACCGGGTGCGGCGCGGCTGACAACTGTTCCTTTGGGCTTCGACATCGAGTTGGCGCACATTGCGCCAGGCGAATACGACTGCCAAGTGACGGTGCTTGAGCCGACTGACGAAAAAGCAACCTTTTGGCGTGCTCCAATTCAGTTGGTGCCCTAGACACTTTGTGCCAGGGTTCAAGGGGCACGGTTCAGAACGGATTTGCCTAAGGTAAGCGTTGGCAGGTCTGAGGCTCCTTTGGGGTCCCGTCAGAAAACGGACAATAAAGCACGCTAAGGAAGGTTCGGGGTGCGCAGCGACCTGAACCTACCTGGCGCTGGCCTTTTGCCCTTCCACTGGTAATCGCCGGTGAGATTGATGTGTTCCCAACCGAGCGGGGTGAGGTACTTGAGCAGTACGGGATCGACGGGTTGGTCTGGCAGCGATGAAGCGCGGACCGCACGCTCTATATAGACGGTGTTCCAGAGCGCGATTGCGGCGGTGACAAGGGTAAGGCCGCTTGCCCTATAGCGTTGCTGCTCGAAGCTACGGTCCCTGATCTCACCGAGGCGGCAGAGGAAGACTGCCCTGGCGAGGGCGTTGCGAGCTTCGCCTTTGTTGAGGCCGGCGTGAACGCGGCGGCGGAGATCGACGCTTTGCAGCCAGGAGAGGATGAACAGGGTTCGCTCGATGCGGCCCAGCTCGCGAAGGGCAACCGCTAGACCGTTCTGGCGAGGATAGCTGCCCAGCTTGCGGAGCATGAGAGACGCCGTCACGGTGCCCTGCCTGATGGAAGCGGCAAGGCGAAGGATCTCGTTCCACTGCGTCCGGATCGCTCTGAGGTTGATGGTGCCACCGATCATGGGCGCGATTGCCCGATACTCGGTCTTGCCGTTCGGCAGATACAGCTTCGTGTCGCTAAGGTCGCGGATGCGTGGAGCGAAGCGGAAGCCGAGCAAATGCATGAGAGCGAAGACATGGTCCGTGAAGCCGGCGGTGTCGGTGTAGTGCTCCTCGATCCGCAGGTCGGATTCATGATGCAGCAGCCCATCGAGGACGTAGGTGGAGTCTCGCACGCCGACGTTCACGACCTTGGAACTGAAAGGCGCATACTGGTCCGAGATATGGGTGTAGAAGAGCTTCCCTGGTTCGGCGCCATACTTGGGATTGATGTGCCCGGTGCTGTCGGCCTTGCCTCCAGTCCTGAAGCGCTGTCCATCCGAGGACGATGTGGTTCCGTCACCCCAGTGCTCCGCGAAGGGTTGCTGTGACTGAGCATTGACGAGTTCGGCCAGGGCAGCGGAGTAGGTTTCATCGCGGATGTGCCAGGCCTGCAGCCACGACAGCTTTGCATAACTTGCTCCGGGGCATGACTCGGCCATCTTGGTCAGCCCCATATTGATCGCATCAGCCAGGATCGTGGTCAGCAGAGGGATGCGGTCTTTCGCCGCGTCCCCGCTCTTTAGGTGAGTAAAGTGCGTTGTAAAGCCAGTCCAGCTATCTACTTCCAGAAGCAGGTCGGTGATCTTGATGTGTGGCAGCGATGCTGCAATTTGATCGATCAACCGTTGCGCTGCCGGGGGTACCGACGCGTCGAGCGGCGTAATCTTCAAGCCGGAGTCGGTCAGGATCGCATCGGGCAGATCGTTCGTGCCGGCCAGCGAATTGACCAGGTGAAGTTGCTCGTTCAGGGCTTCAAGCCGATCCTTCAGATAGGGCTCGCAGTCCGAGTCAACGGCGAGCCGGAGGTCACCGGCTTTTCTGAGCTCCGCAAATCTCTGAGCAGGCAGGAGGTATTCATTGAAGTTCTTGAACTGCCGAGAACCTTCGACCCAGATGTCACCGGAACGCACGGCGTTCTTCAGCTCCGCCAGGGCGCATAGCTCGTAGTAGCGGCGGTCGATGCCTGTATCGGTAAAGATCAGCCTGGCCCAGCGTTCGCGGATGAAGTCGAGTGGAGCGTCCTCGGGCAGCTCGCGGATGCTTCCGGCGTTCAGCTCGCGCAGCAGCTCGATGGCATCAAGAACCGGCTTCGCGGCGGGAGCAGCATGCAGTCCAAGTACGTTCAGAAGCTCAGGCGCATAGCGGCGGACGGTGGCAAGCCTTCGCCGACTCTATAAAGAAAGTCGAAGTCTTCCGGCTGTGCAAGCTTTTGCGCTTCCGTAATGCTTGCTGCGAAGTCTTCCCAAGAGACGACCGTCTCGATAGCGGCGAGGGCATCGGATCCGTTCTGCTTGGCTTCGAGCAAAGCCTGTCCGACTTGTCCATAAAGCCGGAGCTTGTCGTTGATGGCCTTGCCGTCAGCCTGGAACTGCTCCTGGTGTCTGTGCCTTGCAGCGTTGAACAGCTTGCCGACGATCCGGTCGTGGAGTTCGATCACTTCATCGGTGACCGTGGCAATCCCTTCGACGGCCAGCGCAACCAGCGTCGCATACCGGCGTTGCGGTTCAAACTTCATAAGATCGGCGAAGTCATCTGACCGCCTTCACGCGCGATCTTCAGGAGCCGGTTCTGGTGAATCTGGCGTTCTACGCCGACCGGCAGGTCAAGAGTACGCCACGTCCGAAGCCGCTCGATATGCTCGAGCATGTGCCTGGAGTTTGGCCTGAGCGGAGACTGCCGCAGCCATCCAAGCAGGGTCATGTTGCTATCCTATCTGCGAACGAGCAGCTGGTCCAGCCGTCCACGGTGAGCTTCCGTCAGGCCATCGGTCAGCTGCTTATAAATACGGCGATTGGCCCGTGTAATCGTCTCCGCGCAGACTCGCTCGACAGCATTCAAAGCCAGGCAGCAGGATGCGGCGTTCCCGAAGCATCGCCACCAGCCGCGTCGCCAGCACAATGCCTTTGTCCTTGCATCGCCGTCTCGATCAACTCCTGAACGGCCAGCCGATGGTGAACCGTCGTGAACGGTTCGAAGTCGAAGAATGTTTGAAGCTCGACCAGGTGTTCCCGTCTGGTCTGAGCCCGGTCACCGTACTCCGCCCAGCGCTCAACCGGGATCTTCAACTGGTCCGCAACGAGATGAAGCAAGGGAGGAAACGGCAGCTCGGCCACGCCGAGCACGATGCCGGGAAAGCGCAGGTAGCAAATCTGCACGGCAAAGCCAAGCTTGTTGGCAGCACCACGCCGTTGCCGAATGGTCGAAAGATCGGACTCACTCAAGGTGTAACGCCGGATCAGCTCATCCCGGTTGTCTGGCAAGGCAAGCAAACTCTGCCGCTCGGCGGCAGAGAGGATCGAGCGACGGGGCATGATGGTCCTCTTGGAAACGTAGGTTTACGAGAACACTTCCGCCGCAAACACCAACCGCGCAAATGCTCAGGTTCGCCGCTCTCATAAACAGTTCTCAAATGCTATTCTCAATCAACTCGCAAAACCATGAGTTCCGAGAACTACAAGGACCATTTCATGCTGATCGGCTATGCCCGCATCTCCACTCATGACCAGAACCTCGAACTGCAAACCGAGGCCCTGACCAAAGCGGGCTGCAAAAAGATCTTCGAGGACAAGATCAGCGGCAGCCGGGCCGAGCGGCCCGGCCTGGCCAAAGCGCAGGAAGCACTACGTGAGGGCGACACGCTGGTCGTCTGGAAACTCGATCGGCTCGGCCGCAGGGTGAAGCATCTCGTAGACCTAGTAGGCCAGCTTTACAAGCAGGGCGTGCAGTTCAAGAGCCTCACCGATTCCATCGACACCGGGACAGCCTCAGGACGCTTCTTCTTCCATGTCATGGCCAGCCTGGCTGAGATGGAGCGCGAGCTCACCATCGAACGCACCCGCGCCGGCCTTGATGTCGCGCGCCAGCTCGGTCGCAAAGGCGGTCGGAAACGACAGATGACCGAAAGCAAAATCAAGTCAGCCAAAAAGCTGCTCGCCAGCGGAGTACCCCCACGCGACGTGGCCAGCAACCTCGGCGTCTCTGTCCCTACCCTCTACCGTTGGATTCCTGCCTCCAGCCATGCTTAGCGTGCTTTATTGTCCGTTTTCTGACGGGACCCCAGTCAGCGGCCCTGGCTCCCAAAACGGCAGGTGGACCTTTTCAGCAAGCATCTTGCGTAAACGACTAGCTTGAGTCCTAAGCAACATCTCTTTAGGCCAGTCAGGAGCCGTTCGCGATCAGCCTGCGTTTAGACACGATCTCGTGCATATCAGCCGCGCAGGAGTATCAAGCTCGCTTGGACTGGGACGTCCGATACGCGCCCGGCCTGCACTTCACGATGTTGCGGAACGCAACGCTGAACGCGCTCTCCGAGCGATAGCCGACGGCTGCCGCAACGGTAGCGATGGCGTCCTCTCCGGCATCGAGCAGCTCGCAGGCAACCTGGATTCTCCAGTTGGTCAGGTAAACCATCGGCGCGACCCCCACCTTGTTTTTGAAGGTCAACGCAAATCCCGAGCGCGACATGCCTGCGAGGTCAGCAAGCTGATCGAGGGTCCAATCCCGTTCGTACTTCGACTGCATCACAGCGAGCACTTTGGACAGCCGCGGATGGGAGAGAGCGACCAGCCAGTTCTCATCTTTTGGCGCGGAGGCAAGATAGATGCGCAACATCTGCAGAAGCATGATGGGCGCAAGGTGATTTAGAAAGAGGGAGCGCCCAACCCCATTTCCACGCAGCTCCGTGCTGAATCGTTCAAGGCTCCACCGCAAAACAGCGGTTTGGTCGGAGCCTCCTTCAACGTGGATCACCGGCGGCAAGCGCCCGAATAACAAAGAGGGTAGGTGTCCTTCAAAGCGGAAAATTGTTCCAATGACCAGAAAGTCTCCGCCTCCCTGACACGTAACCTTTCCGTCGTGTGCCTCGGCATAGAGTTCCTCGGCCCTGAAGCGAGCGGGCCAGGTAAGGTCGCTTCCAAGAGAAAATTTCCTTCCGCCTGTCAGAAGAAAGCAGTCGCCCGTTTCAAGGTGAATCGCTTCGTGGCGACCTTCGATGGCCAGCCGGCACTCCCCTTTTTGCACGATGTTCAGCGTAAAGCCGTCATAGGCGGGAAAGTCGATTGCCCAGGTTCCTCCGGCGTCGAGCGCAACATTGTTGAACGCCCGAAGCTTCACTTTCGAGAGAGCTACAGAAAGAGAATCGCTATTGGACGACAGAGTGTTTTCGAGCAACTGTAGACTCCAAAGCATAACAAGTGGACTTTCGAGCGTTGAACGCTCGCGTCTCTCAATCCATACTAGAACCTAGCATGAGTATGACTACGGATGATTCTTTCAACGAACCTTTGCAGGTCGCGGTTCTGGGTATCGGCCGCATTGGCAGCGCTTTTGCATTTCAGTTGGCGCGCACCGGGAAGTACAGGGTCACAGCCATTGCGCGTCCACAATCTGCTCGATTGCAGCAGATCGAGCGTGATCATGGAATCCTGAACACACAGGGCGAGCGGGCAGACGTGGTTCTGGCCGACAGCCTGGACGAGCAAATCTCATACGACCTCGTCATCGTTACTCTGCTGGCCCACCAGATCGATACGGTACTGCCGGCGCTACAGCGGAGCTTCGCGAAACGCATTCTGTTCATGTTCAACACCTTCGAACCGGAGCGACTGCGAGACGCCGTGGGTGCTCAGCGAAGCTGCTTCGGTATGCCGTTTGTACAGGCCAACTTTGATCAGGATGGGAGACTGCAAGCCACGATTGGTGCTGCCCGGAAGACCAGGATCGGTTCCGAAGATTTGGTAAACGTATTTATTGCAGCAGGTTTGCCAGCTGTTTTTGAGCCGGAGATGATGCTTTGGCTTCGCTGCCACGCTCCCCTGTGCATCGCGTTTGAGAGTGTTTCCGTGGCTGCTGTTCGTCGTGGAGATGCAGCTTCCTGGGACGAAGCCATGGTGCTTGCGCGTGGCATGAAGGAGAGCTTCAAGCTCATCCGCCGGCTTGGATATCGCTTATATCCTTCAGAGAAGCGATGGCTGGCGATAGGCCCTGCATGGATGGCGGCTTACATGCTGCAAAAGATGTCCCGCATCGTGGGGTTCCGCAATTTGCTCGCTACGGGCATCAACGAATGCCGTGCACTCGTCGACGTCCTGGTCGCCGCCGCAGCGAAATCGAAAACCCCTGTTTCCGTTTCTAAAATCCTGGCAATGAAGCCCTGACACTAAGGCTTAGAGTCTTTCGGTCAGGCAGCCTTCACAGCAGCGCGGTTCGAGGAGATGATGAGCCAACCAGCGACTTTTTTGGTTTTGGACCCACAGGACAGACCGGGCAGCACTTTGTCTCTTTGGCTCTCGGAGATGGTCAAAGAGTGAGAGCATTCGCCCGAAATTCAGCAACTTGCGATCCGAATCTCCACCTGGTAGTGCATGAAGGGTCCGTCACGGATGTTTCCGATTTCGATGCTCTACTGGAAGGTGTCGACTTCGTCGTCTCCATGTTGGGAGATGCAAAGCTCTAGAGACACAAGAAGATCAACGCCGGGTTCGTCAAACAGTTGATCCCCACGATGCGGCGTCAGGGTGTGAAGCGATTTCTCTATCAAGCGGGAGCTCTGACCAGGCCCTATAAAGGACGTCTCCCACCCGTTTCCTGGGTGCTCAGAAGCACGCTCGCACGATTCGGCGGTCTCATCAGGCAACATGAAGACAATGAGGCCGTGATTCAGTATCTCGTGGAAGAAGCTCAAGACTTGGAATGGATGGTCCATCGAGCGGCAATCGCCTCGAACGGACCCTCGAAAGGTGTTTTAGAAAGATTTATATCTCAGATCGGCCTGGCGACCTTTAGAGACTGTGCTGCATACAATTACCGGACCCTGAGCGATACGTCCGCCATTCACACCTACGACCTAAGCTATTACCCAAAATCATGATCCGTCGCACATCGGCCCTATTCCGCTTCTGGGATGCAGCAGCTCTAGTGAGCTGAACGCGGCGGCACTCGTGATGAAGTGTTCACAAACTTCTCAGCGGGCATCGAGCCTCCCGCAACCCAACGCCTGTTGTTCCAAGTCGATTCGCAACCCGCCACCCCATACACATCGGCAAGCCGAGGCGTTCTACATCCTTGACGGCGAATCACTCTCGTCGCCGGCGAAATGAAAGTCACTGGCGAGGCCGGCTCACTCGCTTATATCCCTGCCGATTGCGTACACAGCTTCCGTGTCGAAGCCGACCAGACGCGGCTTCTCAACTTCTACTTCCCGGGTCGGTTTGAGAAGGTTCTTACCGAGTTTGGAGTTCCGGCCGCCTCACGCAAGTTTCCGCCCGCAGACCTGCAGCAACCAGGACGCCGGAGCAGATGCAGGCCCTCTTCCAAAGAATAGGCATGAGTCCTGTTGCCCTGCCGGATTCCTTGAGGGAGCCCAGGTCGTTATAAACGCCGCTCTCGCCAGATGAGCCGCCAAGGATGCCACGCCACCCAAGAAGCAGTCCCGTCGCCCCTTACGGGGCCGGGCCAGCCGACACTTTCACTTGACACAAGGCCTTTACCGTGTGAGCGTATCTATAACAAAGCAAGCGGGCTTACGTCTGATAATGCATCTTATGTACAGTAACTCATGTAAGCGCAAAGCAATGATGTCGTAGCTCTGCAAAGCCAAAGTGTCGCTGCCCCATCCTGAGTAAGGGTTGGAGGCGGCAGATGGGTTGGCTACAGATGAGCAAGCAGGAGTTGCGACGGGTTGAGGTCTTGACCGAGGTGCTGGCTGGCAGTCGCACGACGGAGTCGGCGGCGGGCGTGCTGGGTGTGAGCTTGAGGCAGGCGCAACGGCTGGTGGCCAGGTACCGTGATGGTGGCGGCGGAGCCCTGATCCACAAGAGCCGAGGTCGGCCAGCAAGCAACAAATTGGCCTCAGGTGTTCGTGAGCTGGTTCTGGAACTCGTCCGGCAGAACTACCGTGACTTCGGGCCGACGCTCGCGGCGGAGGTTCTGCTGGAGCGCCACGGCATCGAGGTTTCCCGCGAGACCTTGCGCAAGTGGATGGTCGAGGCCGGCGTGTGGCTCTCGCGCAAGCAGCGCAGGAGCTTCCATCAGCCAAGGCTACGACGCGAGAGTTACGGTGAACTGATCCAGATCGACGGCAGCCAGCATCGCTGGTTCGAGGAGCGCGGCGAGTGCTGCACGCTGCTGGTCTTCATCGACGATGCCACCAGCAAGCTGATGCAGCTGCGCTTCGTACCAAGCGAGAGCACGGGTTCGTACTTCGAAGCGCTGCAAGGATACCTTGCCACCCACGGCTGCCCGGTAGCCTTCTACTCCGACAAGCACTCGGTCTTTCGGATCAACCGCGACGCGCAAGGTGGCTCCGGCATGACGCAGTTCGGCCGCGCTCTGGCCGAGCTCAACATCGAGATCATCTGCGCCAACTCCAGCCAGGCCAAGGGCCGCGTGGAACGGGCCAACCGCACGCTTCAGGATCGCCTGGTGAAAGAGTTGCGACTTGAGAACGTATGCGACATGGATACCGGCAACGCGTTCCTGCCCGGGTTCCTGAAGCGCTTCAACGAACGGTTCGCGCTGCATGCTGCTAAGCCGGAGAACCTGCATCGGTCGCTTAACGTCAAGATGGATCGCCTCAACGACATCCTGTGTCATCGCGAGCAGCGCTATGTGAGCGATCAGCTAACCATGTCGTATGACAGAAAGCAGATCATCCTGGAGCGGAGCGAGCTCTCGGAAGGTCTGGCTGGCAAGTACGTCGATCTCTACGAGTTCCCGGATGGCACGCTTGAGGTTCGATCGAAGGGTCGCACGCTTCCCTACCGTCTCTTCAGCAAAGACCAGCGTGTCAGCCACACAGCGGTCGTCGAGAACAAGCGGCTGAGCCATGCTCTGACGATCATCAAGGCACAGCAGGATCGAAAGCTCGAACCAAAGGTGCAGACCAACAGCGAAAAACTCGGCTACAAGAAGAACCCTCGTCAGCTCTATGGGACAAACTACAAACCGAAAAACGCTGCGGCGCCCGCGGTGGAAATGACGGCCTGATGGAAAGCGAGGAAAACATGAAGCCGTTTCCCTCCCTTCCCACAGTCCTTGGAAATCGCAAGTGCAGCGATTCCCACATTACGCACCGCACGACGACTACGACGCATTATGATGACAGAACCGCTTTGCAGAAGCAGCGACGCTTTCGTTTTGCCCCAACAGGATCTGTAGCGGCTCAATAGAAATGTCATGGTCTGGCCTATGAGGATTGGCATGGACGAGAGTGAGCGCAAGAGCGCCGTGCGTGTCGACCCCGTACGACCAGATACCCGCGCTGATGATGGAAAGGTCTTGCGCCGTGGATTGATCGATTGTAGTTTTCTCACTATGAGATCGGCCTCCTCTCGTGTCGCAGCCTCTTTTCTCATTCTGATTCTGTCCATTGGCGATCCGCCACATGCTCGAGCGTATAGCCTGCTTACGCACGAACTTTTGGTCGATCTGATTTGGCACAACGATGTGGTGCCGCTACTTAAAGCTCGATACCCAGACATGTGCAAGGATGCGGACAAGTGCGAATCCACGCTCCGCGAGGCACGAGCGTTTGCCATCGGCGGAGCCCTGATCCAAGATTCTGGCTACTACCACAAGCCCGAGCAATCATTTGCGGACTATACCCATTACATTCGAGCTGGCGACTTTGTCTCCAATCTTTTCCGAAACGCGACCGAGCCCGACGAATTGGCTTTCGCTATCGGAGCGCTGACGCACTACGTCGGAGATACGGTGGGACATTCTGAGGCTACAAATCCTTCTGTCGCCAAAGTGTTTCCGGCCATTGCACCAGGGGCCGAGTCTGTGACATACGCCCAAAACCCAGATGCTCATTACGCAGTCGAATTTGGTTTTGACATCAACGGTGCTCATCAAAACCGCTTTGCCCCTCTTAGACTGAGCAAGTCCCACGGGATGGACGTTGCTCTGCGTCAACTCACATTGGCCTACTACCAAACATACGGGCTGGATGAAGACCTCACCTACAAGAAAGCAAAACTCGACCTCGGTGCTTATCGAGGACGAGGACGCACCATGATGCCGACCGGCGCCTTCACCCTAGCGAAGAATACGGAAAAAACGCCGCCCGACCATGAGGACCAAACTCCGGAATTGGCGGAGTTCTTGCGGTTAGTAAACCAAGTGGCAGCGGAAGACGGCTGGGCAGACTATGGTGCAGGGGCTGGCGTATCAGGGATTATGGCCAAGGCTTACTTCCACACGAAGGGTGGCAAGAAGCTGACGAGGATCGACCTTCCCACCGCTGTGACACAGCAAAAGTACGTGGCCTCGGTAGTACATGCGAAACGGCAACTAGACGATCTCTTGAACCAGATGCTCTTGGACGCAAGACTGAGCGTGCCCGTCTTGCAAGCAGCAGGCGTGGACAGCACCCTTCACCCACTCCCAAACGTCAACCTCGATACGGGCCTGTCAGGTTCAGTTCAGGCATACACGTTGACGGATATTGCTTATTTTCATCTTCTTCGCGATATATTGTCGGATGCGAAGATCGATGCAAGCTATGGCGACCCTAGCCTTGAATGGAAGCCCCCACCCAGCGTGACCGCAGAAATTACGGCTTACTTTGGACAGAAGAGGGCTTTCACAAATCCTGACGACGATCCCAGTACGGTCGCTAATTTGCCGGTTCGTCTCGCCGATTTGAACAAGTTAAAGACTACTACTGGCTGTCCCCGAACCAACTTCGGAGACGTTGATGTTGGAATGCATCATTGGCTTCAGCCCGGCACCAAGACGCCCTGCACGACGCTGCCTTTGCAACCCTAATTAGCTGTATTAGCGTTTACACGAGTACAAGCGTTACATTGCTACCACGTCTCTGGGCCCGCTTTCCCTTCTTTACCAAGCAGAGGACCGGAGAACTATGCTCAGGCAACTTTGTCCCACTATCGTACTCGTCGTTATGGTTACCACTTGCTCCGTCGTTGCAGCAGCAACTCCAAAGCAACAACACAAATCACCGGCTCCCACCTTAGACAGCAAGACAAGCTCTGACGCCAAGGCTCCAACCTCTACCGACAAATTTCTGGTAGTCTCTGGCGACTTCTCCGCTCAGAGGAGTAACGATGGCCCTTTCAAGGAGTCGGCATGCACCAGGGACAAGCAATGCGCCGTGCTCGTAGCGGCTGACGGCACAAAAGTTGCTGACGCCAATGTGGTCACCATCGAACAAGACCAGGTTTGGTTATGTATTCATCTAAAGCAGGCGCCGCAGCTCCGGCATTCCTTTTCATCGGCCCGCTAAACTCTTCCAAGCGAAGGTACTCGGTCGATAGTAGGAGCCTCCCGTCCCGCCACCTCATCGTCACTGGAGACTTCTGCCAGAAAGCATTGACGACAGGATGCGAAACCCATCTTCCTCAGACTCACGTCAAGGACGTGCAGGGATTCGTATACGCTGCCGACGGAAGTGATGCTCACAATATAACGGTACACAGCATTGACGAGACGAAGGCCGATATTGAGTTTCTGGCCGATCCCGGCTTTCGTCCTCTGTGGCTCGTTTTAAGAGGCACCGACGAGAAGACTTTTACTTTCCCTTATGTACAAGCCAAGCCCGACATCACGAGTGACGTTATTTACCAGGCCTTCGACCTGCCTGGAGTTTGTGGACAAGATCTCACCTGCGGACAAGGTGCCGAAATTAAGTCCGTAAGCCCCTCCTCCTCCAAGGTGGAAGGTCTCGGCGTCAAGGATACCTTTCTTTTCGCCCGTGTCACCGGCCCCGCCGGTGAGGAGCCGGACACGGTCGTGGCCTCTCTGACCAATACGTCTTCTACCTCTGGAACCGAAAAGAAACCGCTCGTCCGAAGTGTTCTCTTGCGACGCGTCACCAAGCCAGCTTCCGATCAATCGTTGCTTAACGTCAGCATGACCATCATGGATCAGGAAACCGTACGGCGAAACTACGGCTACCGAATTGCCGGCCATTACATTGCCGTAAAACTGGATCTGGCTAATCGGACTTCAAAGAAACTGCAGTTCAACAAATCGGCCATTTGGTTCGACGCGGATTATCGTGCCGTAGGGAAAAAGAATAGTGATTACTGGGAGAGCCTCGCCTCCGGGGCTACGGGCGGCGCAAGAGCAGAAGATGCCTACAGAAATCCTTTTAGGCCCTACACAAGTAAGGAAATGAAGAAATGTGAAACCAGCCTCACAGTGAAACCGCCAGCTTCCGCAGGGCTCCACGGATTCTATGGCCAACAGAGCCATGTGCAGCGAGGTCATGTACCGCTACGGTATCGAGCAGTCCTCTCGCCTCTCACCGGATAGCTATTTAACACTGCTTGGTGCATTCGATTACACAACCGAACACACCGACCGGGTACTCAAGATGGTGGAACTACTAGGCGCTGCGCTCTTGCCCATCTCCGGAGGCAGCATAGTTGCTCAGGTCCACGACACTGCATTCAAAGACTCGATCTCCGTGCTCACCGGAATCTTTCTTCCAGGCTTCCGAGCCATTACGCTTGATCCCGCGCACATCAACCGTCTCCGTTCTAACCTCGTCGCCCAAACTATGCAGGAGACCATCCAAATTCCGCCCAACGGCACCACGTATACGGTCGTCCTGTTGCCCCGAGATGGCATTCTGGCTATCAGGGGCCGCGAACAATCCGTAGTTGTCGACCGCTTAGTCGACGTTCACATCGATCCTGATGTCGTCAATGGAGTCAAGGATGCACCCGTACCAAAGGACAAGGTGGAGTACGGATATTCCAAGGATCAGGTACGTCAGGCCCTTGGAGAGCCCCCGACGGTCGGAACAGACATAGACGGCGTTACGACGTGGACCTACTCAACTAGCCCCTACGAGAAGGTAGTCTTTGACAAGACCGGCCTCGTCATTTCTAGTTCCCCACGGTCTCTCGCCGACCAGATTGTCCAGAAAACCACACTCAACAATGCGCTTAACTTCCTGCAATCGCAAAATCTCACAGTGAAGAAGCTGACGCTCTTGAACCAGAACACCATTCTTGTCGACATACCCGGCGTGACTCAAACGCTGCAGTTCGACCCGAAGGGTGCCAAGATTGCTGACTATTCATTGCTCTACGACAAGATACGCACGACTCTAACCAATAAGCCTACGGCTGACTTCTGGAAGGGCCTGCAAGCATTGCATATTGGCGACTCGCCATACGGCCCGACACCTAAGCCAAGCGACAAGGTGTACCCCATGCCCGATATTCAGAACGGCAGGATTGAGATCACCCTTTCCAAAGAAGGGACAGTAGAGAGTATCGCTTTCACGGGGGGAAAAACCCGCGGCCGTCAAGTAACGGAACGGTCAGCAGAGCGATCTTCAGGGGGGTGAAATGCAGAACGTCGACCTCGCACACTTGCCGGATTGTCCGAGCTCGAGCGCATCCCTTTGTCGCACCTCCTATGACTGTGCACGTACCCTTCTGCAAGGTTCTGGCATCGGCGCTTGCGACCTTTGGAGCATCAAGCTGGTTTAGAGGGGAACAAAGCCACCGGTT
The DNA here is from genome assembly GCA_965215415.1 of Acidobacteriaceae bacterium. Taxonomy (GTDB): domain Bacteria; phylum Acidobacteriota; class Terriglobia; order Terriglobales; family Acidobacteriaceae; genus Edaphobacter. The sequence goes on along the minus strand of CBDCDQ010000007.1, from coordinate 32,299 downwards.
GCGCCGCTGGCGTCTGCTCTGTGAAGTCCAACGCAGCCTGCTCATGTCCATCCGGATGCTGCTCTCTCCATAACTCCCGCAGCAGAGGCGGCATTTCTCCGAGAACCGCAATTGTTCGATGCACTTTCGCATGGCAGCCTGGACAGAGCGAGATCATCAGAGACAAAAGCGATCTTCCGGGCTTCCGGTGATGCACGATGATCGAGCGCTTATCTCGTCCAGAGGCGTCGCATACGCTACAACGGTAGCCGTCTCGCTCAAGAACGCGTTCCCGCAGTCCGGCGAAGTGCACGGCATCCTGCCTCCTCAGGGAGTAGCAGGTGGCGCACAGGGGTCCCGTCAGAAAACGGACAACAGCGTACGCTAAGGGTGACTTGAGGCTGGAATCCACCGGTAGAGCGTCGGGACCGAGACTCCGAGGTTGGCGGCTACGTCTCGTGGCGGCGTTCCGCTGGCGAGCAGTTTCTTTGCAGATTTGATCTTGCTTTCTGTCATCAGCCGTTTTCGCCCTCCTCTACGGCCGAGCTGGCGGGCGACTTTGAGGCCGGCCTGGATCCGTTCGATGGTGAGTTCTCGTTCCATCTCGGCGAGGCTGGCCATGACGTGAAAGAAGAAGCGTCCGGACGCCGTGCCGGTGTCGATGGAATCGGTGAGGCTCTTGAACTGCACACCCTGCTTGTGAAGCTGGCCGACGAGGTCGACGAGATGCTTGACGCTTCGGCCCAGCCGGTCCAGTTTCCAGACGACCAGGGTGTCCCCGTCGCGGAGAGCTTCCTGTACTTTAGCGAGCCCCGGCCGCTCGGCGTGGCTTCCGCTGATCTTGTCGTCGAAGATCTTCTTGCAGCCGGCCTTCCGAAGCGCCTCGGTTTGGAGATCGAGATTCTGGTCCTGGGTGGAGACGCGAGCATAGCCGATCAACATACAAAACCTCTTCCGTTCCTCTCAGAACTCATGGCAGCGCGAGTTGTTTGAGAATAGCATTCGAGAGTTGTTTATGAGAATGGAGAAGCCCAGCATTCGAGGGCTTTTGTGTTTGGCGATTGAGTGCTCTCATAAACGACCGTTTGCAAGAGGAACATCATGCCTCGTCGTTCGATCCTCTCCGCCGCCGAGCGGGAGAGTTTGCTTGCCTTGCCCGACAACCGTGACGATCTGATTCGGCGGTACACCCTCAGTGAATCCGACCTGTCCATCATCCGGCAGCGCCGCGGTCCGGCGACCCTGCCACGTTCGACATCCTCACGCTCAAACTAGGTATGACCGCTAAAGAAGCCGCCGCCGCGATCTCAATTCGCATTCCAGGAATCCAACCGGCGTATCCATCTTCCGGCGATGCTCAATTCACCCCCGGCAAAAAGTACACGACTGTCGCGCTCTACAGTACCGCGAGATTCAAAACGCTTCTTAGCTTTACCGAGTCCTACCCGTTCAACCCAAGTCGGCCAGAACAGCTCACTTCAATCAACTACGAGGCGGTCACGCCTACAGAAGCCGACCGGCAGCAGTTCCGCGATTCCATACTGACGAAGTACGGGCAGCCTTACCGAGAAACGAAAGCCGTCTCTGCCCTCTGGTGCAACAAAGGCGTGTCGCTTGGATCAGGCCCGCTCGCTTGCGCTCCAGATGTGCCAGCCCTTCAGCTCAAGGGAAGCGAACTCATCCTAAGCGATAGCGGACCTTATCACCGGGAAAAAGCCGCATGGAACGCCCAAACGACCGGCGCACCGCCGATCTAGCCCCTTAGCCGTTTATGCTTTTATCCTTTTATAAACATGAATGTCGCCGTCGAGAGCTGGGGGAATGTGGGAGACGCCGGCAGCACCGGTGTCTTCCAAGGAGCGGTGTGAAGGGTGGGAAACAGCTTCATCGTTTTCCATGCTTTGCACCGTTCCGGCATTTCCACGGCTCTGTAACTACAGAAGACTTCCGACAACGCAACCTGCAGGACAACGTTTATGGGTCGAGAGGATCCAGAGGATTTTGTTGTGTCGAAAGAGTGTTTGGGATCACCGACAATTCTGTGTCAGACATCACCTTCTTCTCAGAAAACGGAATATATCCAAGTTCAGTGCGACAACGCAAAAGGAATTCTGGGCTGTCGATATATCGAATCTGCATCGCATCGCTCACAATTAGCATTGGAACTTCCATCGGAAGCGAGTACCGGGAAACCTCACGGGTTGCATTTCGAATATTCGTTGTGGTGTGGCGCGCGAAAGGTTCAACGAGAATGGCCTCTGGAGAGATCGCGAAATCCTTCATGAGTGCCAATTTCATCTCAGATGCTTCTGCAAAACGAGTTTGGGCCGGATGTACAAAGCCTCCCGAGACAATGATTAGAGGCGCTTTGCCCTCGCGAAAAGCTTTAACCGCCAGCGCAAGCCGCTCGTGGCCTAAGGGAGAAATCGAAGTCGCAGGATCTTCTGGCCCTTCACCAGGAACGAGGATAGCTGAGTATTGAAATTGCTTCCAATCAATCGACTTAAAGGCTGCAATTGCGATTTGATTGAGTGTCGCATTTACCGGTTCAAAGCGAGAAGCCTCATCTCTATGATTTAGTAGCAAGAGCCGAAGGCCAAGACTGAGAGACGTTGTGAAGAATGTCGTTTTAACACCGTTTCTCGGCTCTAAATTGGTGATCACCGTACTCTGAAATAGCTCCTGATATGAGCCTGTAGCAACATCAAACGAGATAGAATCGATACGGGGGTATAAAGGCTTTTCACCTAGCCCGTAAACCCCGATAATCTCGTTCATGCCGTGAGCGCAGAGCGTCCAAGCATTCGGCAAGATAGCAGACTCACCCTGCTGTGCATAGAGCGCATAGACCATACTTCGTCGGAGAGTTTCCGATGCTCGACGAAGAGGTGCACTCCACTTAGAGTCGTCTCTAAGCGCATCGGCGATCACCGCTATCTGATCCTCGCTCCAAAGGAACGCTTTTAGTTCACACCCTACATCCTGCTTACAGCCAGACATGGCCTTCTGAATCGCCTCCCGGCGTTCGGTGTCAACCGCCTGAATGCGCCTGTCCGCCTGAAATGTTGCCCGTAGATCCCTATCGTTTTCCAAGAGTGCTAAGGCATAAAAGTTCTTTCTTTTCAATTGATCTATGGTATCGGAGTCAACCTGTTGAGCGGTGGCGAGCTTGAGTTGTGTCATTCCAAGCAGGAGAATGATGTACACGATTATTCGAGAAGAGTGGTTCAGCACGTCTGCTACAAACCTCCCTTGGGGTTCTTCTGTGATGGGAGAACGCAGGCGTTCTCCCATCACTCTGCTTAGAATTGAAAGTTGATTCCAATCTGTGTATTGCGGGCGGTTCGAGCCGACGTTTCTTGCAGAAAGGAGCTTGAGTTTACCGCATTGACAACTGCTCCCGTGCAGCCGGTTGTGGTGCTGCAGTTAAGATTGTTGCTATTTGAAATGTTCTCGGCAATCACAAAAGCGGATAGATGATAGTGGTCCCGAAAATCAAAATAACGCTTCAGCTCCAAGTCGGCTTGATGCAGGCCTCGCCCGCGTAGGCTATTGCGCTCCACAAAGAGCGGTCTGTCATTAACCACGCCGTCGTTGTTTAGGTCCGTTCCAGCAATTGGATTGATTGGAAAACCAGAGTTCAGGAATGTGGTCGTAGACAGCTCAAAGCCGTTGATCCACTTCACCGATTTAGTGTGAAAGGTGGGACGAGCCAGCCCTTGGAAAACAAACTCGTGCCGTATGTCTCCATCCGCATTCCCGTAATCACGGTGAACGCTAGTTGGATCGCTAATCACTGTTCCTTCGCCGATGTTATCTGAGAGCGCATGTGAATAGGTGTAGTTGGCGGTGAACTCATACCCCGAGGCCAACCGCTTCTGAAGCGTAGCGAAGCCTCCGTTGAAATTTGTGGTGGCTCCGCTGCGAATGACGTTGATTGCGCCGAATGCCGCATTTGGCCGGACAGCGGTACCCATGAAGGTGGGCCGGCCATCAGCCAGCGTCTGACCAGTAGGCGTCAGATTCGAGTCTGCGAAGTAAAGGCCATGTCGATAACCCGAAAAGAGATATCCGGTTGTCAACTGAAAGCCTGAGCCAAGTTCCTGCTGCAGCTGAAGATTTACCTGGTGCTGATAGGCGTTCTGGAAGTGCTGGTCAAATGCAGTGATACTCGGTTTCACCTGAAATGCCGTGAGGCCTGAGAAGTCGGGAACGTTTGGAAAGACGGGGGCACCCGGAGTTGGACCGGTGACCAGGTAGTTCAGCAAGCGATGGCCATTCACTTGAGCTGCATTGTAGAAGACGCTTAGAGGAGGAACGTCGTAGTAGATGCCGTAGGCAGCATGAATGACCGTCTTTCGTCCTGCTCCGGGAGAGTAGTTGAAAGCGATGCGGGGTGCGAGGTTGGTGTAGTCATTGGAAATGCTGCGCGAAGCAGGGTATGGAGCCGACGGATCGAACGTCGGGAACAGAATGGCTTCATACCTGAGCCCAACGTTTGCGGAAAAGTTCTGGCTGAACCGAATCTCATCCTGCGCAAAGAAGTTGACGAAGTTGAAAGCGAGCCGTATTTCAGGGTTTCCGCTAAAGCTTGTTAGGTTGGTGTAAGTATAGGGCTTCCCGGTCGAAGGATCGGCCACTCCAGCAACTGTATTCAGATACTGATTGACTGCGCTGACCGCTGCCCTCCCATTCTGGACGGCTGGGAGGCCCACGAAATTGAAAGTTGGAGCCGTAGCCGCGACGTTCGCGAAGACTTCATGATCAAACTCGCCGCCGAACTTCAGAGTGTTGCGGCCGCGTGTGACGGTGAGATTGTCGACAACACTCGACTCTCGCTCCGTGGTGGTCGTCGTCGTTAAAGGGCTGAATCCGATGTTTGCCGCACCACTTATATTGATAAGGACGCTGCCGGCCGGCGAGGTGCCCACAACCGGCAGATTTGCCGTATCACGTTGGCTGACGCCGGCGCGAAGTTCGTTGAGAACCTTGCTTGAGACAACGGTCGCAAGTTGCACTCCACCTGAGTTCTGATGATCGAGAAAGCGCGAACCGCGGTCTACGATCGCCAACCCGGCATCATTGTTTGGTTGGTGATTGGTGAAACGTGAGTAGCGGACGTACCCGCTGTTCTTAGCCCCGAGTGTGTACGTTGCTTTGCCCACAAGGGTACGGTAAGTTTCACCGAACGGAGCGGACCCGATCTCATTGCTTGGAAGACTTAGAAGCGTTGCGTTGGCAGGAGTTATCGTAATGGCATTAGGAAGCGTATAGGGATTGTTCTCGTATTGACCGAAAAAGAATAGTTTGTCTTTGATGATTGGACCGCCAAGTGTGAACGCATAGTCATACCAGGTGCGATCTGCGGGCTGGGCATGGAGCAAGGTTGGGATGGCCTGGAGGTCGATCGGGCGATATTGTCCAAGTGCAGAGCCATGAAAGGCATTCGTACCAGACTTTAGCACCGCGTTGATCTGTCCTCCGGCTGCCCTTCCGAATTCAGCGGAGTAGCCATTCGCCAGAGTCTGTGTTTCGGCAACTGCTTCAGGGGTAACGATCACAATTCGGATTTGCCGATTCGTTCCATGCTGCGTATTGTCCAAACCGTCCAAATTCCACTGAGCACGCTCCGTTCCACCAAATAAGAACTGAGTCGTAGAAAACGTGCTGGTCGGGTTGCCTATAACGCCGGGTGAGAGCAGGAGGACGTTGAAGAGATTTCGAGAAGCGATCGGTATGTCTTCGATTTCGCGGGCACTCAGCACCGCACCGACTGTGGACGTCCCAGAGTCAGCCACCGTGGTTTCGGCCTGCACCTCAATCTGTTCCGAAGCGCCGCCTACCGCCAAAGCGAGGTCCAAGCGGCCCTCTTGCCCAACGGTCAGCGTTACACCCTGTTGGGTAGTGGTTTTGAATCCATTCGCTGTCACCGTAAGCCTATAGTCGCCAACCGGCACCAAAGGAAAGCGGTAGTAACCCTTCGCATCTGTGACAGTTGACTTCGAGATGCCGGTGTTGATGTTGGTGAGAAGTGCCGTTGCATTTGGGATCGCCGCCTTGGATTCATCTCCCACATAACCGTTCAGGGCAGCGTCCACAGCATTGGCCTGCGCACGGCAATAAGAAGTCGGGAGGAATGACAGGATGGCGAACAGAAGAGGCAAAGAGAGTTTTCGCATGACGGGAGATCTCCTGGAGTGAAGCAGAGGACATTTACGGCTTTAGCATGGACATCTGGTCGGCTGTGTCCTATGTCTAGCAGCCGAACCGCGCCTCGCGCAGTGAATTCACTGTTACCTTGTGCGCCCTTCCCAACATGTTCATTCTGAATGTCTTAGGCATCGCCTGTAACGGATACAGCAGGTGCTTTAGGGCAGAAATCGCGTTTATCCTCCTTTCATAGAAGCCTGTTCAACTTGTATTCATACTGGGTACTATGCAAAGCGTGGAGGAAGTGCGAGAAGGATCGGTCGCTGACCAAACAGGAGTTCATCGCGGACTCGTGAGGAGGGTTGTCTCTTCATCAACATTCGCGCGGGCTGAGCGATTGTCGAGTCTCCTCTCCTATGTTTGCGAGCAGACGCTCAACGGCTGTTCCGATGGCCTTAGTGAACAGCACGTCGGCGAAGCCGTGTTTGGCCGAGCGCGCGGCTATGACTGCTCAATCGACGGAATTGTGCGAACCCAGGCGAGCCGTTTGAGGCAGCGGCTTAATACCTATTTCGAAGGCGAGGGCATATCGGAGTCGATCAAAATCACGATAAAGCCTGGCGGCTATGTTCCACTTTTTGAGCCACGTGTGTCCGCGGACAACCCCGTCGTCGTTGACGTGCCGGATATCACTCCCAACCACACGGACGCCATTTCTGGCACCACCAAACCTCAAGACCGACCTCAATGGATGTTGTATGCATTGCTCGGCATGTTCATTACGCTTGCTGGGATGGGGCTCGTGATCGCTCGAAGAGCTCATCCTTCTTTGCCCATAGCTACAGAAAACTCGCCCCAAAACATATCAGGCAATCTGCTTTGGCAACGGCTATTCGTTCTTACTCGCCCGACAATCTTTGTTCCGGCCGATAGTGCACTGGTTGTATTTACGGGCTTGACGAAGCGAAGTACAAGCCTTGGAGAGTATGTGAGGGGTGACTACAGGGCACAATCTCGCCTTGCACCAAATGAACAACGCGAGTTTTCGATTCACGTCGCGAACGCGCCATATACCTCGATGGTGGATTTGAACATGGCGGTAGGACTCGCAAGAGTCGCAAGTCTACGCTCTACTCATCTCGATATCCGTTACGCGCGCGATGTGCGTCCGAACGATCTCAAATCGGTCAATGTAGTGCTCTCTGGTGCGGTTCAGGCGAATCCCTGGGTTCAACTATTTGAGCCTCATATGAATTTCGTTCTTCAATATGACCCACAAACCCTCGTTTCCACTTTTATAAACCGTAGACCTGCAGCAAATGAGCCGGCACAGTGGCAATCGCATATAGACGACCCTCAACGTCGAGTGTATGGCGTCGTGGCTTTCCTTCCGAATCTCAGCGGAGATGGAGATGTGCTGATCCTCGAAGGAACGTCCGTGTCTGGCACCGAAGCCGCTTGGGACTACGTAAAAGAAGATTCTAAGCTCGTACCTTTTCTAACAAAAATTCAGAAGCCGGATGGGTCCTTACCACACTTCGAATTGCTCTTGTTGACGAACAACATGGGATCGAGCGCTGTGGAAACTTTGGTGATTGCCTACCGATTGGAGACATAATCACGAGTCCGATTGGACAGATGGTTTGCTCATAAGCTAACCATTGGTAGAAGTGACAACCTTGATAGGCGTTTAGTTGTCTTACCTAGAAGAAGCATTCATCGTGTATCTAAGAGCTCCGCTTGCTCAGCCGGAGGAGCAAAAACGTGGAAGTCGAGAGCCGTTTGTTCATGCGCTTCCGGGTGCTGCTCACGCCAGAGCACTCGCAGCAACTCCGGCCAGTCTTCGAGCAGAACCAAGGTGCGGGTCACCATGGCATGGTGCGCCAGACATAACGTAATCATCAGGTCCAGCTGAGACTTGTCGGCAATGCGGTGATGAACGGCGAGACTTCGCTTCCGGCCTCCAGGTTTGCCGCACACGCGGCACCGATGGCCGTCTCGCTTCAGCACGGCCTCACGCAGCCCACCGAAATACTCCTCATCCTGTCGCTTGAGCGTATAGCAGGTGGCACAGAGGCCCACTGCAAGAATCTTCGGATTCCCGCAGCGGCAATGCATGGCACGTTGAGTTCCCTTCTTCATCCCTACTCACCCTCTGCTAGCAGACCGAGGTTGATGTCGACCGCGATCCAACCCTCTTTCCAAGGCTCCGTCCGGTCTTCATCGAAAGGAATACCGTTGGCTCTCGCCTCTTCCCCTGAGTCGAATAGATTGCCCCAAGTGTCTTCAAAATCGTCTTCCATGCCCTCAGCTAAAGCCTGTTTATGGCGAGCCGACTCAATAGCCTCCGTGTCAGCGTTTTGCCATCCAGACCGCCAGCAATGATGCGCGGCTTCGGAGTCCGGGATCTCCGAGAACCGGGCGCGGTAGCCCGCCGCGTACTCTTCCTTATCCCAATGCTTTAGTGCGGCCAGACCAGGATGAATCATGCTCTACCTCCGGTCGTATTCTTGGCATAACGATAGACCGTCGTCCGGTCCACCCCGAACTCTCTCGCCAGAGACGATTTGTTTTCACCTTCACTGAGCCGCAGCCGCAACTCCGCAGCCCGATCCATCGTCAGCGAATGCTTTCGGCCCCGGTATGCGCCGGCCTTCTTCGCCAGCTCGATTCCCTCCCGTTGCCTCTCACGGATCAGCTCACGCTCAAACTGTGCGAAGGCCCCCATCACGCTCAGCAGCAGGTTAGCCATCGGGGAATCTTCCCCGGTGAAGATCAGGCTTTCCTTGACGAACCGGACATGGACGCCGCGAGCAGTTAGGCTCAGAACCATCCTCCGTAAATCATCCAGGTTGCGGCCGAGCCGGTCCATCGAGTGACAAACGATGGTGTCGCCTTCACGGACGAAGCCCAACATGAGTTCGAGCTGCGGACGGTTCACATCCTTACCCGAAGCTTTATCGAGGAACACCCGATCAATCTGTACGCCTTCGAGCTGGCGATTTTCGTTCTGGTCGAAGGTGCTCACCCGCACGTAGCCGACGAGCTGGCCCTTCGGAGGGTGCCGGGGCTTTTGTGTTGCGTTAGGTTCTTTAGCCTTCACCATGACTTGTAGCATAATAGCTTAACAGACTCTTGTGCAACGCGATTCGGCCCTCACGCGCTACGTGGTGTTGGGCTATACCCTAGTGACACAGAACAAGCCAGCCGGCGATCGTCACAAACGGTATCTTTGCAGCTTCGTTAGAAGCTTTCTGGTGATTCCAAGGCTAGCTGAATTGGTAGACCCTATCCGGAATACCACCCTCTCGCAGCTCATGGATAGGCAAACGGAACACGCCGCGGATCTGTTCCACTTTGCGCACGGCAATCTGAACGTGAGTCTTCTTCCAAAAGCCGGCCTTTGGGTACAGCTCTTCCCCTTCCGGGAAAAGGGCGCGGACCGTATCGTACTCAACACCGATCTCTGCAAGGTTTTCGTGGAGATGCTGAATGACGGCACGATCCAGGAAGCGAAGTGCCAGATCACCAGGTTTACGATCCTTGATGTCTCTGTTTTCCAGCAGCGCTTCGCCGCGTAGCGTTTGCAGGTCTTTATAGCTCGCGTAGGCCGCTTCCACAGCTTGGGTGCCGCGCTGGGTGGTCAGATCTAAACAATTCCCCAGTTCGATTGCCGCCCCGACAAGGCTTTCCTCCCCAGTGCGGAACTCCTCAGCCCACTGGTAAGCACGAACCGCATCCCACTCCCAGAAGTAAGCGCCGTTTCCAAGCCAATCCCATCGCTGATTGCTCAAGCGAAACAACGAACCGCCCAGAAGCTCGTGGGCGGTTGCTTTACTACAGCCGTGATATGCCAGAACTATCGACAAATGGTTTCTGTAACCTCTTCGTCTCGAAAATGCGGTGCGGTCCGGCCGCTCTGGTCCACAATCCCTTCACTCTGGAGAAGTGCGGTAGCCTTTGCAGGCGTGTTGTACTCGGATCGTATCTCCGCAAACCTGGCCATCAGCTTCTTGTAGTCGGCTTCGCTCATCGCACCTCCAGATCGCCTACTAGGATAGCAGCTTTGTCAAGTGAAGCTGTAGTCGAACCTCACCGCTGCCGATTGGCTTGCGACAGCACTGTCGCAGCAAGTTCCTTCGTGTCTTCGGCAGAGTTATTGCTTTTCATGACCCTAGATGCGAGCTCTTCCATTCTTTGCCCGTCTGGTGGCTCGGGTTGCGTTGGGAAAGTGCAGAAGCCGCAAGTCGCTTCTGCACTTCAGAAGCATTCGGATCATTGAGCACAGACCCGGCATCGGACGCGACCTCAGCTGACGTCCGCTTTCTATTGAATGCCATTTTTCCTCCGTACGAGGTTTATTCGACCGCCCTTGACGTTGTTCTAGTCCCGATCCGCACAGGAAACACCCTCTAGAGCCAACACATTCGTGACGAAGTGCCGCGCAGCATTGCGCGCTGCCAACATCATTACCAAGTATTCCACTGCGAAGATGAGCAGAAGGGAGTCCGTTTTCAGACCATGCGGCGTAAATCCCACGACTCCAATGATCCCGACAAAAAAGACGATCACCGAAAAAGCAGTCATCTCGCGAAAGCGAAGGTAGGCGCCGTGGGCGTCCTCTACTGAGGCCTGCGATTCGTGTCCTTTGTAGATGCGGTACCAGAGAGCTGTTTGAGCAGCAGCTTCCACAGGAAGCTGCCCATACTTTCGCATGATCCTCTCCAAGTCAATGCGCGGATCACTCTTCGCCAGCCGAGAGAAAGCTTCACTCGAAGGCAGACAGTTCTGCAGTTTCCAGAACACCAGAGACTCTTTGAGCTGTTTCGAGCAAGCCCAACCGATTGCACTGGTGAGCAAGGTGATGGCGGCTGGCACCGCAACCAGCTTGCCCACGAACGACCAATCACCGTGTGTGAATGAAGTCACCAGATCAGCAACACGCTGCCGGCCCACGATAAACAAGCCAAGTGCAATGGCGTTCATGGCAATGAACGTAATGATGTACGGCTGATTCTTCTGCTTAAGTGTGCGTCCCATCTCACTCCACGAAGCCGTGCTTCTTATAAAAAGTCCACAGTTCCGCTCGATTTGCTAACGCGAGACCCTTATGGATATTCCGAGGCTCGTTGAGCAATCCAAGGTGCTCCAGGTTGTAGAACAGGAGCGCCTCCTTAACCCGCAGGATCAACCTGCCGTTCTCCATACAGAAGTCTTCCTCAACAATCTTTCGTTGCGCCTCTGACAAATCAGGATGGGGTACGATCACCGCTTCTATAATGTTGAACCAGTCTGCATCCGAGCCCGGACCGATGGGAGATGATCCTTCCAAAACGGCCTCTCTCACACGGCCAAGGACGAAGTCTCGGAATTCGTTACGTTCGTGGCAGTAGGCCCGAACGTGCCATCTGCTTCCGTTGAATCCAAGTGCATGCGGTGTGATGTTCCGGCACGACGTTCCAGAACCGCTAATGGAGTCGTAAAGAATACGGACACTTTTCTGATCTTTTGTCGCCGCTAAGATTGAACGCAGGATGTCGTGCCCAACCGGGCGAGCAGGTTCCGCAACCAGACTCGTGTCAGGTCTCCAGCCTAAGAACGACGAGTTCTCTGCCTCCACACCACTCGTGACGGCCCATAAGCGAGTCAAGTAGTCGTCTGTAGAGGCCTTCAGCAGCACAGGCGCAAAGGTCTTGCTGGTGATGTATGCCCTTTCAAGCACATCGTAGAACGCGTTCTCAGGTGCCAGCTCGCGATACCTTGCAAAATCAACGGACGCCTGTGGGACCGAGATTCCGAAGAAATCAACCAGATCGCTGCGATTGACCCTTCCCTCCCATTGCAAGCGGAACTCGATGAACTCCAGCCTTCTTTCCTGCCCCCACCGTGCTGGCGCTCTCTCTTTTTCCGGCAAAGCAGACCTCTTTTCTTTTCTGACTACCATCTAGAAACTAGATGGGGTATAGTAACTCTATTCTAATTCAAGGAGGGACGACCCCGCCGCCATGAAGACGAGGCCAGTTCCGTAGGAGATACCTGCAAAATGGCAACTACGATTACATTCTTTCCGGTCGGGAATGGGGGCATGACACTTGTGACCCTCGACGGTGGACGGACCATCTTGATTGACTGCAACATTACCGGTGCGGCTGACGATCCTAAGGACAGCACGCGTGATGTCGCCAAAGATCTTCGCGAGCGACTGAAGAAGGACAAGGCTGGGCGGCCCTTCGTAGACGTTTTTCTCCTAACCCATCCAGACCAAGACCACTGCCGGGGAATCCAGACCCATTTCTACTTCGGCAAGCCAGCGGATTACCCCGATGAAAAGAAGGCCGACAACGAAAAGCACATTCTCATCCAGGAGATGTGGTCGTCGCCCATAGTATTTCGCCGTGCCAGCGTTGGCCATCCCTTGTGCAAAGATGCCAAAGCATTCAACTCAGAGGCTAAGCGCCGGGTGGAGGTCGCTCGCTCTAAGAAGTGCGCCGGTGTCGCGGAAGGCGATCGTATCCAGATCCTCGGGGAAGATGAAGACGGCAAGACGGATGACATCCTCGCGATCGTCGTGAAAGTTGACCAGGACATCACAAAGGTAAACGGCGAGGCCAGCAAGATCTTCAAGGCACGGCTACTCGCCCCTCTGCCGAAGTCGGACGACGATGACGAGGAGGAAAACCTCCGAAAGAACCACTCCAGCGTCATCCTCAACATGGAGCTTGCCGATACCCCAGCCCGTAAAACAGTGAAGAATTTCCTAAACGGCGGAGACGCCGAGGTTCTGATCTGGGAGAAGCTGTGGGCAAAGCACAAAAAGGCGACGGCCGTTCTCGAATACGACTTGCTGGAGACACCGCACCACTGTTCCTGGCACACACTCTCTTGGGACAGCCGCTCTGAGCTGGGCGACAAGGCGAAGGTCTCCCCCGATGCCAAAAAAGCTCTTTCGCAGATCCGTGAGGGAGGACGTATCATTTCGGGCAGCGCCCCCATCAAGGACAACGATTGCGACCCGCCGTCATACGCCGCGAAGAAAGAGTATGAGGGAATCGCGACCGGGGCCAAGGGCAAGTTCTTCTGCACCGGCGAGAACCCGACCGAGAAGAGTCCTTCTCCCCTGGAATTCACGGTAACCGACCAGAAACTCAAGGAATCTGTCCGCGGAGCTGTTGTAGATGCACCCTATGTCATGACAAAATCCATGGTCGATGAGGCCGCGCGCAAAGCTGCGGAGTCTGAGGCCGTCTCTAAGGGCGGAGATACCAAGTATGCCTAACGGCATCGCTCAGCGGATGCAAGAGGAAGGCGTCGCGAAAGCTGACGCCTTTCTTGCAGCAAACTGGCATGCCCGACGCCTCTCGGAAGCCGAGCTAAAGCAACACGCCGTCCGTGAACCACTGGCCGGCTGGGAAGCCTACGTTCAGCCGGAACAGGCCATCCACCGGCTACACATCCTCATCGATCATCAGTTCCCGTACTCTCTTCCGAAGTTCCTCCTTGCGGACAATCCGAGCTTCCCCTCATGGCCGCACGTCGAGCCTGACGGCAATCTCTGTTTGAGTCGAACCAATCGAGTGCTTCGACCGGACCACCCAGCGGGAGTGCTGGATGTGCTTTTGGCCCAAGCAGTTGATCTTCTTCGGAAAGGTAAGCTTGGCCTGAATCTCGAAGACTTCAGGTCAGAGTTTTACTCGTATTGGAACTTCAGTCTCGATGACCCAAAGGAAGCGGTCCTCAGTCTCCTCGACACCCAAGCCAAAAGTAGATTTGTCAGACTCTGGCCGGGCGAGACACGGAGCGTTGTAGGTGAATCCGAAGCGCAGGTGTTGACCTGGCAGCGCAACCGTTGGGGTGAGCAGCCACAGTTCGATAAGACGATACCCGCATGTCTCCTATGGCTCCCAGAAGTGCTCCTCCCCACTCAGTATCCCCGGTCTGCCCATGATCTCTTCCGTCTCGCACAATCAATTCCAAACGGCAAGGACCTCCTGGAGCGTTTCAGCCGACTAAAGCTGTCCACCTACTACTTTGTTCTCGGTGCGCCTGGAAAAAATGGTCCCTGCTTCGCAGCTGTTTGTACACGTCCGCCTCAGACTTCCGAGATGAGGACATTTCGCAAACATGGTACATTGAACGGCTTCAGGAAAGGCAAGATGCCGCAATCGCTCATAGCCGCGCGGCTTTTCTCTTCTGTGGCTCCAGCACAGCGCCTCAAGCTTGACCGGGCTGATGCAGGCTGGATACATGGGCGAGGGCACGACCCGCATCAGCCCGTACTCGCTCAGAAGCGCGTGATCATTATTGGCTGCGGCTCGGTAGGCGCTCCCATCGCAGAGCAACTTACAAAAGCCGGCGTGGGCGAGATCGATATCGTTGACCCCGAAGTTCTGGCGTATGCAAACATCGGGCGCCATCCACTCGGTGCTGAAGCCGTGGGCGTCAAGAAGGCGTTAGCCATGGCGACAAGGCTACAAAGCGGCCACCCTCACGCGACGATTTGCGGCTTCGGTCTTTCGTACGAAGAATTCGTGTTCAAGCATCTCGATACTCTCCAGAGTGCAGACCTCATCATCAGCGCCACTGGTAGTTGGACAGCGGAACTCCTTCTCAATACGCAACGGATTAGCGGTGAACTCCACGCACCGACGATCTTTACGTGGACCGAGGCCCACGCCTGCGCGGGTCACGCCTTGCTTCTCACTGCGCCACTACCCTGTCTGCAGTGCGGTATGACCCTTGAAGGCGCGCCGAAGACCACCGTCACAACCTGGGCCGATCCCCGCGCCGGAGAGCGAACAGAACCGGCATGCGGGGCCGTGTTTCAGCCTTATGGGATTGTTGAACTCCAAGGCACGATTTCTTTAGCATCGGGCTTGGCCATCGAAGCCTTAATAGGCCAAGCTACCGGGTCTACACACCGCGTGTGGCAGGTGGCAGCTGCGTTTCTTCAACAGGCCAGCGGAGCGTGGAATCCAGATTGGATTCAGGGCCGCCCCGAGCGCGCGGCTGGCGGCTTGCAAACCGAAATTAGTTGGGAGAAAGACGATCTGTGTCCTGCGTGCTCCTCAAGAACTACTGGCGTAGTCTCCATTACCGGATTGGAGACTCAGATCAACAGCTCTCAATCACACCTGCCGTCCTGAACCACATCGCTGAGCAGCAGCAAAATGCCCCGCACGCAGCCGAAGCTGGCGGTCAACTCTTTGCACGTATCACTGCACCCTGCATCACCGTTCAACGAGCAACTGGACCCAGACCCACGGACCGCCGTACCCGGTATGGCTACATCCCTGATCGAAAGAAGGAACAACAAGAGATCGACGAGATGTTCCAAGCGGGTTTGCTTTTCATTGGAGACTGGCACACACACCCTGAGAAGATCCCGACGCCATCCAGGTCAGACCTCCAGAGCATCAAGAACATATACAAGGGATCGCGACACCATCTTCCCGCCTTTCTGCTGCTGATTGCCGGAACAGAAAGCTTCCCTGCTGGCCTACATCTCAGCTTCCACTCGGCAGGTGCTGAGGTAAGACTCTCCAAAATCTAGAAACTGATGGATGTTGCGTTAATCGCGAATAGCTGGCTACTTCGTAATGGGGGCCCCGTCAGGAAACGGACAATAAAGCACGGTAGTGATTCGGCGGCTCTACTGAGCCGTTCATAAGCGGCACCGTTCTCAATAGTCGTACTGTTGCTAAACGCCAGCAAAACAGCAAAAGAGAACTGATTGCGAGAACCACAAAGCGAGGTTTTGGCCCGGGTTTTCTCGATTGAAACTGCTCTCACAAACCAGCGTTTATGAGAACGGGCCGACGCGATGTCTTTACGATCTGGCGGCTGAATCAGCTCCCCACAATGCCGGCTGCGGAGGTTCCAGGGTGTCTAGGAGGACCTTTCGAACCCTGTACGGAGTCCCCACACAGACTGCTGAATTCCTTAGCGTGCTCTATCGTCCGTTTTCTGACGGGACCCCCGAATCGACGCGTCACTACACAAAGATTTCGCCAACCAAGCTTGCGAAGTCCTACCAGGATGCCGGCTACTTCGCCCGGAACATCCGGGCCGTTGAGGTTCTCATTGATCAGGATGTCGTCAGACGCGGAAGCCCACCGGACGAGCCGTGGAAGCTTTATGACCCCGGCCACGGCTACTGCTCTTATGATTTCTTCGACCAATGTCCGCACCGCATGGCCTGCGCTCGTTGCGACTTCTACGTGACGAAACAGTCCAGCAAGGCCCAGAGCATTGAAGCCAAAGCAAACCTGCTACGACTGACGCGGGAAATCCGTTAAGCGAAGACGAGCTGAGAGCCGTGGAGGACGGGATCATCGGGCACGAAAAGTTGGTCGCCAAGCTTACATCCTGCCCGACTCCGACTCTCAGCAATGACGGTGAAAATCCGACAAGCTAACCACGCAAAGAGCATAACCGGCTCCCGTAGACAATGGCGAGCAGCAGAAGGCCGCTGCCTAGCGTTGCAATGTTCAGGTGCGGATACCTGAGTGCGATCAGGGCTGCCAATACGGGAACAAAGCAGACAAGGAAGGCACATCCGAAAGCCAACGCAATCGACATGCCGTCTCCAGAGAGGGTGCCAAAGGCCATGCGAACCCGGTGGGCTGACGGCGTGTGCATCAGAAGCAAACCCGAGCAGCACCAACTGACCAGAACCAGAAGACTCGCCAGCATCGCCGCAACAAACTGATGGAAGGGCATCCGCCACGCAAGTGCTGCTATCAGCGGGGCTGTCGTGCCCAGAGACAATACGGCAAGAGCCGTGTGCTTTTGCAGGATGACGCGCCGGTACGATATAGGCAGCAATTTGTACCGCTCACGTTCCTGAGCTGTGTCCAGCCCAAAGGGATTGAGCACCGCCGAGGACTGAATGACGGCGATCAGCAGCAAAGGCAATAAAAGCCTGAGCGGGGTCACCCAAGCAGACAGGTATTCCGAATACCCTGCCACAAGGGACAGTAGCAAGGCCAGGTACGGATCAAGCGTCCGACGGAAGTAGGCCAGTTCCTTGCGAACCATCGGAAAGGCGTGGGATGCCAGTGCTCTCCGGCTGATGAAAGCACGTCCCCGGTTCTGAACGAGCGTCAGACCCACGGATAGGCTCAGCCCCGCTATGGCGGAAAGCATGAACGACACCACAGCCTTCGTCGCATGCAGAAACGGCGAAGGAAGCCAGAATTCAGCAGCAACGATGAGCAGCGAGGCTCCCAATACCGCAAACAGGCGGACGTTCTGAAGATAGGAGACGGCAGCATAGAGTACACGCTGTTGTCTGGTGAGCGGAAAGAGGCCGAGAGATGAGACCGGGATGGATGGCCTGACTGCCAGGGGCACCACGATCCATGCAAAACAAAGACAAAGTACAAGAAGGCGCTCAGCCGGAAGACGGGCCACCAAGGGGCCGAAAACCAGCAAGTGCAGCTGCTTGAAGATAGCGAAGGCACACGCCGCCCCGAAGAGTGCAGCATCCGCTTTCTCTTCACCGGAACGCTCCGTTGCAGACCAGCGCCGATCGCTGAGTCGGCTTAAAGCCAACATAGCCCTCAGCCGAGCCATTCCAGTCCGGCCTCCTCCGGGATTTCGAACTCATTCAGATAGGCTGACTCCAGCGTCAGTCCATCTCGACGCAGACCTGCCGCGTCTCCTTCTGCAACGAGCTTACCTGCCTTTAGAATTCCATATTGTTGAACGAGATCGCTGACCACGGCAAGGACATGAGTCGTGATGAACACCGTAATACCTGCTTGTGACGCACGTTTTAGAGCATGCTTCACACTGACAGTCATCACGGGGTCGAGGCCTTCAAACGGCTCATCCAAAAACAGCACCTTAGGGCGAGCAAGCAGCGCCATCGCAAGCGCAGTCTTCTTCCTCATGCCGTAGGAACAGTGTTTCGCAAGCCGGTTCGCGTCCGCATATAGGTCCAGCAGCTTTAGCAGTTGAACACTGCGGATGTTGTAATCGGCAGCATCCAAATCGTAAGCGGCACCAACTACTTCCAGGTGCTCCCAGACCGATAGGTGTTCGAAGAGAGCCAGGCCGTCAGGAACTACACCAATGGAACTCTTGACCATCAGGTTGTTCCGTTGAACAGAGTGCCCTAGGATATAGGCTCCCCCTTCGTCCGGGGCAAGAAGACCAGTCATCATCTTGATCGTCGTCGATTTACCCGCCCCATTCGGTCCCAAAAATCCGAAGATTGTGCCCGAAGGCACAGCAAGACTCAGATGGTCTACTACGACATTGGTTCCATACCGCTTCGTAAGTCTATCGAGTCGAATCGCTTCGTCCATACCTCATTCTGCCCAACAGGAAGACATTTGCGCCATAGGTTTAGAGGCTGATCTTACATCCACATTCTGCAACAGCAGACTTGAAGTGTCGACCAAAATTTGACCGCTCACCAGACTCCACATAATCGGCCGAACGCGCCACCGCGCCACCGTCATTGTTCGACAGCACGATCACCGGCACCCCTTCGAGGTCCGGCCGGAAGACCCGCTCACAGGACACATGAAAAATTGTTGCAATCGATCAGGCCGAAGACTTCCCCCATCGCTCACCGCAACGTGTGAATCGAATGCTTCACCACGCCGAAGATATGGAGGCTCTCGCCGTCCATGATCCGCACGGATTGGTACGCAGAGTTCGCCGGGTCCAGCCACACCGCGCCGCCCGCCTTCCGCAGACGCTTCACCGTGTACTCGGCATCGACGGCCACCACGACCACCCGGCCCGAGACCGGCTTGAGGGCGCGGTCCACCACCAGGAGATCCCCGTCGAAGATCCCCGCGTCCTTCATCGAGTCCCCATCGACACGCATCAGGAAGGTTGCCGGAGCGTTTTCAATCAGCAGGGCCGTCAGATCGAGCGGCGTCTCCACATAGTCTTCGGCCGGACTCGGAAACCGAACACGTACAAGTCCATAATCTGCTGAAACGTCGTTCTCGGACGGAAGCCGTCCTCGTCGATCATTTGCGGCTTGCCGGTCAGAGGGTGAGGCAGCAACTCTCCGGTGACAGGGTGGACGCTGATATGGCTCTTGCGAAAGGGATACCAGTATCCGCTCAACCGGTAGTAGCCAATTCGTTCCAAGCAATCATGAGCGGCGTCCCAATCCCCAATCTCAATTCCCCGGCCAGCAAGCAGCTCCAGTTGAGCGGCGACGCTCAGGTAGGGCTTGGTGTAGAAATGCGGCAACGAAGGGACCATAAAAGGAAAACCGACCCGTACGCTTACGCGAAGAGGGGCCGGCCGTGTTATTTCCAGTATCGGATGATTTCCGCGAACCGTCAACATCTCTTCTGAAGCCGCAATGAGTGAGTTAGTGAGTTTGGTGCAACGCCTTTGGCAGCCGATGTCCAAAGGTGTAGACCAAACTGACCGTCGGCTCACTCGTGACGGTGTAAAGATTGAGGTCGCGGAGGTTTGGACTCTCGTAGAACAGACCCTTGTACCCCAGTCGTGCGCTGAGATTGCCGGTCAGCTTGTAGTTAATTCCCACGCCAAAAGCAAGGGCGGGCCGAAATCGAACAGGGACCGGGGACGGATTTGCGGTTGGCAGGAAGGACAAAATCGCGCCGCCTGCTTCGGCAGACGTGCTCAACCTCCGAGTCCGCGGACCTTCGATCACAGCGGTCGCCCCGAGTTCGTAGAAATTCGTTCCTACAGAGTGATGGTCGTCCGCAGCGAAACTTCCTGAAGTATGAACATCAGCATACTTTTCAGCGAAGCGGCTGTAGCCCATGTTGATGTTATAGCCAATATATCGGCGAAACTGCTGGTGGAGGGTGGCCTCCACCCCTCCTGACGACGATGTTCCCTGGCGAGTTTGGAAGTTGTATGTGTAAGTTGCTGCCGGAGTGACGATGATGTTCGTCACGTTCGGCGCGCGGGTAGGGGTGAACTGTCCGAAGAAACCAAGAGAAACTTCCGTAGTGGGTGCTTTGTCAGATCGCTTACCCTGGCGAGATGCTGTAGCCGGGGTCGACGTTTGGGGATTCAAGGCGACTTGCGCCCTCGCAGACCGGATTCCTCCGAAGGCAAAAGAGAAGATCGTTAGGGCGAAACAGAGCGAGAGACGGCGACTTGGAGGCAAAGGTGATACGAACATTGTGAATCTCCTGAAGTACGGGTACCGCGCCTCTGTCCTCAAAAATGGCCTACTGATTGGTGCGTCTGCCGACTCACGCATCCTTCGTTTCTCCCCGATCCTACACGAACTCAAAAGCCTATAAAGAAGCCACATCGCGGCTCTACAGGCCCTGATAAAGGGGATTGCGTCAGGCCAGCGTTAGATCTCAGCGTGACGTTGCGCCTCTGACCACTGACTTTGCACTGCCAAGCGGACTGTATATGGCAGAACGGTTTAGGCACTGTTCAGCATTTCGGGCCCATTGTTTCGCACGTTGCCGACCAGCGGGTTGCAGGAGGAACTCTTCATCGCTTCCGACTCGAAGGGGCGCAGCAGATCGACGGGAGGCTGTTCGGTCACTTCCCCGCTTAGCCAGCGGCCGTAATCGTTTGAGTGCAGGATGACCGGCATTCGCGTGTGTACCGCCGTCATCAGCTCATTCGCGTCTGTCGTCACGATGGAGAAGGATTGGAGCCAACCCCCGTCCGGCTCCTTCCAGGCGTCCCAGAGACCCGCAAACGCGAAGGGAGCCTCATCGCTCATCAAGAAGGCATACGGCTGTTTCGTCTTCGCATCCAGCTTCTTCCACTCGTAAAACCCATCGACGGGCACCAGGCACCGTCTCCGCTGAAACGGTACGCGCCAGGTGGGACTCGTCTCAATGGACTCCCCCCGCGCGTTGATGGTCGAGATGCCCTTGACGTCTGCCAGCGACTTCGTGAAGTGCGGGACCAATCCCCAGCGCATCAGGACCAGCTCCCGTTCGGTCGATTCCCTGCTCTCGCGGATCACCGGCTGAAACGTCGTCGGAGCGACGTTGTAATCAGGTGTTAGCACGAAGTCGTCGGGCAGCTTGCCGACGCGGAAAGCCTCCGAAATCCGCTGTTTATCCGACCGGCGAAGATAACGACCGCACATAAGGGCAAGGTATCACCGAACCCGCGCATCGGCGACCGGCTCAGATCACAGGACTCGCCTTATGGCGTTCCGCAGGTGCGCCCGCGCGGCGCCGCGGCTTTTTGGCGATCGGCGTCGGCTCACCTTCCTTGACCACCGCTGCCGCTTCCTTGTCATCCCGCAACGCGACGAAGCTCACGTGCCGGAGGTGATCGGCGGGAGTCCACTCCAGAAATTTGAACTGTGCGACGGTCTCCGGCCAGAGCCATACGCACTCCTTCATCTTTGCGGCCGTCAGTCCCTGACCCCAGCGTCCGCCGCTTGGTTCCGGCAGGTTCACGAAGGGACAGGCGTCGGTCACCAGCTTCTCCAGATGCTCAAAGATTTGACGCCGGCTTGCCGGAACGAACCCCGCCCGCACTTCTGCGCAGAGTGGAGGCCATCGCCGCGATGGAAGCCGATCACCACCGCGTCGAAGCCGTGAGTACCCGGCGTATACCCGCCGATGACGAACTCTTGGCTAAGGTTCACCCGTAGCTTCGTCCAGGCACCCGATCGGAGGCCCGGCTCATACAGGCTGTCCAGCCGCTTCGCCACCACGCCTTCGAGCCCGTACTCGCGAACCATCCGCACCATGCGTTCTGCCGGAACGGTGAACTGCTCGGAGAGTTGCAGCGTTTGCGAGGGTGTAAGGTGCTCTTCCAACAACCGGCGTCGCATGGACAGAGGCTCGCCCGTCAGATCGCGCCCGTCCAGCCTTAGGAGATCGAACGCAAAGAAGACGAACGTCGCCTTGCTTGAAGCGGAGTTCTGAATGAGGCTGAAATTGGGTCTGCCGGTCTCATCGAGCGCGACCAGCTCCCCGTCGACAAGGCAGTTCTTCGGAAGGGCGGTCAATGCCGCAACCACACCGGGAAAACGGCGTCCGAGATCCTTGCCGTTCCGCGACAGCAGATGAACGGTCCCGCCGGAACGGATGGTCTGTGCGCGGTAGCCGTCCAGCTTGACCTCGTACACCCATCCAGAACCTTCGGGAAGGCTGGCCGTGTGAAGGCACTCCATGGGCTGAAGGAACGCGGGCTGCTGGTCCATGTCGCCAGATTACGGGCTTGCACCACGCACCGGGGAAGTCTTTGGTGACCAGGAACCGCATTTGCGGTTGACGCTTCGGTTAAGGCGCCGAAGCGTGCCACGCATCTTGCGAAGCTCGCTTTCAAGAAATGTAAACGCTCTCTAAAAGAGACGCTTAACCCATCGATACCCTGCTTTGGCTCGTTTTATGCGAGTCGAATTGGGATTGACCCGATAGTCTTCCCATAGAGAGCGGAAGCTATGCCGGATCGAAAGTCAATGCGCATCTTCGTGGTGGACGACGAGAAGATCATCGTAGATACGCTGACGCTCATCTTCACGCGAGGCGGCTTTCCGACCGAAGGCTTCGATGACCCCCGGAAAGCGTTCAGAGCGGCCTTGATCGAAGCTCCCGACCTTCTCATTTCGGACGTGATGATGCCGTCGCTCTCAGGCGTGGACCTGGCGATTCAACTGAAAGGGGTTTGTCCGCGCTGCGAGATCCTGCTCATGTCCGGGCAAGCGGACACAAACGACCTGCTGCGCGAAGCCCGCAAACTTGGTTTCCACTTCAAATTGCTTGCGAAGCCCATCGCGCCCTCCGACTTTCTTACCAGGATCAAACGGATTGAAGTCGATATGCAGCTCCAAAAGCCGGAGCAAGCGTCCGTAATCGATCCGTCAACTCAATCGGAGAAGTCTGCGGCGATCGGGAACACCATCCGCAGTTGACGCTTCGGTTAGGCCACTCTAGGCGTGCTGGTGAATTTTGCTTTCGAGGGTCCCTTCGACGTGTTCCTTGCGCAGCTGCGTCAAGGACGTATGCGCCGGTTCCTTTTCGAGGACTGTGGCGAGGGTATCCGTGTCGTTGAAGCCGCTTGCAAAATGCTGACCGTAGATCTTCCGCAAGGTGCGGACGAGGGTATTGCCGTGCTTCTTGCTGATTTCGCCATCCTTGTCGCGGTGGCGCCCGTCAAGTCCAGGTTCGTTCATCGAGTTGCTCCTTGTGAATCAATCTGATGCAACAACATACCCGTGCACGATCACGCCGGAATGGAGACCTTGAAGATGGTTCCGCTCCGGCCCGGCCGAACCGAGGTGCGCAGCGCGATCTTGCCGCCGTGCTCTTCGACGATCCGCTTCGAGAGACACAATCCCAGCCCGTTGCCGGCCGCCTCCTTCGTGCTGAAGTATCGCTCGAACAGGCGGTCGCGGTGTTGTGTGGCGATGCCGTGACCGTTGTCGGCAACCAGGAGGTGAACGTAGCCGTTCCGCCGCCGCAAACGCAGCGAAAGCGTTCCGTTCTCCGGGAGCGCGTCGAGTGCGTTCACCACGAGGTTTGAGATGACCTGAAGCATCCGGCCGCTGTGAGCTTTGGCGAGCAGGCCGGGCGGCAGGTCCTTTACCAGATGGATGCTCCGCGCCTCGACGGTTCGTTGATGGATGCGCAGAGCGGCCTCCGCCAGGTCGACAAGATCGATCGGCTCGGTGGCATGGGATACCCGCGCAAACGAGAGCGTTTGGGTGGCGATCTTGCCCAGCGTCTCAATTTGTTCCTGTGCCAGCCGCAGGAACTTGCGGACTTGCACGGGGTCGTCCGCCTCTTCGAGCGCGAGGTAGTTGAAGTAGCCGAGCGTCTCAAGCGGGTTGCGGATCTCGTGGATGATTTCGAGGGCAAGCTGGCCAGCCAACCCGCGTTCGTCCGCGATGTGCGCGAGTTGATCCGTCTGCGACAAGTCCGCCTGCCTTCCTTCATGACGCCGCTGCCCCGAGCTCCTTCGGAGCGCCATGCAGGTATGTCTTAGGATGCGGCCGCGCATCGGGCCGTCCGGTAACTAAATCCCGCACCTTAGTTCAGAAGTTTGCGCGTGGCGGCGATCAGGGCCGCCGCGCCCGCGAAGATGTGGAGAGACTCGCCTTCGATCTCTTCCAAACCGACCTCTTGCAAGGTCGTCACCATCACCAGACGCTTTGTGTCCGGTCGCAATGCGGTCTCGGCCGCAAGCGCGGCGCGACGCTCTTTGGCCGTCAAGGTGTGACAGAGGAGCAGAAGATCGATCCGCTCATCGGCCATCATCTTCGCAGCGTTCTCCATCTTGCCCACGGTGAAAACCTGGAACCCCGCCTTTTGGAGAACCCAGCGACGGGTGTCGAGCAGGGTGCGATCATGCCCGTAAATGAGAATCGTGGAAGCGGGAGTCATAGGTTTGCGGAAAGGACAACATTCGAAAGTTTATCCGAGAATGGCTGCATGGCGGTGAATGCGGTCAGCGGTCTTCACCCTTGTAAAAGGCTACAGAGGGACCATAGTCACTACTCGCTTGAACGCGCGTCACCCGACGCCAGTACCTTCACCAGTTCAGAGACTTTACACAGCGCGGATTCCATACTTCGCCTCGAGGAACCGGCTGCCTTCGAGCGGCACAACCGAGGCCAGCTCCTGCCACGTGAGCAGCAGCAAACGGCAGCGCAGATCGTAAGGAACAACCATGAACATGACCCGGTGCCAGCGTTCGATCAGGTCCGGACGGCGCGCGTCGCACAGCACACAGAAGCGATGCCCGGGATGGCTATCGGCCGCGAGAACGCCCCGGAGAAGCTGATAGGACTCCACCATCTCCCCGGAAAGGTCTTGATGGCTATGGTCGAACACCTGTCCAAATCGCGCATACCGGTCGATCAGCCTTCGTGGCGCGCGCTGGAAGTCGTACTCCGTCAGCTTGGCTTCGATCAACAGATCACCCAGCTTGAGGTCCACCTCCGTGCAATCCACATGCTTGCTACTCAAGGCGATGCGCGGCTTGTAGCCGAAGACAGGTTCCGCGTCGGCGGCGACGTTCAAGAGCTCGCGGACTCCTCTCGTGCGAAGCGTCTCCGGATGGCAGAAGATGTTCATCAACAACGCGTCCGAACTGTTCGATGAATCGAGTTCGGACCTGCCGGGATCATGGCTGAGCAGGCGGCGCTTGGCGGAGCTATGGACTTTTTGCAGGCGGCTCTTCCAGGCTAAGTTACCGCACATGGCGCGGTACGAGGCTTCGAGGAAGTTGCCGTGCCTGCCGCGTTCGTCTTCGCGGTAAAGCACCGCAGGAACATTGCCCATGGTCGTTTCGTGGAGGAACCTGTGCTCCGACGCCCATTGCAGGTTTCGCTCGCTGAGCTCCTGTTGCAACGCTGTCGCAAAGCCGGCGGAGACAGGCGGCTTTGTGTCAGACCGGCGTTGACGGTACTCGGCATCGATCAGGTAGCGCACCTGCCGTCCCTAGTCCGGACGCTTCGCGTCGACTGCGCTCGGCTGGCATCGCGCGCCAGAGGTCCTCTGCAGCGTTCCCAGCTGGGTGTGGGACAGGTCGAGGTAAAGGCCTCCGCTGCCTGCCGTGATCGCGTGTTCGAGTGCTTGCTTGTCCGCCAGGCACTTCAGACCGCCTCCCCGTTGGCCAGCTGCTTCAGCTTTTCCTCCGACTCGAAGAAGAGCGTTCGCAGCAGCACCATTGCGCCCTCATGGAAGCTCACCCGCCACCCCGCCATCCACTCGAAAGACATATAGACGAGGGGCATCAGGACTCCATTCCAGGCTGCGCCTCGTCCATGGTCACCTTCTTGCGCAGCTCGCGAGGCACTCTTCGAAAGACGCAGTTGTAGAGCTCGTATGCGAGATCGACCGACTCCCCGATCGCCACACCGGTCGGAATCACCCGCACATTCACCTGCTTCTCCCGCGCCAAACGCATCCCGGCGATCAGACACGCCCCGAAGTAGATCAACGAACGGTTAGGGCGGGGCAGATGCGAGTCGCGATCGAACATGACTCCAGTGTAAGCGAACAAGAGGCGAAGTCGCTGTGCAGAAAGTCTTTCCCCGAGAGTACAAGGCCCAGTTGGGAAGAGGTCTCTTCCCTGTCTCAGCCGCAGGTGCGCGTCCTCCGCCACCCATCTCAAGGACATCGACGCGCTCGAAGGTCCGATGGCGCTCGAACTGACGAGCTGAGAGAAGTTAGAAGTGTTCCAAGGAAGGCCATGCGCGACCGCTTATTCTTGCCGGAAACGATTTCGGAAGCTCTCGATACCAATCTGGCGAACGGTCTCCGTGCGATTGCGGACGCGCTCGACGGCGGTCCACTGGACGGCAAACATCTCGGCGCCATCGCCGCTGCCGGTAGAACACATGACGATCGCATCCATCTCCGCGTGACGCTCGATCTCGCCGCGCCCATCGTTCGCTTAGACGCCGACGAGGTTGTGGAGCCGGGGAGACTGCTTGCCCGCAAGCAGCTTCTTGACGCCGTTGAAGCGCATGATAGATTGCGCTCTGTAAGAGTTATGCCCACCGGCTCCGAATCAGAGCCGGAAAGCTGAGCTTGAGTGTTGCCGATTCGTCGATCTTGACGGCGATCTGGCCGATTGACTGTACAAGCCAGTCGGCCTCCTGGAGCTCATCGGGCGCGTGCGAAGAGAGCACGCCGATCACCCGGCAGCCTGCGCGCTTCCCCGCCCTGACGCCTGCGGGCGCGTCCTTGATGACCACGCAATCCCCTGGACTGCGTGAAAGCAGCGCCGCTCCACGACGATAGCCTTCGGGGTCGGGCTTGCTCTTGGCGACATGATCGCCCGACACCACCCGCGCCGGAACAGCGATCCCGGCCACTCGAAGCCGGTCGCGCATCATGGATTCGGACGCGGACGTGACCACGGTCCACCGGTACGGCGACAGGCTATGGAGCAGTTCCCGCACCCCTGAAAAAACGATCACACCCGTTTGTTCCTCCGCCGCGAACGTGTCGAGCAACGCCAGATGTTTCTCAATCGCGTCGTCGTCGGCTCCCGGAAGATGTTCGCGGAAGCGTGTCGGCGGCGCGGCGGCCGTGCGTTCGGCGGATGTCGAGTTGCAGCTTGTTGCACTCGGCCCATCGCATCCAACACCGTTCGTCGCCGCCGGTGGAGCAGACCAACACCCCGTCCATGTCGAACAAAATGCCTTCCGCCTCGATCTCTGCGGCGAATGTGGCGGCAAGCGACGGACTGGAAAGCGCGACATTCATGGGGCGAGAGTATCAGTCATCGGCGATTCTTCATCCTGAATCTCAGTCCAAAGCGTCGGCTGTCGCGCCGCGATCCCGGCCCTGTCGAGCTCCGCAAGGCGCTCTTTCCACGTTTCGATCAGCTTCGCGGCCTGCTTTTGCCGCCGCTCGGCGCGGGCAAGCATCCGCTCCGCACGGGTGCGCTGATGTACTGGATTATCTTTGGAAGCTCCACTCACGTGATCTTGGGAACGTCCGGCTAGGCGTCCGCCGTCGTCGTTTCGCTGGCCGGTTGAGCCTCGGGAGCGGTGGTCTTCTTCGCTTTCGCCGCCGTCTTCTTGGCGGCTTTCGGCTTCGCGGCGTACTTGCGGGTGGCCGGTTCCTGTGCCTGCTTCTGCGCCGCCCATCGCTTCTTCTGTGCGGCGGCGATGCGGGCCTTGCCCTCGGCGCTCATCGTTCGCTTGGCGGGTTTGGCTGCCTTCTTGGGAGCCACGGCGCCCTTTTCCGCCGCTTTGTTGGACGGTCCTTTGGGCCGACCGGGACGTTTGGCGTTCGGTGCGTCCCCCTCCATGATGCTTACGAACAGTTCGCGCACCCTCCGCATCTGCACAAACTGCCGGTCGATATCGTCGATGATCGCTTGAACGTCCATGTATTCCTCTCCCTGAGCATAGCCGCGAAACCCCTCTCGACCTTTCCAAAGGTAGCTCTTCCTACCAGTCTTGGGCATCCGGTTGGCCCTACGGGAGCGCGTACCAAGTGCCCTTCCCGGTTCCATGCTGGACGAGATGCCGCTTCTCGACCAAGGTGGCAAGATGCTCCTTGAGGGTGTTCCGGCTTGCTCCGGTCAGCCGGATCATCTCGCCCATGGTGACGCGGCCATGGCTTCGCGCCTGGTCGACGATCTGAACGGAGAGCGCGGGAAGTGCGGCCATAACGATCTTCTCGCGCTCGATCTTGGCCGCGAGCCTCCGCTTCTGCTGGTCCAAGGAACGCAGAAAGAAAAGCAGCCAGGGCTCCCAGTTGGGAGCCGGTCCCCGGATTGTCGCCTGGGTCTGCCGGAGGGCGAGATAGTAGCCTTCCTTGCTATGCTCGACGACACTCTCAAGCGAGCTGTAGGGAACGTAGGCATAGCCGGATTGCAAGAGCAGCAGCGTGGTCAGGACCCGGCTCAATCGCCCGTTACCGTCCTGAAAAGGATGGATTTCGAGGAAGACAACGGTGAAGACGCCGATCAAAAGCAGGGGATGGAGCTGACGCCGCTTGCGTGCGTCGGCGAACCAATCGATCAGCTCAGCCATGAGCCGGGGCGTCTCGAACGGCGTGGCGGTCTCGAAGACGATGCCCACCTGTCGGCCGCGCTTGTCGAGAGCAGCGACGCTGTTGGGGAGCTTCTTGTACTCGCCGCGATGCCGTTCGTCCTTTTCGCTGTGGCGCAAGAGGTCGCGGTGAAGCTGCTTGATGTGGTTTTCGGTGGGCGCGATTTCTTCCCACGCACGAAAGACGGTCTCCATCACCTCGGCGTATCCGGCGACCTCCTGCTCGTCGCGGCCGGCGAACGATCCGATGTCGAGGTTGGCGAGCAACCGCTCGACCTCGCGGTCGGTCAGTTTGCTGCCTTCAATCCGGGTGGAAGAGCCGATACTCTCGATGGTGGCCACATGGCGGAGCGCGCGAAGCCGTTCGGGAGCGAGCGTTCCCAAAGCTCTCCAAGCTCCTTTGAACTCGTCCATTCCGGCAATCAGGGTAAGGACTTCCGGTGTGATTGGGAGCGTGTCGAGCGGGAACATGGCTTCACCATATGTACACCCATAATCACCCATAAGCCAGTGGAGAGTAAGCGGACGGCATGGCCGCCCGCTCCCGATGATTGGTTTAGCTGGCTTTGGCGAGCGCGGGGCCGGGTTCTCTTTCCGGCTCCGCTGTGGCTTCCTGTGCGGGTGTTTCCAGGGCTCCAAGGATGACGGCGGCGGTCTTCTGGACGACTTCAAGGCTCTCCGCGAGCAGGGCGGCGTTGCCGTAGTAGAGATGGATGTAGTCGGCGGAGGCGCGTTCGTTGTTCAACCCAACGGCGGTTCCGACCACGAAGGCGATCGCTTCGGCCTCGGTTTCGCGCACGGTTTTGGTAATTGCAGTGCGCCGATCGACTTTGTGAAGCATCTCGTGGGCGAGCTCGTTAACAAAGGTGGAGAACTCTTCCGCGCTTCCCTGCCCCGGCAATGGGTGAACACATTGACTAAGCTAAAGGATACAGAGGTGCGAGTAATTGAAATTGATGCCACTAGACTTCAGCCTCGGTCAACCGAGCCTAGAGGCGGAGAGCACCGCTAATTCCTAAGCGAACAATTCAGTCTGACTTTCAGATAATTTCCAATCCTCCAAACAGGGTAGCTCTAGCTCACGCCGGACTTCTCTCCGCAAAATAGACATCAACTGCTCCTTGTATGCATCCGCTCGCATTCTACCGAGCATCTCGACCATGCCCGGCTTCTTCCGCAGCTCACCGCTAATCGCCTTCAGGCGTTGCTGCAAATCGGACGGCGTGAACTTATCGATGACCTTTCCCGCCTCCACTAAGCACCATTCATCATAGTCATGCTTGATAACGCTAGCTTCGCTCTCCTTCTCTTTTTCTTCATCCTCGCGCTTTCGTGCCTTGTAGTGGTCCTCACGTTGCTGCCGAGTACGGTGAGTTTTCGGGACGCTTTGTTCTCCTTCGACGAAACTTATTAGGTAGCCAGCTGGGTTCCTGAAAGAACCTTGTCGACTTCCAGCAATTTGTGCCCTAACGTAGTCAACACGATCAAGTATGGACGCAGTATCCAGTCTTTTCACCAATTCGACAGCTTTGCTGTCGCTCACTCCCATGTCTACCATGGCGCTTCTTGCCTCTTGCATTGCACTGGTCATCGGCTGTTCGGAAGGCGGGACAGGTAATGTCAATTGACGACGCGAGGTCAGCGTAAGCACGTCTTTTAAAGCTCGTCCTTGCGCCAGAACAAGCTTGTATCCATTCTTCGAGACCATGGGCTTGATCTCCCAACTGTTTAAGTAACCTATCCCAACGAGGTCATCCAGTGAATGGCCCATAGTGTCTTTTATTTTTGAGACATGCTCGTAGCTTCTTATGTTGAGAAGAGCACACAACTCTTCGTAATCCTTCTCGATCGGCTGCCCCTTGCTGGCGTAAAACCAGAGATAGAGATAGACGAAAATCCCCTTTGCCGTCGGTCTCACTAGCCTACGATACGAGTTGAAGTCCTCAGGTACCACGTAAGATTCATTAAGATTTTCAAGAAGCCAATTTTCTAACTCTACCTCGAACAAATCTGTCTTCCCGGTATCATCGAGGTTGCTCTCGCCCAAACGCGTAAAAGAGCTGAACACATGAATGGTCTTACTGACGTATTTCTTGCGCGCCGCTGAATAGATCGTCTGTTCGGAAGTTATGGTTGTGTCCGCCATACGTTTGCCCCAACTGTTAATCGCTTCGTAGTTTTCCCCGGAGTCAGACAAACCTAGGATGTTCAAGAGGCGATGGCCGGAGAAACGAATTGGGTTCATCACCATACCTGTACGGGCTCGCTGGTCCATGGCCAACTTCATGAATGCCATGTACTTGTCGCGATCGGAGGTCGAAGGTAGCCCAAGCGATTCGGAGCAACGGAATTCGGCGGAGACCTGTATTTTCTTGCCCCCTCTGTTGACCCACTGGTCCACTTTTCGCGTCGAGATATTGCGCTTGCCCCGTTTCTCATGGGAGCCGAAAAAGCCGATCTGGAGAAGGTTTTTCTCAAAACGTATCAAATCGACAGCATCAGGCACTGTTGCGATCATCTGGGTCTTGATTGGCTTCTGCATTTCGTTGTCGCCTTTTGACGGGGATTGATGATGTCTGTAATGATTCTTTAAAAGACAGAGTCTGTAAAGCAGATTAAAAGCTTTAGCGATAGCTATGTCATTGCAGTAAAGGGGTTTAGCTGGCAATAATTTCCAGCCGGCTGCGGGAGTGTTCCAGTCAAGTGCGGAGGGTGTGCCAATCAACTGCGGTCTGAGCTTCCCGTCCACTGCGGGTGCTCGACCAGCCGGGTGCGGGTACTGGACCAGCCGACTGCGGGAATATTCCAGCCGGGTGCGGGCTCCGCGGCCTTGCCGCTATTGAAGCGGTGCCGCGAGACCATCCAAAGAGGTTACGACCAGCTTTTGGACTTCCACGATGTTGCCCGCGGCTAGTGGTCACCCATGTGTGCGCGGCACTCATTTGAGGATGTCTTCTAATCCTTGTACCGGTAGCGCGTAGGGGGTTGCCTTCCTCTGTTCTCATGGTCTCAGATGGACTGCTTTCCGGGCGGGCTGGCACGAGCTGGACCATGTGCAAGGCGGCTACGCGATTGAATTGTCGGCTGCCTGCAGAGCAACGGCACTCTTCGCTCTCGATCCATACGTTCTACAGGTTCCCGACGGTTTTCCAGCCGACTGCGGAGCCTGGAGGCCGACACGTCCTCGCAGGAAGGGGCCTCGCAGAACTGCGGAAAGCAGCTTTCCAACCAACTGCGGGTGTCGGGAGGGTAAAAATTGAGTTTATCGCAGGGTCTCTAAGGTCCGCTCGATGGGATATGCGTTTTTCGGCCGAGTGCCGGCACCGAATCGGCGTTCTGAACGAAAACTCGCTTCGTGCGACGGTCGCGGTCGTTTCTGACCGCATGAAGATGCTGCATACGAGTTCTCTACTCATTCAGCTGCGGAGTTCTGGTGTTCGGAGGGTGAGAAGCGAACATGCTTCCAGCCAGCTGCGATAGAATCGCAGACTTTAACTTCGTCCGCGAAGGGGCACGATGAAGCCCGGCTACGCCTGTTTTCTAGCCGTTTACCAACCCGGAGGCCTGCTTGTGCGTGTAGGTGCTGGGCTTAGAGACCGTAAAAGGCAGATCCTTCCAGCCAACTGCGGACGTCGTGTGGGGTGAGATCGAGGTCTATCGCGGGACTCTAAGGTCCGCTTGAGGGGACGTGCGTTTTCCAGGCGACTGCGGAAC
>CBDCDQ010000006.1:0-29524 GCA_965215415.1 Acidobacteriaceae bacterium | reverse complement strand
TGCCGTGGATTTCGTGATGCTTATGCTTGATCGCCTGAGCTGCTTCACAGAAGAATTCACCGCGCATTGCTTCAAAGCCCGCATGCCGGCAGGCGTGACCATCACAGAAATTCCTCTAGCGGAGCGACCCAAGGATTCGGCCGAACGTTTTAGGCTCACGTTAGCGAATGGTGGGCTACCTCCTTGGAACTTGACCTATTCGAGCAATGCATTTGAAAAAACCTAGAGGAGCCGATCCATGAGCCGGACGACGAAGACGTTCCGCAATGAGCCGGGGATGCGCAAGGAACACGATGAACGCACGAACGGACAAGAGCCAGCAGGAGAGCCGCAGTCACCGCCTTTAGCGCGAGGAAATATCCCACGGATTGAGGAGCGTCAGATCCAGTCCTGCAAAATCCCTGACGTTACGGGTCACAAGCGTCAAGCCGTGAATGAGCGCCGTACCGGCGATCAGGCCATCATTGGTGGCCAGCTGAATGCCCTGACGTTTCGCCTTGATGGCGGCGCGGCCCCATTGATCGGCAATGTCCTTCGTGACCGGCAGCAGGTTGCGGGCAAACCAGCCAGGCAACCCCGTTTCGAGCCATGCTTCCAGCTCATCCCGCCGCCGACCGGCCGGAGCGTTCTCGACGCCGAGGCGAATCTCACCGAAGGTGATGACGCTGGCATGTAGCGCAAGAGGATCTGCCTGGCGCAGCCAGGCGACGACTTGCGGGTCAGGGCCTGGCTTGACGACTTCAGAGATAACATTGGTATCGACGAGATAGCCGGTCACAGATCGAGCGGCCGTGGGTAGTCTCTAATTCGTTCGATTTCAATCCCCGACCCTGCCAGAGGCGATTGCAGCAGGAAATCGGCGAGGTTCTGTTTGACCGGCGGCGCGGCCTCCGGCTCGACTGCGGCGGAGCGCATCGCCTGCATCAGCAGCTGCTCGACATTGCGCTGACGGAGCCATGCTTCCAGTTCAGGCTGGTGAATTTCAATAATCATCGCGTTGGCCTCCTCTATACAGCCTAGAAACTACAGCGTTCGATGTCAATAAACCGACAGCATGATCAAATCCTAAGCCATCGGCAGGCGCGGCAAGGGCGGCGCAGCTATACCTTGAACGGGTTGTCCGTCCGCATCTCCATTTCGCGCGCCGGTTGCCACGTCCTTTTGTGCGTGAACGTCCCGTCCGTCAGTTCCAGGCGCGCGCGATCCCAGGCCAGCGCCGCCACGGCAGCGTGGCGGCTGTCGCGTAGGGTGATGGTCGCGCCGTTTTTCTCGACTTCCCCGGCATCGATCAGCTGCAAAACATCGGCGCGGTCGAGTGCTATCTGCATATTTTCTCCCCCGTCCAGTGTGACTCGTTTCGGCGATTTTCGCTGACGCCATGCTTCTTTCCTGTTGCCCGATGGTCAGGCCGAAGGCAGGATCGCAGCTGAAAAGCGAAGGGCGAAAGACCATGACGCGCAGCTACGGCAAGCCGGCCCGTTCTTCCCGCCAGCCGCCAACCGCGCCGCCAGCGGAGATCCAGATCAACATCACCGGCAGACACACCCTTGAGCAGCTGTCGCTTGAGTTGCAGCGGGCCATCGAGCGCCTGAATGTCCACGGCATCACAGGCGTCGAGAGGTTCCGCGTCAGGCTGTTGCCGCTCGACGACGCGGCCGCGCCCATGACGGTGTGGGATGCTCACGGCCAGCAGGTGCAGACAATAAACATCCCAGATCTGCCGCCGGAAAAGCCTTACCGGGACAATGAGCCAGGTGTGGGCGTGTCCCCGGCGGAGCCAGGGCCAGGCTCTAGGCGCAAGAGCGCCCCGCATCTGTAGAAGTCGCGGCCATCCGGTAATGAGCTAGGGTTACTCACTATGTTTTCCCCTTGAAAACACCCGTCCATCGTACAAGCGTACCCGCCCTGCGCCTAGAAATCCCCTACAGGGACCTCCCACTCGGACTGCAAATGAACTTTCGTCGACCGAAGCTTCAGAGACATCATTTGCATTTCTTGTGATGGGACTGCCGTAAGGAAACGTATCGACGTAGCCATGCGCTGCTGCCATGTCCGGCGGCTCTCCGGGCAAATGAATCGCAGCCGGTAGGTTCCCTACGCCCACCTTAAGATCATCGCTAGGATCTCCGTGGACAACGCCGTCGTAAAGGATGCTCGCACCGATATTCGAAGCTCGAATTGGCTGGTTATGATTTGACGGGTCAAAAAGGGATACGCGTACAGTGCTACTTCCGTGAGCTGCGACTCCTGGAATGCCTTCGCAATGTTTTTCAACCTCGATGTTCATCGACACCGGCTTTGGAGTAAAGGCTAGGCTCACGCTTGTTAATACGTTAGTTGGGTCTGGGTGAACTTGTGAAGATCCATAAATGATGTAAAGGACATCATCTTGATGGAAAGAGGAGAAGCTCAACTGACGCTTGCTCTCCGGTGAAACGATAGGCTTGTACTTGCCATCCACGCACAGCTCCAACCGATACCGGAAATCTGCTCCCGTATAAAAAGCGATGACATTCCATCCGTCTTCTAATTTCCTTATCGGCGGTCCTGTCTGCGGACCAAAATTAAGTACAAATTGTCTACTCCCCGGCGGGGGCGGTGGGGCCGGTGGGGCCGGTGTGTACTTTCGTTGTAAATCGAGCTTGGAAAGAACATCCTTCCCGTTTAGTGCAACAAACCTGATCCTGCCTTGGCTGAGAGTATCTGGCCCCAAAATGACCAGTGCACCGTTCTGAGGAGCAAATTCAGCCGGAATGACCCGGTTCCCTGAAGTATCGCTAGTGTTCACTGGGGAATCAATTTCGCATGGAATGACGCTTGAAGGACTAAAGCCGCCAGGCGGGGGATTGCTTTGCGCCTGAGACGGAAAACAAGTCAGAGACAAAACACCAAGAGTGATTAGAAAGTGGGCGTAAAGACGCGATGGAAGTTTGCCAGAACAATCAATACAAGCCATTAGCCGCGATACGACAGCTTTGTTGGGCATAGGACCTCGATCACATCAATTTACTGCTCCGCGTCGTTCCTCTACAAACTTTTTACAGGATGCCGCTGGCTAACGACGACAGGCAGCAGGTTCTAACGATAACATTCCAGATCTGCCGCCGGAAAAGCATTACCGGGACAATGAGCCAGGTGTGGGCGTGTCCCCGGCGGAGCCAGGGCCAGGCTCTAGGCGCAAGAGCGCCCCGCATCTGTAGAGGTCGCGGCCATCCGGTAACGATCCTTCACGCGAAGCCAGGCAAGCAAGAGGGGCTGCGCCCCAGACCGTCAAGGGTTGAACGCTTCGCGCGTCCGGCGGGGTATCCCCGAACTTCCT
Organism: Acidobacteriaceae bacterium; assembly: GCA_965215415.1. Classification (GTDB taxonomy): domain Bacteria; phylum Acidobacteriota; class Terriglobia; order Terriglobales; family Acidobacteriaceae; genus Edaphobacter. The sequence goes on along the minus strand of CBDCDQ010000006.1, from coordinate 26,205 downwards.
CCGCAAGAGCTACGTGCAGGCCGGGCGATTCCCCTCCCCGCAGGACGACCCTTGACCGTCTTCCCTGCTCCCGCCGCGAGGCTCGAAGCGGTTGCATGTGCAACCACTCGAAACAAGGAGAAGAACGTGATCTATAAGGAAAGCGACAGTCAGGCGACGAGGAATTCAGACATGGGACTGCAACAGGATTTCGCGCGGGCGAGACCGCCACCGGCCAATGCCCTACATCTCGGCGACTGCATCGACGTAATGGGGCGGATGCGGCTCGGGAGCGTCGATTTCATCCTCACCGACCCGCCTTATCTCGCCCATTACAAAGACCGCGCCGGCCGGACGGTCGCGAACGACGACAAGGACGCCTGGCTCAAGCCCGCCTTCGCCGAGATGTTCCGCGTCCTGAAGCGCGATGCCTTCGCCGTCAGCTTCTACGGTTGGCCCAAGGTCGATCGCTTTTTCGACGCCTGGAAAGAAGCCGGGTTCCGCGTCGGCGGCCATCTCATCTTCCGCAAGGACTACGCCTCTAAATCCGCCTTCCTGCAATACCGGCACGAGCAAGCCTATCTGCTGATCAAGGGCCGGCCCGCCTACCCCGCGTCCCCGCCGCCGGACGTGCTGGAGATGCGCTACAGCGGCAACAAGCTGCACCCGACGCAGAAGCCGGTCGCCGCGCTGAAGCCATTGATCGAAGCGTTTTCGCAGCCGGGCGGAATCGTGCTCGACCCGTTCGCCGGCTCCGGCTCGACGCTCCTCGCCGCCCGCGAGCTCGGCCGCAACTTCATCGGCATCGAACTGGACGCCCTGCATCATGCGACGGCGGGTCGCCGCCTGCAGCTCGACCCGGCCGACAGCCAGCCCCGCTCGTTGAAGAGTCAACAGCGGCATGACGTCCGCAGGTAAGCCAACCAGAGGGAGGCTGGTCCCTGAACGCCAGCATTCATGGGGCGGCGCTCTTGCCTGAACATCGCAGAGGGTGCAAAAACGAGAAGCAGGGCCGTAGAGTGGAAGCAGGATGACGCCGCCGCAAATGTCGATCGGAGCCACGGACGCCGGCGCGCTTGAGATCGATCTGCCGAAGCTCCTGGAGACCCGGATGCTCGTCCAGTCGAATTCCGGCGGCGGCAAATCATGGGCGCTGCGCCGGCTGCTCGAACAGACGGCGCCGGCCGCCCAGCAGATCATCATCGATGTCGAAGGCGAGTTCACGACCCTGCGCGAGAAGTTCGACTACATCGTCTGCGCGCCGCAGGACGCCGACGCCGCCGCGACGCCCGAAACCGCGCCCGTGCTGGCCCGCAAGCTGCGCGAACTGCGCGTGTCGGCCATCCTCGACATCCACGATCTGAAGGCCGATGAGCGCCAGATCTTCGTCCGCAAGTTCTTCGAGTCCCTCATGCAATGCCCGCGCGAGCATTGGAACCCCGCGCTGATCGTACTGGACGAGGCGCATCTGTTCGCCCCGGAGCAGGGCAAGGCGGAAAGCGCCGCCGCCGTGATCGACATCGCGACGCGCGGCCGCAAGCGCGGCCTGTCGCTCATAGCCGCGACGCAGCGCCTGTCCAAGCTGCACAAGGATGTCGCCGCCGAGCTGCTCAACAAGCTGATCGGCCGCACCGGCCTCGATGTCGACGTACGCCGCGCCGCCGACGAGCTCGGCATGACCGGCCGCGACGCGATGGCCGCGCTGCGCGACCTCATTCCCGGCGAATTCTTCGCCTTCGGCCCGGCCCTGACGCGCTCTGTGACGAAGGTCGCCATCGGCGCGGTGCAGACCACCCATCCCAAGGTCGGCGACCGCCTCGCGATCCGAACGCCCGCCCCCTCGCGCAAGGTCATCTCCGTCCTGCAGGCGCTCGCCGACATTCCGCGCGAAGCGATGGCGGAAGCCGTCACCCTCGACCAGCTGCGCGCCGAGAACCTCGCTCTTAAGCGCCAGCTCGCCGCGCGCGTCCCCGCCCGCCCGGAAGTGTCCGAGGCCGACATCAATAAGCGCATCGGCGCGGCCGTCGCGCAGGCCGAACGACAAACGGCACAAGCCTACGAAGAGAAGCTGCGGGCGATTGCCGCTATCGCCGCGCCCGCCGACGGAGCTGCGTCGAAGAGTGCAACGGACGCCCCGCCAGACAGTCCGCGCCAGCCGCCCAAGGCGCATCCGGCGAAGGCTCCCGCCAAACCGACCGCCGAGCGAAGCCCGGCCCTCGCCAGCGTGACGCAGCCGCAGCAGCGGGTTCTCGACGCGCTGACGACGCTCGAATCCCTGGGCTTGCAGGAGTTCCACAAGACGCAGCTGGCGGCGATCGCGGGCGTTTCGCCGAGCAGCGGCGCTTTCGCCAACAATCTAGGCAGGCTGCGCACCATGGGCCTGATCGACTATCCGCGCGGCGGCTATGTCGCCCTGAGCACGGAGGGCCGGCGCGCCGCCCGGCTCCCAGATGCAAAACTCACCTTGACCGACCTGCATCAAGCGTGGCTCGGCATCGTGACCAATCCGCAACAGAAGATCTTGCAAGAAGTCATCGCCGCTTATCCCGGAGACCTCTCGAAAGCCGACCTGGCGGAGCGCATCGGCGTATCCCCAAGCAGCGGCGCGTTCGCGAACAATCTAGGCAGGCTGCGGACGCTCGGCGCGATCGATTATCCCCGGCCGGGTTCGGTGCGGGCCGAAACGGTGCTCTTTCCTGAGGCCGTCGCCTGATCTTCTCCCTAGCGCTTGTAGCTCGACGTTGGTAGCAAAGAACCTCTTTCTCGCCCTATCCAACTCTTCAAACGTGACCCTCCAAGGCAAGCTCCGGGGCTGAAGAAGCGACCTGTTCAGGCCATCTCAAAGCGGCGCGTATCGCCGCCGGTATTTCCAAATCGATGTGATCTGCAGCCTCTCCTTGGTAGTAGTCCAGCACGCCCACGAGGCTGATATAAACCAGGCCAAGGGTGAGCTTCGCCATCTTTTCCTCGATCTTCATGCCCTGACGAAGACATTTGCCGGGGTGCAGACAGTTCCGCAATTCATGGACGTTGGTGACAGCTTCTAGCGGCGACACCATCAGCCCAGGACATTCTTCAAGGACTTCATCAATGTCAGAGTCGCCGTGGGCCGCGCGGTAGGCCGCAAAGAAATTTTCCGTCGCTTCTCTATGAGGGCTGAACCAACCTAGCTCCTTGCCGATGGGGATCAGATTGCCAAAGTCGATCCAAGGGATCAGCTCGGAAAACGTGCGTCCCCGTCTTCGTTCTTTTCTTGCGAAAGCTTTCCAAGCCTGAGTTTGGAAAACCAGATCCCGGTCGCGGACACAGGCAAGCATCAAGATTGCTTCGACCATTGAGCACCCGGCAATACCCGCAGCAAAATAAGCCTTGTTGTCGCTGCAACGGACGGCTTCAGTTTGATATTGATGCGCCAGCTCATAGAGGTTCAGCGTAAATCTGTAGCGCTTCATCCCTGACGCGGAGAGCGGGAACAACGAGAATGGTGCCCATATTCCAGATACTAGGCGGGTAAAACCTCGGCCTAAACTAGTCCATAAGACATTCTCATGCTCTTCAAATGTGATGCGATAGCCAATCGGTATCGTCGTCATCATTGCCTTTACAGCATACTGGCATTCCGATGGGCGTGTCCCTGCGGGCCAGGCTCTAGGCGCAAGCGCCCCGCACTGCGTTGCGGCCTTTCCGGTGACGATCCTTCACGCGTAGCAAGGCAGGCAAGAAGGGTGACTCCGTCCCCCAGTCGTCAAGGGCCAAGCGCTGAAGCGCGCCCGGCGAGGTATCCCCGACCTTCCTCCGCAAGTGCTCCGTGCAGGCCGGGTGATTCCCCTCCCCGCCAGGCGACCCTTGACGCCTTCCCCCTGCTCTCGGCGAGGGCCAAGCGGTTGCGTGTGCAACCGCTCGAAACAAAAGGAGAAGAGCAATGACGACAGACAAGACAGCCAGAATAGCGACCCTCAACGATCTATTCAGGACGAACATCAATCCTCGCTTTGGACAGGCCATCATGACGCCCGGCGTTAGTGCCCTGCCCTTGCTGGACCAGTTCCTGATTATTGAGCGGGTGAGAACCTTCACCGAGTTCAGCGAGGACAACGACCCCTATGCCGAGCGCGATTTCGGCGCGTTCGATCATGGGGAACAGAAACTGTTCTGGAAGATCGATTACTACAACCAGGCCCTGACCGCCGGCAGCCGGGACCCGTCCGACGCGGCGATCACCAAGCGCGTTCTGACCATTATGCTGGCGCAGGAGTATTGAGCCATGCAGGACGCGGAAACCTACAGGCTGGACTGGCAGGGACGCAAGATCGAGATCAGCTATGAGCCGCGCAGCCTTGCCGGTACCGCACGGCTACAGATCAGGGTGAAGCATGCCCGGCCCTTACCAATCACCGAAACCGGCTACCGGGCGCATTACACTAGCCGCGCGGACGTGGAGCATCTCGGCGGCCCGGTCGCCTACGTCGAAGCGTGGCTCGATGCCATGGCGCAGACGAAGGCGTGGAAACGCACAGCGCAGGGCGGCCATCAGCTGGCCCTGTTCTAGGCGCGACAACCCGGCCGGGCAATCCGCCCGGCCGGCCTTGTCGGAGACAGCGCGTTGACGCAAAGTCTCCGGCTACAACCAGAGAAGGAACCACCCATGACGAACAAACCAACCCACACCGCCTATCAGGTGCGCGAGTACACAGAGCGGCGGCGAGAGCCGGTCGAGCTGGACGCGCATCGGCACCGCTTGGGCGCATCCCGACGGCCAGGGCTTCAACATCCGCCTGCATGCTGCGCCGCTCGATGGCAACATCGTGCTGCGGACGGTGAAGGAGAAGAAGGCCACTGACGAGGGCGATGAAGACTAGGCGTTTAGTCGCCTAAGCTCCTACGGGCCGGCACGCTTGCGGCGTGCCGGCTTTTTCTTAAATTTAAGACTTACGATCTTGCGTCGAACGCGCGCCTTCGGGAAGGTTCGTCAGAAACGATGCGGCGCGACTTCTGTCATCCAATCAGTCTCTTACGATTGAAAAATGAACACTTTACAAAAGGCTTTGGAATCGGCACTGGGAGACCTGCCAAATCGGTTTCTGGCCATGGCCCTGCGCAAGAAGCTGAACGAGAAAGATGTCAAAATCTCGGTCAAACGATCGGAGCGGCTGGCCAAGGAGCTGCTAGCTGGGAAAACGACCGTGCGCTTACCGGGTAAGCGTACAGAGCCGCTTTCCCTGATCTTCGATGAAAAGGACACAGAGGCGCTGCTTGGACAGATCGAAGGCTTTTTAGAAAACGATCTACAAAAGATGCTGCAGTCGATGATTGACAGCTCCGCACCCCTTCTTCTGAAGAGCTTGAGAAAACGCTGGCCGCGCGAAAGGGGGTACCAAGTGCGTGAGCTCGGCAGATTCCGGGAGCGCCTGGCGGAACGTTGGTGGATCGGTCTCAACAAGCTGCGGATGCTCGTCACGATGTCTCGTGATATCGGGAATGAAGTCAATCAGGAGACGCGCACAGGGCAACCGGAAGCGAACGCGGCTCTAGTCGACGTGCTGACGCGGCTGCATGCGCGCAGCTGTCAGGTCGTCGAAGAGGTGATTGCTTTGATGGAGCACGGCTTCGCGAACGGCGCTCTGGCGCGATGGAGAACCCTGCACGAGATCACAGTGACGGCGGCATTCATTAGCGATGAAGGCACCGACTGCGCCCAGCGCTACATCGATCATGAGGTTATCGAGTCGCATAGAGCCGCCCTGGAGTATGAGGAAGTCCGAAATGCGCTGGACTATGCGGCCATCCCGGCCGACGAATTGGAGAGCATTCGCAATCGTCGTGACGCGATGGTCGTAAAGTACGGATCGGCATTCGGCGGGCCGTACGGCTGGGCGGCACAGGCGCTGGGCATGAAGAAGCCGACATTCAAAGACGTCGAAAAAGCGGTTGGCAGCGGAACGATGAGAGGTCATTACCGGATGGCGAGCCATGGCGTCCACGCCAATCCGAAAGGGATTTACTTCAGCATGGCTTCAATGTTCCCATTGGAAGTCCTGCTGACCGGCCCTAGCAACGCAGGACTGGCGGATGCAGGCGCTGCAACGGCGCGCTCCCTCGTGAGAGTCACCACGACTCTTCTGGCGCTGTCTCAAAGCATGGACTATCAAGTGGCGTTGAAGTCGATGATGTTGCTGGAAGAAGAAATCGGCCCAGCTTTCCTTCGCGCTCACCGAAAGCTGGAACGTGAAGAAGGGGAGATCAGAGAGGCAAGAGCGAGCATCCCTACTCTTCTAGCCCAAAGCGGCGTCGGCGAAGATGCTCTCTCCGACTTTTTCGTTTCGCTCAACGGCGAGCGGCCACCTCCCGCACGAAAGCGGCGGGCCGTTCGACAGAGCCACGCCAATCCGCTTTCATAGTCCAGCCTTGATTGTGTAACTTGTGGGCAGCTTCGGTTTGACGATTCCATCGCTAAACCGAATCAAGCACACACGTCGTCATGATCGCCAAGGGCAATCAACGCGGCGGTGGCGGCCAGCTTGCCGCCCACCTGATGAACGCCCTCGACAACGAGCATGTCGAGCTGGCGGAAGCGCGGGGCAGCCTGGCGGCCGACATCGCCGGCGCGTTCGGCGAATGGCACGCCGACAGCAAGACCACGAATTGCGAGAAGTATCTCTACAGCCTGTCCGTCAATCCCGACCAGAGCCAGGGCCATTTCAGCCGCGAGCAGTATTTCGAGTTCCTGCAGCGGACGGAGAAGCGGCTCGGCCTGGCCGGGCAGCCGCGCATCGTGGTTTTCCATGAGAAGCGCGACCGCAATGGCGAGCTGCGCCAGCATTGCCACGCAGTGTGGAGCCGCATCGACACGGCCGCCGGCAAGGCCATCCACATCGCGCACGACCGCATGAAGCTGCGCACCGTCTCGCAAGAATTCGCGCGGGAGCTGGGCCGCGACCTGCCGAACGGCATGGCCGAGGATAACGGCACGGAGCGGCATGAAAAGCATGAAGCCGAGAGCGACCTGACCGACAAGCAGCAGGAAGAGCGCAGCGGCATCACCAAGGAAGAGCACCGCGCCCTCATCACCGAGGCGTGGCGCATAACGGCGGATGGAGCAGGCTTCGCGCGGTCGCTTGAAACGCGCGGCTACATCCTCGCCAGAGGCGATAAGCGCGCCTATGTCGTGGTCGACAAAGCCGGCGAGGTGCATAGTCTCGCCCGCCGCATCGAGGGGGTGAAGGCGGCCGCCGTCAAAGACCGGCTGGCGAAGTCGCACCCGCTCGATGCCCTGCCTTCAGTCGAGGACGCCAAGCAGCAGGTGCAGCAGCAGCGCCAGGGCATCGTCCGGCCGCAAGCGCCGGCTGAACCGGCCGATGCCGACCGGCGCACCGCTTTGAAAGCCGCGCAGGCACGACGCCGGCAGCAACTGCTCGATCAACGCAAAACCGCCGAGACCCGCCATGCGGCCGAGCGAACGACGCTGGCGGTGTTCCAGGAACAGCGCCGCACCGTGGCCAACGACGCACCGCTGCCGCCCCTGCAAGGCTTTGCCGGCTTCGTGCAGCGCTTCCGGGCGCAGCTGAGCGACCGGCAGCAGCTGCGGCTTCTCGACCGCCGGCAAAAAGCGGAGCTGAAAGACTATGCGCGGCAGGAACGCAGCCTGGCCGTGCTTGAAGCGCGGGAGCAGCGCAGCCTGGACACGCACCTGCGGCGCGACGACTTCCGCCGCTTCGCCACCGTTTCGCGGCGTTTCGAGGCTCTTGCCGGAAGACTCGAAGCGCATCTGCCGCAGACGGGCGCGGCCGGTGATTTGCGCGCCTCGCTCCGCGATTTTTTCGCCGGCCGCAAGCAGGAGCCGCAACCGCAACTACAAAACAGCCCGGCGCGGTCGGCCTTTGCCAAGGCGACAGAGGATGCCGCGCGAGCGGCCGAGCGGGTGCGCGACGCCCAGGAAGCCGTCCGCCGGCAGCAGCAAAAGCTCAAGATCTGACCGAGATGCCGGCGGACTGAAAGCCAAAGCGTATGATCGTCGCATCATGGCGGTGTCCTACGCAGGATCGCACCCGGATCTGCCCGGCGCGGGCATTACGCCCACGCCCGGCCTTGAGAGCGCCAAACCCTCTTTCGAGCAAGCGGCGGCCGCAGCGCCAGTCCTCTCGCCTTATGAAGCTGGCCAAGCGCAGCGCACGGATACCGGACGCGGCGTCGAAACCCCGTCGCGCCGGCAGAGTTTCTCCGAACGGACGCTGAATGCCGACAAGCCGCGCGACCCGATGCCGCGCTTGGAGCCGAACGGCCGCACCGTTCGGCATGTCCACGCCGCCGTCCGCAATGGGCGCATGGGGCCGCCACCCATTCGCAAGGTGCCCGTTCGGCAAGTCCAGCCAATGCCCCCGCAAGCGATCGTTTCGCCGGTTCCCTACTCCAAGCAGGAACGCGATCTGAGCGCGGCGATGCGGGCCTTCGAGCGGATGCAGGGGATGGGCGGCCCGTCAGACGGTATCGATCAGACGCAGAAGACCGGACGCAGCCGCAGCTAAGAAACCTTCAGCGGCGCGCCATGCGCTTGCCCTTTTTTTCGCCGTAGAGCCTGATGTAGACCTCTTCCACCCATTTCTCATGCTCGGTTTTCTCGCGCGGGAGACGCACCAGCGGCGGCAAGCCGGCCGCCTTGCGTTTCTTGGTTTCCTGAAGATCCTGGTCGATGAAGTAGAGGATCAAAAACACTAACGCCGTCACGCAGAGGCCGACCGGCAGGCCAACCACCCAGGCGAGCAGGACCAGCGGCCGGACGTAGAAGCAGCCGATGCAGAACGCGATGACCGCCAGCGCTCCGATGCCGTAGGGGAGGAAACTGCGCCAATCCGGGCTGTCCTGTAGAGACGAAAGCGGCGGTATGGTAGGCTTGGCTGGCGGCGGCAAAGCGGCGACAGGCTTGGCGCGCGGCAGGAGCGGATGGTCGCGGTGCGGGTTGAACAGCCCGTCGAAACGCTCATCTTCGTAGTAAAGGATGCGGCGGACGATCACCGTCCGGTCGCCGCCGATGATGACCAGAGCAAGGCCGGGATAGCGCTCGTCGTCCTTCTTTTCCTGCGCGGCAAAGAAGCGGCCGATCTCTTCCGGCAGAAACAATGGCCGCCGGTGCCATTGCTCGGTGATGCTCCCGGCCTTGGCATGCGATTCCCCGCCCTGCCTAGCATGCGCCGTGCTCGTGCCCTGCTGCCAGCTATCCGTCTCGGTCACGCTGCTATTGGTGCCTTTGGCGACCGTCCGACCGCCGCCCTGCCCCTTCGACCATTGATCGGAGAGCGTGTCCCTATGGTTGCTGTTCCATCCCTCCTGTTCCGACCAGGTGTCGTTCTTGGACCAGTTGTCGTTCTCCGAATAGCTTTCGCCCCGCTGCCAATTCGACGAGCTGCTGACCGTCCATTTGTCCGCGAACCGGGTGCCGAAGAACAACGACTTCCAGCTCTCCTGGCTGATCCCTTGACTGCCGCCGACCGAACTGTTGACGCCGCGCGAAGTGCCGCCGCCTTCGCTATAGCCGTCGCCGCGCGATGATCCGCCGTTCCGGCCATGCCCATCGGCGGCGCTGCGCCCGCCCCCAGTGCCGGCCGTCCAGTTATCCTGATCGCTCACCGTCTGCGAGCTGCTGACACCGGTCGCCTTGCTGCCCCCGGTGCCGCTGCTGACCGTCTCGGTGCTCGACCAGCCGCCCGAGGTGGTGTCAGTCAGGGTGACGCCGTTGCTGCTGATGCAGACCTCCGTCTCCCCCGCCAGGTCGGAGATCGCCTTGCGCGTGAAATGATCGTCGGCGTTGAAGAAGCATTTCACGCCGCATTGCGAGACGAAGCTCTCCCAGCCGTCCGGGTAGACCATCTTCAAGCGGTCGAGCGTTTGCACGGCGAAGAACATCTTAAGGCCGGCCCCGGCATATTGCGTCAGCGCCTCCTCCAGGAACGACATGCGGCGAAGCGAGGTGAACTCGTCGAGCATCATGAGCACCTTATGACCGCAAGCGCACTGACTGCCGCCCATCCTGAACCGGTCGGCATCGTCGAGCGGCATGACCCGCGTCTTCTCCATCTGCTGCGTCGCCAAGCCGATGACCATGCGCAGCCAGCGGTAATGGTCGCTCTTGATGTAGCGCAGCGGTAGGCAGAGATAGAGGCTGATGCCCGACTTGCTGGTCTTCAGCTCCTCCAGGCGGAACGACGACCGCTTGAGCGTGTCGCGCAGTTTGGGGCTCTTCAGAAAATCCGTGTGATGCGCGGCCGTCCCCATGATGCCGGAGAATTGCTCCGGGTCGGCCATGGCGATGGCGGCGAAGAACGCCCCGTCCTCATGGATGACGCCGCCGAACGCCATGTTCAGCGCGATGTCGTTCCACATCAACTGGTGCGCCGTCGCTTTTTCCTTCCTTCCCGCCGCCCGAAACGCTTCGAGCAAATCCTCGTCGCCGGACATGATGAGCTGGCGCACGGTGATCAGATTGCGCCGCCCCTGGAACCGCTCGTTGGTGAGGATGTGCAGGATGAGGGCGGAGATCATGCGCCGTGCCGAGCCGTGCCAGAACTCCGACTTGCTGTCCTTGCCGTCGCCATCGACCACGATCGAGCTGGCGATGATGGCGGCCTCGTCCACGGCGTTCGCGTTCGGACGCATGGCGGGTTCGTAGTCGTCATCGATCGGCCGGCCGTAATCCTCGCCGCCCGGGTCCGGCTCCATCAGCTCCCAAAGGGGATTGAAGGAGGCGCGGAGCCGGCCATTGACGATCTGCGCCTCGCCGAACGGGTCGAGCACATAGACCGGCTGCGGGTGACCGTTTCGGCCTTCCGCGCGCGCGTCGGCCGTGAGCATGGCGTTCTCGCCTTTCGGATCGACGCAGACGACCGAGCCGGGCCACAGGCAGAGGTTCGGCACGATGAAGCTCGTCCCCTTCCCTCCCCTGGTGCCGCCGACCAGCATGAAATGCCGGTCGTCTTTGACGCCGAGGGCCCGACCGTCCGGCCCGACCTTGCCTTGCGCGAAGGGCGAGCGGCCGAGCCAGAATGCGCCATCGCGGTGCGGATGGTCGCGCTCCGTAACATCGACCGGTTGCAGGCTGGCGGTGGCCAGCCTTGTCGGGTGCAGCATCGGCGCTCTTCCCCTTTCGATTGGCGACGGGTTTTCCGGGTGGACGGAATCTTAGCATTGTGCCCTCTCGCCACGCTCTCCGGTTGTGTCGTACTCTGCCAACATCTCTTTTTCCTGCTGCCCTGGATTGGCTGACGATGCGCGTAGATCGGCACTTAAGACGTACCGCAAGATGTGCGCGGTGTTACCGCGCCGCGCGCCGCCTGGCGGCTTTGCTCATCTTGCGAAGGGAGCGCTCCGCCTCCCGTTCGATCCCGCCGGGCAGGACTTTCAGCCCGTGCACCCGACCAGGCCGCGCCGCTCTCCTGGACCTCCGGCGGGGACGCGTTCCGCAGCCCCTCGACCCTCGACCGAGCGGACGTTCCGCCCCTGGACCCCTGACGAGGGCGTTCCGCCCATCGACCCTGACAAGGCGGCGTTCCTGCCCCTTGACCCAGAGCAGGGCGTTCCGCCCCTGCACCCTGACGTGGGGCCTTGCCCCGCGACCCCGCGCGGGAAGACTGCGCTCTCCCCTGCTCCCCATCGCCGGCGGCGCGGCCGCAGCCGCGAGGTTCGGAATGCCGCCACGCCCGGGGGCGCGGCCATGAGCGAGAGGCGGCAGCGGACGGCGACCCGGACAATCCGGGGAACGCCGGCCGAGATCGCGCGCCTCGACGCCCTGGCCGCCGCGCAGGGCCACTCGCTGGCTGCCCTCGTCCGCAACCGGCTGCTCGAACTGCCGCTGCCCCGCCGCCGCCGCCCGCCGCTCGTCGACCTTGCGCCCGTGGCTGCCTTGCGCACCGAGCTGGGCTTCATCCGCAGCGAGCTCGGCAAGATCGGCTCGAACGTCAACCAGATCGCCCACCAGCTGAACGCCAAGGAGGGCGTCATGCCCGCCTATCTCGAAACGACGATCAGCCAGCTGGAGGAAACGCTGCTTATGTTCGCCGAACTGCGCGACGCCTATATGCGGGCGCTCGGCTGCGAGACGGCCAACGACGACGATTGAGAACGGCACCTTATCTCGGCTTTAGAACCCTCGCCCCTTCGCCCAGAACGGCCGCTGAGCGCGATGAAGCGAGCATCCCGCCACTACCCTAGCGGACGGCGAGTCCAAACTCTTTTATGCAAACCCCCAGTGAGGGTGCTGGCGAGGCTGCGGCGAAAGCGATACCAACCCCTTGCAGCCGCGAGGCCGCGAGGGAGAGTCGCAGGCCCGTCACCGCCTGGGTACTCCCGCGAGATTTCTCGTTGACCGCAGGCGACCAGTCGCCTAGTCTCTTGATTGTTTAGTCGCGCACTCTCCTAGTCGCCTAAACGCCCAGGAACCTATGATTGTCACCATCACCAGTTTCAAAGGCGGCGTCGGCAAGACAACCACCGCCGTCCATCTTGCCGCCTACCTTCAAACGCTCGCGCCGACCCTTTTGCTGGACGGCGACACGACCCGCAACGCGACGGCATGGAGCCAGCGTGGCAATGCCTTCCCTTACCGCGTGGCTTCCGTCGACCAGGCGGCGAAGCTAGCGCGCGATTACGCGCATATCGTCATCGATCTTGGCCAGCGGCCAACCGACATCGATCTAAAGGCTGCGGCGGAAGGCTGCGATCTCCTGGTCGTGCCCGCCGTTCCATCGGCTCTCGATACAGACGGCCTGGGGCAGACCATCCGGGCCTTGCGGAAGTTCGAGGCGACCGCCTGGCGCGTCCTGCTCAACAAGGTTTCGCCGGACGCCGCCAAGCAGGCTACGGAGCTGCGCGACTTACTCCGCGACATGGACGCACCCGTGTTCAAAGGCGAGATTCCGCGCCTGAAAGCCTACGAGAAAGCGGCGGGGCAGGGAGACATCGTAAGCCAGGTGGACGACCGTAACGCCGGCAGGGCCTGGGACGCTTATTTGACCATTGGAAAGGAGCTGAACGCATGAGCCTTGCAGAAGCCTTGAAAGGGATAAAGGAGCAACAGCAGCCGTCGGCGCCGCGCAAGCGCACCGAGCATCGGGTGGTGGAGCGGAAATCAGTCGCGGCCGCGCCGGTCGTCTTCGAGCCGTCCTCGCGCGAGCGCCGGGCGGGAAAAAGCAGCAGGCCTGACTACGAGAAGGTTGGGCTGTATATTCAGACCGATTTGCGCCGCCGCGCGATTCGCAAGTTCGAGGATAATGGCGGCCGCGATCTGTCCGACCTGATCGAAGATTTGTTGACTAGTTACCTAAACGCCTAGTCGCCTAGTCGTCTAACCGCCTGCTTGAAGGATTGCCATTGAACGGCTGCAATCATGGATAGGGAACTGGATCAGCGGCTGCAGAATTACCGGCGGGCGCAGGGCCGTCCGCCCGTGCAGCTGCCGATGTGGCCGGAAGTCGTGCGCGGCGGCCCCAACGCGCTGCTGCGCTCGGCCTTCTTCGCCGGCATCCACAGCAAGAAGCGGCAGAAACTCGGCATACAGATCAAACCAGAGAAGGAACCGGAAGGCGTCACGATCGCTGCCCAGGACGGCATCAAGATCAAATATGCCGGCACCCAGCTCAACCAGTACGACGCCGACGTCTTCTTCGAGGCGCTGCATCTCGCGCGGCGTCATTCGCTGGAGACCGAATGCGTCTTCACCGGCGGCTCCTTCCTGCGCGGCATCGGGCGGACGCGGAACGACCTGAACTACGAAGACCTGAATGACAGCCTCAAACGGCTGCGCAACGGCAGCCTTGAGATCGAGTGGAACATCAAAGGCCGACGTTATGTCTTCACCGGCAGCCTGGTCGCGTCCTACATTCGCGAGACGACGACCAAGCTGTACAAGGTCACCTTCGCCAGCGAAATCCGCACCCTGTTCTCCCCGGCATGCTGGACGCAACTCGAATGGAACGAGCGCATGGCCCTAAAGGGCAAGCCACTCGCGCAGTGGCTGCACAGCTATTACTCGACCCACGCCTCGCCGTTCCCCGTCTCGGTGGCCTTCCTACACGAGAAGACCGGCAGCCCCACGAAACTGCTGAAGCACTTCAAGACCGAGCTGCGCAATGCGTTCGGCCACCTCCACACGGTGCTCGGCTGGGAGCCGTCATGGAACGGGGATCTCGTGACGATCAAGCGGCCGCCGACAGGATCGCAGGGTCGCTATCTGACGCGGACCGCGCAGACAAGGAAGCCCAAGGCAGCGGCAACGAGCAGCCCGGTAGGAAAGAGAATAGCCGCGCCGCGAACGGATGAAAGACGCTCCGCGCACGAAGCCGCCGGGCGCGGAGAGGGGGGCTTGATGCCGATCGGCGATCTGCTCTCAGGGCTGCTCAAAGGCATGAAATAGAGCATTTCAAACGACCGGTTTCGAGTCAATCAGATCCTTCACAACGAGCATTTGACCCGACCGGGGACCCGTTCACAGGCGCTTTCAAATTCGAGCATTTCACCCGACGATATGAGCATTTGACCCGACCAGCACGAGCATTTCACCCGACTAAAAAGAGCATTTCACCCGACTAAAAAGAGCATTTCACCCGACGTATCCGAGCATTTCACCCGACCGGCAAAGTGCGTTGGAAATGCGTATGTCTTGTAATATCAAGCACTTGAAGGAAAGACCGGCTTGTCCCTAATCCTTTCTTAATCATCTAATAATCATCTTCTAAAGGCAACGAAGAAACACGCATCGGCGCAAACAAAAATTTTCACTCAAAGCTTAAAAGACAGTATGAAAAAAACAGGACGGACATCAAAGCTGTGCTAAACAAAAACAAATCAAAAACGGGCAGCAGGAAAAGAAGATATTGAACGATTTTGACGCAAGGCATCGTTCCAGTCCTTCAAGGGGAGAGGAGGGAAGTGTGCTTTGTACACAAGATCGTTGCGCCCGCTGTTCTTGACCGCGTTTCCAATGATCTCGGCGAGTGCCGCGCCGTCGGCATCGTTATCCATTGCGCTGACCACCTCCGCGCCGCCGCGCAACTTGGCGATCTCTGAAGCGATCAGTCCGGGCTGCTGCGGGTTTGGTTTGCCGCCGATGCTTGCGTAGCGCGTTCCCGCATCCGGGAATAGCGCCGCATGGCTCAGCGCATCGATCGCGCCTTCCGCGACAACCAGGCGATGATCGTCGATGTCCGCATGGCTCATCCACAAGCCTTTCTCGCCGCCGGCCGCAAAGCCGGTGAAGTTCTGATTCTTAAGCTCATAGCCGGACAGCCCGCCGGCGTCGAAATGAGGGAAGACCGCGTTGCGATACCCATCGATGCGGACGCGGCCGGCGAAGCGCGATGAGCCGAGCACGGCCTCCGGGATGCGCCGCACTTCTTCGAGGTAAGAATGCCGCAGCGCCGGCGACATGGCGCGGAAGCGCCGCTCGACCTGCTGCCGGTCCTTCGTCGTCACTTCGAGTTTAGGCAGCGCTGGCCGCAGAACGTCACCGGGGGCAGGGAAGGGCTTGCCGGAGAGGAACTGACCCGACCAGGTGCGGAGCACCTTGCGGATGCCGCCGAGATTCGCCTGCGATCGATTCTTCACGAAATCGATGATCGAGCCGTTATCGCGGTCGTCGCGCACCGAGAAGTAAACGTAATGGCCATCAGGCCCCAGCTTGATGACGACCTTGTCGCCCGAGCGGTTGCGCATCACGGCCGAGCCGCGCCAGCTTTCCTTGCGGTCGAGCGCGTAGCCCTGGCTGACGGCGTACTCCCGCAGGTCGAGGCGCTTGAAACCGTCCAGTTCGGGATCGAATGACATGCTTTGTTCCTGCCGCCACCTTACCCTAGCGGGCCAAAGGCAAACACCCTATAAAGGCGGGGCGTTAACCGAATCTTAGGGCTTTGCGACCTAAGATGGCGCAAGGAATCGACCGCATGGCTACTGACCTGACAAATGACGAGCTGATCGGCGTGCCGCTGGCGAATTTACAGCCGGGCGAGCTACGCCGCGCCTTCCTGGTCGAAGCCATGGACGCCGACAAGAAGCACGAAGCCGTGAGCGTGCAACGCGCGCTCACGGCCCTGCAGGGCCGCCAACAGGAAGAAGAGCACGAGCAGCGCGAGATCGAGCGCCGCGAAGAAACCTTGCTCGCCGGAATCCAGGTGCGGGAACGCGAGATCATGGAAGAAGCGGAAGAACTTGATCACCGCGCGATCAAGCTCGATGACGGCCGCCGCGCTTATGTCGACCGGGATAAGTACCGCGATGTCGAGGGCAGGGAACTGCACGGCGCGGATCGGGCACAGGCCGAGCAGTTGCATCTCGAACAGCCGAATGCAGCGACCTGGCAAGAGCATCAAGCCATTGAGCAAAAGATGATGGAGACCGAGCGCCTACGCCATCAGGTTGAAGAGCTGAAAAACGCTCCGGACAGCGCAACCGAAGGCGCAGCCCTGACGCGCTCCGAAAAGGAGTTCGCTCGCCAGACGACGGCGGAGCTCAAAGACACCAAAGCGCTGCCCGACTACGGCAGCGGCGACATCGCTTCGGCGTTCGGTTTATCGAAGAGTTTCCAAACCGCGACGACGCCGGGTCAGGAGCAGCCGCGCGGGCTCCCCGTGCCGCCTGTAGCGTCGCCGGCTCCGGCGGCGTCCAGGCTTGCTCTCTAGGGCAGGGTGCTGAGCAATTCAGCCGGTCTGACAGCGAGAGCTGCCGCCAGCTTGCAGATCGCATCCAGGGTGGCGCTCTGGCCCGCCCGTTCCAACACGCCGACATAGTTGCGGTGCAGCCCGGCCATCTCCGCGAGCTTCTCTTGCGAGATGTCGCGTTCAAGCCGCAATTGCCGCAGCCGCTCCCCAAACACCACCTTCGGATCGATTTTCTGCACACTGCGATGGGAAAGGCCGCGCTGGAGGGTGTCTACACACGATAAACTTGCACATTATCGTGTGTGACCACGATAATGTGCATAAGCTCCCCAAGGTAGCTGCGCATGACGATTTCGCAGAAGACAAAGCAGGTGGGCGCGGGCGTCATTCTCGCCCTGATGCTGACCGGCCCGGCCCAGGCAACGAGCATCCGCGATTATGAGGCGATGCAGCCAGACGCGCAGGCGCATCTCGTTGTCAGCTTCCTCGAAAAGATGACCTACGAGATCGGCCGCGAGAAGCCAGCATTGGCGGCGGAAATCAAGGACTACTATGTCCGCCAGCCGCCAGGGCGTTCCTTTCCCGAAGGCATCGAGAAGATCAGCGTCGAACTGGCCTATCTCGACAGCATGGCGAAGCAGGGCAAGGCCGATCTTTCCAAGGTGCAGATCGAGGGCGTGATCGTAACGGTGACAAAGCGGCGCTTCAGCCCTGAAAGCGCGTCAGCCAGGTAGCCGTGATGCAATGGCCCATGTCGGGGTTTACGCTCCGTTCACGAGAGGCGCGGCCGGCGCATGATAGGATTCTGTTCTCCACAAGACCCAACGTAAAAGCGGTTCATGGAGGAGGGCCTTATGCACTCTGTCCGGCTGTTTCTTCTCTCCCTTACGATCTTGGTTGCGCCGCCGCTCTTCGCCGACACGATCAATTTCGACAGCATCGACGCCTCGATAGGCGATGTCATTCTGACGAGCTACCAGGGCTACAGCTTTACCAATTTCTCTGCCTATACGACCGTGCCCGGCTTTCCCGGTTTCAATAACGGCATCGTTTCCGGCCCCAACGCGGCCTATAGCAGCGACACAGGGTCTATCGCGGCCGCGACCACGTTCGACTTCACCGGCGGCTCCTTCGGCTCCGGCTACTACGACAATCTGAACGTCACGATTGCCGGCCTGCTTGGCGGCTTGCAGCTCTACAGCCAGGCCGTTACGGTGGACACTAAGGGCGCGCAGGCTTTCAGCTTCGCTTTTACCGGCATCGACACGCTCACTTTCACCACGAGCACGACGGCCAGCACGACCGATCCTTACTATTGCGGCGCGGTTGGCTGCTCGTATTTCACGCTGGACGACGCGGTGCTGACGGCGGACACGAACCCGCCGCCGCCACCCCCTCCGCCGCCAACCACCGTCACGCCCGAACCGCCCAGCCTGATCCTGCTCGCTTTGGGTCTCTTTGCCATGCTGCCAGCGTGGCGCACCCGCTTCGCTCACTAGGGCTGCATCAGCCCGAAAGGGTCAGTCATGTTCGACTTCCGCCGTGTTGTTTCGAAGAAACTACTTTCCCGCCTTTCGTTGCCTGCCGCCCTCTGCCTGATTGCCCTGTTAGCCTTGCCAGGCTACGGCGCGGCACCGGCCCCCGACAGCATCTTCCATCTCACCGCATCGCAGTTCGAGGAGCCGTTTCTGGCGACCGCGTCGACGACGGCGCAGGACGACGCGGCGCTGCGCCAGGCGATCGAGCGCTATCGCGGCCGCGCGGTGGAGGACGACTTTAGCCCCATGACCGGGTATCTGGGCGCGTCGAAGACATCCGGCTGGCGCGTTGCCGTTCTGACCAATCTTGGACTCTCCTACTACCATGACGGCTATTTCTCCAAAGCCATCGACAGCTGGGAGCAGGCATGGCGGGAAGGGAAGGAAGCCGAAGATCCCCGCGCAAAGCCCATCGTTGATCGCGCCGTCGGCGAACTGCTGAGGATGCACGCCCGGCTCGGTCATGCCGACCGCATCGAATCGCTGCTCAAAGAGATCGGCGACCGCCCCTTGAGTGGGCCAGCCACCGAGGCGCTGACCGGAGCCAAAGAAGGCCTATGGATGATGCGCAACGAGCCGGGCGAGGCCTATCTGTGCGGCCCGATGGCTTTGAAGAACCTGCTCATCTTGGAAGGCGCAAAGCCCGACAAGCTGGCGTCGCTTGAGCATTATCGTTCCGGGCCGCAGGGCGTCAGCCTGGAGCAGGTCGGCACGCTGGCCGCGCAGGCCGAGTTGCCGCATCGGCTCGTCTTTCGGCAGTCGGGCCAGGCGATCCCGGTGCCGTCTATTGTGCATTGGAAGGTGAGCCACTTTGCCGCCATCATCGGGCAAGAGGGCGACCGCTTTCACGTTTCCGATCCGACATTCGGACGCGATCTATGGATTAGCCGCAGGGCACTTGAGAGCGAGGCGAGCGGCTACTTCCTCGTGCCGTCACCGTCGCAAGAGGCTTCCCTCGTCTGGCGACCAGTAGGCAATACAGAAGCCAGCCAGGTACGCGGCATGGGCTTCACCAGTTTTCAGCAATTCGGCGCCAATCTACTTTCAGAATTGAAGAAATTTTTTGGGACGTGTTCGAGCGGCATGTGCGTGGCTGACACCACCATGCTGACGGTTGGAGTGCATCTTGAAGACACGCCGGTTGGCTATAGCCCGCCTAAAGGCCCGGATGCGCATATCAAGGTGGTGTACAACCAGCGGGAGGACAGCCAGCCCGCGACGTTCGGCTGGTTCAATGTCAGCCCGAAATGGACGCTGACCGCGCTCGCCTACATTCAGGACGACCCTACCAGTCCGGGCGCAAACGTCATGCGCTATGCCGCCGGCGGCGGCAGCGTCGCCTATGCCGGTTATGTGACCGCGACGGGGGCTTTCACCCCTGAAACGCGCGACGCTTCCGTGCTGGTTCGCACTTCCGCCAGCCCTCTCACTTACGAGCGTCGCCTGCAGGATGGCAGCAAAGAAGTTTACGCGCAAAGCAACGGCGCGACCAGCTATCCGAGGCGCGTCTTCCTTACCCAGATGGTCGACCGCTTCGGCAACGCCTCGACCTACGCTTACGACGCCCAGCTACGGCTGACTTCGATCACCGACGCCACCGGCCGACAGACGACGTTCTCTTACGAACTGACCGCACAGCCGCTGCTCGTCACCAGGATCACCGATCCGTTCGGCCGCAGCGCCGTCCTTGCCTATGACGCCAACAATCGTCTGAGCAAGATCACCGATGTGCTGGGCCTCGTTTCCCAGTTCACCTACGACGCATCCGGGCTGATCAACGCGCTGACGACCCCTTACGGCACCACCAGCTTCGCCTATGGCGACAATGGCACAACGCGTTTTGTGAACACGACCGACCCGCTCGGCTATACGGATCGCGTCGAGTTTCATCATCAAGCTCCCGGCGTCGCGTACAGCGATCCGGCGAACACCGTCCCGACCGGACTGGGCCTGTGCAACTGCTACCTCTATTACCGGGACAGCTATTACTGGGACAAGCACATGTATCCGCTCGCGGGCGGCAACTACAACCAGGCCCGCATCACGCACTTCCATCATTGGATCACCAACAGCAACGAAACGGCGCATTCAGTCGAAAGCATCAAGCTGCCGCTCGAAAACCGGATTTCGTTCACCTATCCGGGGCAGGTGGACGGCAGCTACTACTCCGGCAGCTATGACCGACCGACCGCCATTGCCCGCGTCCTTGACGACGGCACCAGCCAGGAAACCAAGCTCACCTACAACGCGCAGGGTAACGTCACTGATTCCATTGACCCGGCGGGGCGTGAGACGCAATTCGCGTATGCCGCCAACGGCATCGACGTCACGAGCGTGAAGCAGAAGACTTCAGCCAGCGGCTATTCGACGCTAGCGACGATGACCTACAACGGACAGCACCTGCCGCTGACCATGACCGATGCCGCCGGTCAGACTACTACCTATACCTACAACAATGCGGGCCAGCCGCTGACCAAGACCGATGCGCTAGGGCATGTCTCGACCTTCAACTATGACGGTCAGGGTTATCTGACGAGCGTCGTCAACGCCAACAATCAGACCCAGGCCAGCTTCACCTATGACGGCTTCGGCCGCGTCGGCAGCAGCACGGACTCGGAAGGCCGCACCGTCGCCTACCAGTATGACGCTCTTGACCGGCCGACCATCGAGACCTACCCGGACGGCACGACGCGCCAGAACGCTTACAACCGGCTCGATCTCGCCTCCGTCACCGACCGGCAGGGGCGCACGACCACATTCAGTTATGACGCCAACCGGCAGATCACCCAGATCACCGATCCGCTCCAACGCAAGACCAAATTCGCGTACTACGAGAACGGCGTCCGCAAAAACCTGACCGATCCGAACGGAAACACGACGAGTTGGACCATCGACCTCGAAAGCCGCGTCACTGGGAAAACCTACGCCGACGGCAAGGGTTCGACCGATGCTTACGAGGCGACAACCTCGCGGCTAAAGAGCGTCACCGACGCGCTTGGACAGAAGAAGCAGTACAGCTACACCATCGACAATCGCTTGGCGGGCATAGCCTATACCAATGCGGTGAATTCAACACCGAACGTCAGCTGGAAATACGATCCGTACTTTGTACGACCGGTGTCGATGACCGACGGCACGGGCGCGACCGCCTACACCTATCAGCCGATCGGAGCGCTTGGAGCGTTGCAACTGGCCCAGGCGGACGGGCCATATAACAACGACGTAATCGGCTATGCCTACGATGCGCTCGGTCGCCCCGTCACGCGCACGGTTGGCGGCAGCCCTGAAACCTTTGGCTACGACGCGATCAACCGGCCGACCACGGAAGGAAACGCGCTTGGCACCTTCAATCTCGGCTATCTCGGCCAGACCGGGCAGCTGACCAGCCAGCTATTGCAGGGCGGCGCAGTCGGCACGAGCTGGACTTACGACACCAACGAGAACGACCGGCGGCTGAAGGCCATCACTAACAGCGGCGCGACCCGCAGCTATCAGCTGACGACGACGCCGGAGAGCGACATCACGCAGATCAGCGAGATCGCCGGCGCGGGCAGCGCCTTCCCATCGCAGACCTGGAGCTACAGCGTCGACGACAGCAGCCGTCTGACCGCCGCCACATCCTCGCTCGGCAAAGCCTATGGCTACGGGTACGACGCGGCCGACAATATCACCAGCCAGCAGACACCAAGCGGCAGCAGCAGCCTCAGCTACAACAGCCTGAACCAGATCGCCGGGAACAGCTACGATGCCAACGGCAACCTGCTCGACGACGGGCAGCGCACCTACACATGGGACGCCGAAAACCGGCTGCTTAGCGTCACCTTGAAGACGCAGGCGGGAAAGGTCACGACGTTCCGCTATGACGGCTATGGCCGCCGCATCGCCATCATCACTAATGGCACTGAAGTGCGCTATCTCTGGTGCGGGCAGCAGCTTTGTCAGGCGCGTTCCGCCGCCGATGTGGTGACGCGGCGGTATTTCGCGGAGGGCGAGGTCATCCCGGCTAGTGGCACCGCGTTGTATTACATGGAGGATCAGATCGGCTCCGTGCGAGATGCCGTCGCCGTGCAGAATGGGGCGCGGGTGGCTTCGTATGACTACGAGCCATACGGCAGCCCGTCGCAGACAGCGGGGAGAATAGGAACGGATTTCAGGTTTGCTCACCTCTTTTATGAGCCGAACAGCGGTTTGTACTTGTCGAACACGCGCGCCTACGATCCGCGAACAGGCCATTGGATCAGCAGAGATCATTTAGAAGAATTTGGAGGCACCAACCTTTATAGCTATGTGAATGGCCAAGTCTTGACTGCAATTGACCCCTTGGGCTTGTGCCTTACTAGACAGCAGCAACGAGAGCTGGAAGGTGCGGCACTAGTTGGTGCTGCCGTTGCAGTTGCGATAGCCTCGGACGGCTTAGCAGGGCCTCTAGCAGAAGCACTCGCTGCAGCTGGGCTAGCTGATCTTGATGGAGCTGCGGTAATAGGGGGAGCTGCGGCTTTAACACAAGGGGGACTGAGCGCTACAGCTGTCGCGCAGGCAACAGTTGTTGGGATACAGGCCGGTTCAGCCATTGTGGCAGGAGAAGGAATCTCCATGATGACACAAAGTGGAGAAGCCACCGGAGGTACAGAGAATACCGGCGATCAAGGAGCTGAGCCTCAGGGAAATCGAGAAGTAGTACCTAGCGCCTTGGAGAAGCTAAATAACCTAGGTCTGTCACCTGAGCAGGCAAACGAAATAATAGATGACCCGTCAACCGCCCGATTTGTTGATAATGCTAATGACGGGAACATCAACTACATCCAGGATATGAACGGCAGGTTGACAAGAATCACTACCGACCCTACAGGTCAACGCATCATTTCAGCTGGGCAGGTTCGCCTAAATCAAATTATCAATGGCCTAGGCAAGGGTCGTTTCACGAGGTTCTAAACATGGCTCATTTAGTCTCGAATAATCAGACTTTAGCCGTACAACACTTAGTCGATGAACTCTTTGCAAATGTACTCTACGATGAGGAGCCGTTTTTCATCAGCGATGAAGCTACTTTGTGGGCTGTTTCTATGTCGGACACCCATGAGATTCTTGAACGGATAAGGAGCTATTACAAGGTACCAATTGCAATGAGTGATACTAAGCAGCCCCTCTGGCAGTTATTGATCTTCTTGGAAGAGAGGCGCTCCCCTCAGCGGTGAAAAAGAAGGGATCAAAAAGCAATCCGCTCTACTTCATCGAGTGCCACCGTATCGTCCCGCCGATCATAAAGGCCCGTTGTTCTTGAAGACTCATGCCCGGCCATGCGCTGCGCGATCTCCAGCTTGCCGCCGTTCTGTAAATAGGTGGTGATGCCCGTTGCCCGGAAGCTATGGGCGCTGATCTTCGTGCGCAGCCCGGCCGCCAGGGCGCGGCGTTGGATCATGGCATGGACATTCGCGGGCGGCAGCGCCGTGCGCTTGCCTTGCGCGTCCGCCGCCAGCCGCCCATGCCGCAACGTCGGAAACAGCGGCGCATCCGGCTCTTGGCTGAGGCCCGACGCAGCGATCCAGTCATCGAGGAAGACTTCCAGATTATGATGGCAGGGCAGTTCCGTGACCTTGCCGCCTTTCTCATGCAGCCGCACCCAGCCCCGTTTTTTCTGCACGTAGTAATCTTCGATCTTCATTCCTACCGCCGCACTGACCCGCGCGAAGGTATAGCCCATCAGTCCAATCAGGGCGCGATCGCGCAGGCCGATTAAGGAGCCGGTATCGATCGAGGCCAGGAGATCGTGCATCTCTTCCGGCGACATGACGGAAGTCTTGCCCTTGCGGACGCTGTGACGCGGCCCCCGCACGGCGTGGGCGGGGTTACCGGCGACGATCTGCCCGGTCACAAGCCAGTCGAAGAGCATCCGCAGGGCGGCCAGGTGTTGCTTGACGGTCGGCTTCGCATGGACGCGGCCGAGGTCTTCGACGAAGGCCGCGACATGCACCGGCTCGATAGAAGCAAGATCATGGAGGCCCTTGCCATCGCACCAGGCCGAGAACTTCGCCACCGCGTCGAAATACGCCCGCCGCGTGTGACGGTTGCGGATATTGACGGTGAAGAATTCAAGGAAGCGCTTCGCCGAATGTTCCGAGCTGCGCATGAGCGCCGGCACCATCGCCGCCTCGCCCAGCCCCAGCCGGGCCAACTGACGCCCGGCAACCGGTTTTATGACGACAGAAACGAGGCTCGGCATCGGCGCACTCACCATCACAGATCAATGTAATATAACGTCCTTTATAGTATACCAAAGATAACGTATGAGGAAGCTCCTGTCGTGGCGGTATATGCCCGTCACGGGTAGAGTGTTGAGATGACATTAGCCGAAAAGGCGCGACGAAGTGGCCATGCAATTAACACGGCGAAATTTTCAGATACCGCTGCCACGCTAAATTCTGGTATTGCCGAGGTGATCGGCTCGCCTTTAAAAATTTCCTCTGGTCGTGTGGTCGATACAAAAGGACAGAAGACGGAGCAGTTTGCCACCGTCGTCCACCTGACTAACGAAGCCCAAGTTGAGGGCAGCGACATCCCAGCAGACGATACGTGTGCCGTTATCGATGTCGTGGATGTGATGGGATTGGAGGAGCTGCGAAATGCTCATGCCAGGGTATTAAAGCTGAAGCACCTAGAGAAATCTCCGCGTTTTGACCCGTTGAATCGTCCCGTTGCGACCGTCACGATGACAGTGATTTTTGCCCGTCGTTTGAATGGCCCGTTTGAAGTCATAGCGGAAGAGCTGCAACGTCTCAACGAAGGACGACCGCATTCGGAGTGGGTCGATATGGTTGCGGTGTCTGGCGTTGGTGTCGTTTCTTATGCTTGCCAATTTGCCGGACAGTCGACGCTTGGGGGCATACTGCCTCCGTCTCGTGATGCATACCAATCCTATTCTCCGGCCTGGTATGTCATCCCAACGATGGCGGCAACTGGCGAAGGCACTTTCAACAAAGTTCTTTCGTTCATCGTGTCCTACACGACGTTCTTTTCGCCCGGTATATCCATTCCTAACTTCAATGATTTACTGGTCGGAGTGTGCCCAAACGTCGTCACTTTGAAGGGGTATCAATATAACCTAGCTGGCGATCTTTTACCCATTTCGCGCGAACATTATGTCGATCAACTACTGCCGCAACGGCCCATGATTGTTGAGGACAAAAAAAGCAAGCAGTTGCTGGCTGCCTTGCAGTTCCTGCCTTGGCAGGACGGCGGGGTCATTCTCCTGAAAGGCAAGTTGCCTTTAGAAGGCTTGATGATCATGCTTGGCAAGGACGGCTTGAAGAAAGGCGGCGTCGTCCGAACTAGTCCTGATACTCAGATATCACATGTGCAGCCGATCAGCGCCGCAAACTTCGAGGAGATGATGACTCGGCTCCGTAACCGATCAAATATGTCGGTTCGTCAGTCCGTGCCAAAATTCACCGTGGAAAAGATGGCGGACGAAGGGACATCAACGCCTTTCATGGCGCGTATCTACATGGGTCTTCTACATGTCCGGGATGTCGCCTATCCCGATCCGAAGGAACGCCTTAGCTTCGATAAAATCTTTGAACAGACGCTTTCGCCGCTCCTAGCTGCGCGCACCGCAGGGCTTCAGATTCGGGACATGTGGGCGGACCATCTCAAAGCTGTCGCCTCTGGCGAGGCAGCCCGAATACAGGGCGGATCGATCCACATAAACAATGATTTCAATCGAAGCTTTCGGAAAGAGGTGCACAACTTCCTTTACGACGCCGCGCGCGCCTTAAAGGAAGGCCTACAAAAGACAGGTAAGATTATGGGCGTTCAGATCGGATTCATTTTCCAACAACCCCTTGCCTATCAGACTGGTTTGGAAAAACTGCGCCTAGTTGATCCAGTTTTGGCTGATTACCTGCAGAAAATGCGTGGGGCTTGGTCGGAACGATTGATCCTCGCGCGAAATAATCTCGATCATCAAGGCTGGGTTTTACCCCGCATAGCTTACGAGATAGAGGGCCAGTGCGTGGTCGCACGCCAGCCGCAAATCGACGGGCTGCCTGCCGTGG
>CBDCDQ010000005.1:0-42686 GCA_965215415.1 Acidobacteriaceae bacterium | reverse complement strand
TGCATTCGTGGGTATGTAATGCGTGTTAACGTTACTAATTAACCTTAACGTGCATCAACATGCATGTTAACGTTAACTTGTAACTACTTATGCATGTATGTATTGCATGTTAACGTTAACTGGTAATCATCATACGTGGTTAAATGCTTAATGCATGCATGCTTAATGCCCACATAATGTGGTTAATTCGCATAATAACGATTATGGAACTGCGTTAATTGGTTAATTGCATCAGGATGGCACAGCTTTGTGGACTTATACGGTTAAATGGTGCGATGCACTCGGTTAATTGTTAAGGTTAATACCTATACCCACACGTACCCCCGTACACCCCAAAGCAAATTAACGTTAATGTTGGGCTCTTCATTCACTCTTCCCAAACACTAAATATCATAAACACTAAATAACATAAGCACTTAGCAATTAGAATAAAAGGCAATTATAACAAAAGCAAAAGGCAATTAACTAAGTAAGAGCAAACGATGCGCTCAGGGCGAAAGATACGGGGGTGATCGCATAAACGATTTGACTCGCCCGTTGGGTCGTGCTCCGTTACGACAATGCATTGTGGGCAAAAGGGCACGAAAATGTACATTGTATTGCTTAAAGTAGAGGATGTTTGGGTAACAGCAAAACCTGTTTTTCCCACTCTTTTAGAGGCTTATAACTATGCAAAAAAAATTAAAAGCAGACAGGTTTCAGGTATTCTGCCTCGGACTTGGTGAAGAGCTGAACGAATGAACAAGTTGCCGCCCGAAACAATCCGGCGGGTCTTGGCGGGGCGCGGGCATTGGTCTGCATCTGTGCTTGGGGCGCGCCTCGGGCTGACGACAGCCCAAGTCATCGGAATATGGGGCCGAGCCGTGCGTGCGGGACTGGTGGGGCGAATCCCGGCGGGGTGCTTGCCGGGGCGAGTGTCCCAACGCCGGGGAACGGGCACTTACATGGGAACGTACACGGAAGGCGGAGAAACAGACTATGCCAAAAGCAAAAGAAGACGCCAAAAGCGAGAAGCCGATGACGACGGGGCCTAACACATACAATGTGGGCTTTATAGACGCCAAAGGCACTAAGTGTTACACGGATATTGTCGCAGATACAATATCCGATGCGGCGATAAGATGTTCGCGGCTTTATGGAACCGCATTTGGCGGAGAGGTAGTTTCTGTTGTGTTGGCAAAGAGGGGGTAGTGATGAGCCAAAGAGCCTTGTGGACGGTAGGGGCGTTTCTTTTCAGTCTCGCCTTCTTTGTTTGGGTCCTTTACCTTTTATCGGGGTTTGTGCCATGAAAGATGCCAGAAGCGGTTTGGACCGGGAACGCATGTTTATGTTGGCATCGGAAGTCCAAAGGGAGTTGCGAAAAGCTTTTATTCATGGCGTGTTGTTTGGAATGTGTTTAATCGCATTTACCACAGCTGTTTACGTGTTGATCTTTCGATGAGCCCTGTTGTTCACTCTCGTTCACGCGGAATCGTTGTGTTTACGGACATGACGGCCTTGTTGTGGGAACATGACGACGGTCACCAAGTGATCAAGTGGGCGGAGTCGTTCGATAGCGAAAAGAGCGGACACGCCAAAGAACATGGGGGCTTGTTGCACGCTGTTGTGTACATGCTGGTCAACTGGGAAGTGATATATGAAACCGACCATTGACTCTTCCCCCTGCGCGCGTAGCCTATAGCTCCCACCCACACCGAGGAACCCCATGGCTGACACCCCTCCCGCCCCGCCGAACAGCGAATCCAAGGGCGCCGACGTCGACAAGAGCGCAGACAAGAGCACGGCCAAAGGCAAGGGCAAGGATGCCCTTGGCGAACAGGTACACCCTGACACACAGCTACGGGAAGATGACGGCAACCGCACCCTCGCGCGGCCCGTCGCTGATCCCGGCCCGTATACGAGAGACGGCGGACCGGGGATTAAAAACCCGGACCGGAGCAAGGGTGAGCACCGTTACTCGGACTGCAACGAGCCCGTGCCTGTCACCATGCGCACGTCCACAGGCCACAGCAAGGGCTACGGCAAGGGCGGCGAGATCACGGGCGATGTCGAAATGGCGCCGGACGTGTTTATTTCCGGTGGGGCATCGGACACATACAACAAGGAAAGCGGCAAGAGTTTGACGGACATGGCTGCTAATCATGCGGCCGATCCAAAGGAAGTCGCTCGCACAAGCGAATAAACGGGAAGATCTCTCGTTTAAAAATGCACTCCAACGCCGAACGGGATGCGGGGGGCATTTGAATGGCCGCACAACAAGGGTGTTGTGCGGCCTTTTTCTCTATAACGGAGCTTTGCAAATGACGATTACAATTGTTGGTGCCAACATCCACGCTATTCTCAATGAACTAAGCGCAATATCAGTCGATAGCCATGACAATATCCTGAGAAGCGACAGAGAAGTTATCTACAAACTTACCGATGAGCGCGACAACTTGGAGGATGCAAACAATAAGCTGATTAAAGACGTTGAGCGATTGCAAAACGACCTCAGCGATTATGACGAAAAACTACTCGATTTGCGCAAAATCAATGTTGACCTTTGTACGGAAATTGACAGATTGTACAAAACGCCCTCTGCGACCAAGCACGATGAGTCGGGGGAATTACGTACAGCGCGTGCCGACCTTGCAAGTATGAGACAAACTCTTGACACGACTGACGTTCAATTGGTGGAATTGCGAGATAAATACGAAGAAATTGTAGACAACTTGAGGATAACGCGCAACATCAATGCTGATTTGGCAAATCACTTGCGCGCTGCCAATGAGCGGGCAGATACGGTCACAAAGGAAATTGCGAATTTGCGCGCTATGGGACAGCTTGATAACTCCCCGACAAAGGACTAGGACAAAGCCTTGCATATCGCACGCAAACGAAAGGACACGGTAAATGGAAGTTCGTAGGGAACTACTTCGCCACATTGTAAGCACGTCGCTTACAAAGGTGTCTGACCAGTACCCCCACGGGTACATGATGCTCATGAAAGAGCAACACGCGGGTGCTCTTGAGTTGCATGAGGGCAAGCTGATCATCGCATACCCTGGCAACGTGAACACAGACGGTTCAATGCCTGTTGTGCCAACGGAAGCGGGCGTGAAATGGGTCGCTGATAACCAAGGGTCAACAGTCCCGACAGCGGCCAATGCTCCCGTGCCGCCCTTGTCGACAAATGACTTTCAGGTGCGCATCGATGATGACGTGCCTATGCCCGAAGGTGGCAAGCGTGGTTTTCCGCGCCAGTCTGGCGGCAGCGCTGTTGACCGTTATGGTTTCGGCACAATGGAAATCAACCAATCTTTTCATGTGCCGCCGTCTGGCGATCCTAACAAGATCATATACAGAACGTTTAGTTCGGTTGTTTCGCAGGCAAACGACAAGCTGTACCCCAAGCACTTCGCTATTCGGGAAGCCAAGGTCGGCGTTGATCCGCAGGGGGCTGGCGCGCGTGTCTGGCGTGTCGCCGACCTCGTTGGGCCAAAGCCCGAGCGCACGCCCCGCAAAAAGAAGACACCTATCCAGGCCCCTCCGGCGGCCACTGGCGGCGGTTTCCCCGCTCCGGCCCCCGGTGCCGCACCGGCCGGCTTTGGGGGCTTTGGCGGCCCCGCTCCGGGCTTTGGTGGCCCTGCCCCCGATGACGCGCCGGAAGGGTTCGGCGGCGGGTTTGGTGGCCCGCCGCCCGGCTTTGGCGGTTAATCCGCCCCGCCACCCTTGACGACGGTTCGGCGCGCATAGATGACCTCTTGCGCGCCGTTTTTGTGTGTCTTAGCGTGCGCATCAGGCGCAAACACAGGTGCGGGCCATGCCGATCAACGGGGCATTTTTCATCGCCATCAAACAGCCAGTCCACTTTTCCGACGGAACAACTGCCACGTTGTTTTCATCTTTGACGCAAAGACAAGTGGACAGCCTGAATACCGTTGTCGCTTGTTTTGATGCGTTTTCAGGTGCCCCGCGTTGCATCGATGATTTGGCCTACATCCTCGCAACATGCCTGCGAGAGTGCGGACCGGGCATGAACCTGTCTGTCGAAGAGGGTGGGCGAGGACGTGGAAAAGCGTATGGTCTGCCGGCTGGACCATACAATCAAGTTTACTATGGGCGGGGACCGTGCCAGATAACATGGCTCGCCAACTACCAGAAAGCTAAAACCAAGACCGGCATCGATTTCGTTGCGCACCCTGAATACATGTGCGAAGCAACAAAAGGTGTCGTCTACATGATCGTCGCCATGTATGCCGGGCTGTTTACGGGCAAAGGACTTCGCACGTATATTCAGCCAAACGTGCCGACGTCGTTTGCGGCATTCGGTGAGTGTCGTCGCATCATCAACGGTGTTGATCACAAAGACGAGGTTGCGCGAAACGCAATGGCTTTTGTTGAAGCCTTACGTGTAGGTTACGTTAATAACCTGCCCACACCATTGCCACCACAAGCGCCGTCGCAAGGATGGTGGTCGCGTCTGCGATCCATGTTCGGGAGTAAGTCATGATGGGATACGTTTTCGCTGCTGTGGCAACTCTTGCACTTGTCGTCTTGTTGGCAGTGCAGGCCTACCGGGTCGTCAAGGGTTACGCCCTGTCTACCGGCACCCCTTGGCAAAAGTTCCTTGCGACGTTTTCGCACTCCGAGACTATTTTGCTTTCGCGGATCGTGTCCTTTGGTGCAGCTACTCTTGCGTTTTTGCAATCGTGGCTACCCACACTCGATCCCTCATCGCAAATGGGCGACGCGATAAAAGCTGTTTTACAGCCTCAATACACGCCATGGTATATTCTGTGCTTTTCGTTGCTTGTCGAATGGCTGCGGAGACGGCCGGGAAGCATCAGCCCCGCCCTGCCGCCACCGCAAGCTGTCGTGGTTCCGCCCGCTCCCTTGCAAGTCGTATCATCCCTCGCGATGACCGCTTCTGCGGCAGATCCAGGGGCAATCTAAGTGTGGGCATCAATAGGCCTGTTTTTTCTCAAGTCCTTTACAGGCTTTGACGTCAACGGACTGGTTTCTTCTGTCGCTAATGTTTACAGCGCCAAAGTAAACGCTGGAACCGACAAAGAAAAAATCGATGCGGATTTAGTTGCGCGAGAAGTACAGCTTGCGCAGCGGGAGAGCGAACTACAGGCAAGCCTTGCCAAAGGTGAACCGGGCTATGTGCGACAACTATTCGCCTACCCTGTAGCCCTGTACTACGGTAAACTTTTTCTGTGGGACAAGGTTCTAGGTCTAGGTGCGACCGATCCTTTGTCGCCTCAACTCACATGGGTTGCGCAAACTATCATCGTTGCATACTTCGGTAGTGCGGCGATTGTTGGCGTGGTCCGCCAGATCAATTCGAGGACGTAGCATGGCAGATCGCGAAGAGTCTTCCGACAACGGTATCCAGGCGATCCTAAGCGCTATGATGCGCAATCCTGTCGCAACCGTTGAGATTATTGGTTTTATTGGTGGCATGTATGGCTTTTATTACGCCAATGCTAACAGCATTGCTGATGCTAAGGCGACAAGCGAACAGCATTACAAGGATTTGTCTGCTGAAAATACTGCGCATTATGCGGATCTCACAAGTCAGATTAAACATTTGATTGACGGGGAAGTTGCTACTGCTGCAAAGGTGGAACAAGTATTTGCACGTGGCGATTTGCGCTACGATGTTATCAAAGCCAAGTTGGGTGAACACGATGTTGATATCGCTCGCATTGTTGCTGGCACTGATTTCCTGGTCAAAGCGTATGAGCGCGACCACAACGCAGACAGCGATCCGCACGATAGGCATGGTCAATTAGAAGGCGGAAGTCGAGGCTATGCACAAGTAGTTCCGCTCCCCCAGGCGTTGAGCGACCTTCCCCCTGCACTGCCGCCGCACCCTATCAAGTAGACAGCATCCGAAAGGCATGTCACAATCGGTGGCATGTCCTCTGTTCCTGCCATCTTTGCGCTAGAGCCCCGTTACAAGGAACAGTTTGTGCTGTTCCTTGGGCAGGGCTTTTCGGCGTTTGTGGCAGCTATGAAAATTTGGCCCAACGATGCCGGCATTGCTTCACAAGTCGCCGAACAGTGGCCCCATGATCCCTACGTCCGCGCTCTGATCGAAAAGGCCAAAGATGCAGAGGCAATCAAGGTTGTCCGTGTAACAAAGGACGTCCAGATTAAGCGCATTGAAGAGCGCTTGGATCGAATGGATAACGACTCCTACCTCAAAGCCGAAAGGCTCATTGCCGACATGGCGGGGCACATTGAGCGCCCAACTGTTCCGACCGTAACAGTTAACAACAATTCGCAGACATTTGAGCGCGTGATGGTTTTTAAAGACCATGGCGACGATGATCAATGGGAGAGCAAAGCTGCCAAGCAGCAATCAAACCTGATCGAGGGCAACCGATGAATGATTTGTCGTTTGCTGGCCAAAAGAAACAGCCTTGGCGCCCCATACCAAACAGTTCACAAGAGCTTGCGTTAGACAGCCGCGCCGACATTACTTTCTACCACGGTGCCCGAGGACCTGGGAAAACAGACACGCAGTTGATGCGTTTTTATCGGCGTGTTGGCTCCGGTTACGGAACATTTTGGCGTGGTGTTATCTTTGATCGTGAATATAAAAACTTGGACGATCTTGTGTCGAAGTCAAAGCGTTGGTTCCTTGGTTTTGACGATGGAGCGCGTTGGCTAGGAAGCACACAAGATTATAAATGGACTTGGCCGACTGGCGAAGAATTGTTGTTTCGTTCTGTTAAGCGTGAAGCTGATTACTGGGATTATCATGGGCAGGAGTTTGCTTTTATTGGCTGGAATGAGTTGTGCAAATATCCCGATCCTGAGTTGTTCGATAAAATGATGTCGTGCAACAGGACGTCGTTCACGCCAGAAAAAGACAACAAAAATGTTCCGCCGCTTCGTTGCGAGGTTTTTGCTACTGGCAACCCTCTCGGCCCTGGCCACGGTTGGGTTAAGCAACGTTTTATTGATCCCGCTCCTAGTGGTAAAGTTGTTCGTGAGACTACAGACGTTTATGACCCTGTTTCCAAAGAGCGGGTGCCACAGACTACAACGCAAGTTGCTATCTTTGGAAGCTATAAAGAAAACATATATCTTGACAAAAAATATGTTGCAAACCTTGAAAACATTAAAGACGAAAACATTCGACGGGCTTGGCTGCTAGGCGACTGGGATATTGTTGCTGGCGGAGCTTTGATCGACGTATGGAGCCGACCCGTACACGTCCTCAAGCCTTTTGCCGTGCCGTTCTCATGGCGTGTTGATCGGTCATTCGACTGGGGCTCTTCGCACCCATCTGCCTGCCTTTGGTGGGCCGAAGCTGATGGCACGGAAGCAACGCTTCCTGACGGTCGCAAGTGGTGCCCGCCAAGGGGAACACTTGTGGGTATCCACGAACTTTACACAAACGATCCGGGCAAAACAAACAAAGGGCTCTATACGCCAGCAACAAAGATTGCTGAGCTTGTGCGTGATCGCGAAATACACATGCTGGGAAAAGGTTTTATTCAGCGTCAACCGTGGCCTGGTCCCGCTGATAATCAGATTTACACAAGACTTAACTCCGAGACAGACGATATTGCGTCCTTAATGGAACGGGTCGGGGTACGTTGGACCCCTAGTGATAAATCACCGGGCTCGCGAAAGATTGGTTTGCAGCTTCTGCGAGACCGTTTGCAGTTCGCCAAAGATTTTTCAGCTTATGGCGAAGCTGATGGACCGGGCTTGTATTTTATGGAAACATGCACAAAAGCCATAGCGACCATTCCTGTCTTGCCTCGCGATGAAAAGGACCTTGACGACGTTGATACGTCCGCAGAGGATCACCTTTACGATGCGTGTCGTTATCGCGTGTTAGCAGGGTCTAACCGTTGGGCCACAACGCTTAAATTTACTTTTGCACATTGAGGACCCCTATGGCACGCCGCAAAACAAGACGTAGCTTTCAAAACACCCCGAGAGGCACGCGGCTTGCCTCGGGCGTTGCGCTTGGCACAAGCGGCGGAACTGTTGTTGCCGGTGGTCAAAATGTTGCGTACATCCGACCGGAATTGCAAAACATCCTGCCAACATATGTAATTATTGAAGATTGCATCGCTGGATCGCGCGCGATAAAAGCGAAGCGCGAAAAGTACCTGCCGCAGCCAAACGAAGAGGATCAATCGGACGAAAACTCCGCACGTTACGAGGGTTACTTGCATAGGGCTGTTTTCTACAACGTTGTTTTCAGAACAGTTCATGCTCTTGTCGGTCAAATCTTTTTGCGCGATCCGCAGCTAGACGTGCCGGATAGTTTGCAACCTATCGTGCTTGACGCCAATGGAGAAGGCGTCACGCTTGACCAGACAGCCAAGCTCGCATCGTTGCATACGCTGTCCATCGGACGTTGTGCTTTGCATGTTGATTTTTCGACTGCCCCTGCTGGCATAACAGCACAACAGCTTGCCAGCGGCGATCATCGGCCGGTCATCTATGAGTATTCCGGGCACGAGGTCCGCAATTGGCGCAAGGCCCGTCGCGGAAGTCGTATGGTCTACACGTTGATCGTTGTCGAGGAAGAGTACACAATTCAAGATGATGGTTTTGAAAACAAAACCGCCATGCAATACAAGGTTATGCGATTGCTGCCGGCTGGCGACGTGCAAACAACATTGTCTGCCAGTCTTGCTCCGGATGTATATGCGTCAGACTATCAGTTTGCTGTTGATCAAGCTGTCAGTGCTGCATCGGATGTTTACATGATCGAGGTTTGGCGATCAGACAATCCGAGTCAACAGCATGCTTCGTTCGGTATTGCTGACAGCTACTACCCGAAGGATGCGCAGGGGCAGTTCCTCCATGAAATTCCGTTTAAGTTTGTGGGCAGCGAGCAAAACGACGACAGCATAGATAATCCCCCTATGGCGGGAATGGCTGAAATCAACATAGCGCACTACCGCAACAGTGCTGACTACGAAGAGAGTGTTTTCCTTGTTGGGCAACCCACGCCTTACGTTTCTGGTATTTCGCAGGAATGGAACAAAGATGTTCTCAAAGGTCAGATACAACTTGGGTCGCGTGGTGTTATTCCGCTCCCCGCTGGCGGAACTGCTGGTCTGTTGCAGGCACAGCCTAACACGCTTGCGCAAGGTGCTATGGATAAAAAAGAAAGGCAAATGGTTGCCCTCGGTGCCAAACTTGTTGAACAACGTGAGGTACAGCGCACTGCAACCGAAGCCGAGATGGAAAGCACAGCCGACACTTCCATTCTCGCGAACATAGCTGGCAATGTGTCGTCTGCTGTTGAATGGGCGCTTAAAACAGCTTGTCTTTTTACAGGAGATGATCCGGACAAAGTTTCATATGTGTTAAACAAGGAATTTGATCTCACAAAGATGCCGGCTGACGCAAGACAGCAATTGTTGCTTGAATACGAAGCGGACATGATCTCGTTTGCCGAAATGCGTAGCAATCTGCGGCGAGCCGGTATTGCTACTTTGCCCGACGATGAGGCACAGACTGCCATCGATAAACAAAAGGCAGACAAACAGGCTGCTGCTTTGGAAACAGCCAAGGCAATCAATCTTAAGCCTGTCGATCCTGATACACCCCTCCCGCCGTCACCCGGATCAACTGGCAATTCACCCGGCAACACGCCCAAACCAAAGGTTTGAAAATGGTTAAGTATAAGATCACCAAGGAAGAGTTTGAGGCACTGTCTGAGACCATGCAGACAGAGTATAACCTCAAAGATGGTTCATACGTGTTGGATTTGACAGGCGTTGACTTGTCCGGATCAAATAAGTATGAGGCGGAACGCGGCAAGCGTCGGGCAGCGGAAGAACAGCAGAAGAAACTACAGGCCGAGCTTGACGACTTGAAAGAGAATGACGACAGACAAACATTGATTGATCGTCATTCCCGCGAAACAACCAAACTCGCAAAAGAACGCGATGCAGCGAACACGCGGTATGACGGCATTGTGCGGCGCACGACTCTTGACAGCGAAGCGATGATTATTGCTGAAAAGCTGTCTAAGACAAACGCAAAAGTGTTGCTGCCTCATGTTGCTAAGCGTTTGGCGCTGGACATGACCGACCCGGATGCGCCTAAAGTGCTGGTGCTTGGTGCAGACGGGAAGCCAAACGGTAAGACATCGGATGACGTCTACAAGGAAATGCTTGCAGACAAGGATTTTGCAGGTATTGTGCAGGCAACGCCGGCGAGTGGTGGCCTAGCCTCACGCCCCGGCGCACAGTCGACCCGTGGTTTCCAGGGTGCGGCCGGCGCACCCCCTCAACAGCAAGGCAACGGCCAAGCTCCGGACCTGTCCCGTATGGACGCTCGCAGCATACGTGCGAGCATCGATGCGCGCGGCGGCCCTGTAGCGCGAACGGCCGGGTCTGATGCAGCAACCTAGGATGGACTTACCATGGCTTTGTCGGATCTCGCCATTTTCACGGACTATGCCTACACAACGTTGACCGAAGTGCTGGCACAACAGGTTGACTTGTTTAACGGTGCCTCGGATGGCACGATCACGCTTGCAACCGAGGCCTTTGGCGGCGACTTTTCCGATAGGTCATTCTACACGATGCTCGCTGGCATCGTGCGGCGCCGCAACCCCTATGGCGACGGTGCTGTTGCCGAAAAGGTGTTGGCGCAGAAGATTGACACCCTTGTCAAGATTGCGGCTGGCACTCCGCCTATTCGGATGGACAATGCTTGGTACGCTTGGATCAAGCGCGATCCTGCCGAGCCGGCTGTTGTGCTTGGCATCCAGATGGCTAAGCTGGTCATGGCAGACATGATCAATGTCGCAATCGGATCTGTGTCGACGTGTCTTCTCAAGACACCCGCACTGATCAACGATATTTCGGCAAATGCTGGTGCCGACTCCCTGCCGTCGCCACTCGCTCTCGGCAACACGAGCATTTTGCTTGGCGACGCTATGAGCGAAGTGCAGGCTTGGGTCATGTTTTCCAAGTCGTGGAATGATCTGTACGGCAACGCGCTCACAAACAACGAGCGACTGTTTTCATACGGAACAACCAATGTGACGCGCGATCCGATGGGTCGGCGCTACATTATGGCGGACAATCCGAACCTGATGGTTGCCGGTGCGCCTGCCAAGTTCCACACCCTTGGCCTCACGCCCGGCGCTGTGGAAATCACGCATAATGACGACTTCCACGACAACTGGTCCGAGACAAACGGTAACGAGAATATCAAGCGCACATATCAGGCCGAATGGTCTTACAATGTGGGCGTTAAGGGTTTCTCGTATGACAAGGCGGCCGGTGGTCATGCGCCCAACGATGCTGCCTTGTTTTCGGCCGGGTCATGGGATCAGGTCACGACGTCTATCAAGAATGGACCCGGCGTGGCCCTCGTTTCGCAGTAACCTCGACAAGAGCTAGAGACCGTGTAGACTGCGGCGGGGGAACCATCTCCCGCCGTTTTTGCAAGGAATAGCTGCCATGTCTGGTAAATACCGCGTTTTGTTTTTTACACGAGGCGTGACACCGACTGCCGAACAAACAGTTGAAGCCCGTCAGTATGGGCCGCATGTGTTTTTCCGCAACGTGACCCACTTCGACCCCGATGGATCGCTAGAAGATTGCGAGGCTGTTGCAGGCTGTATGCCTCCGGCCTATAGCGACACGTACCCACTTGCTGTGTCGTATGTCGACTGGCTCAATGGCGAACTGCCGCCTAAGCCCCTCAAGGTGGTGCCTGTGGCCGATGATCGAAGCATCGCCCTCGATTTCCCCAAGGGCCGGTCACGGCTCAAGGGACCTGTCATCGGTGCAGGGCCGGCTTCTGGCCTCACTGGCGACGCTCTCGGTTTCGAGCTACCACCCCCGCCGCCGGTCGACGGAAACGGCTCCGCTCCCCCTCCCCCGCCCGAGTGGACGCCACAAGGATAAGCACCCATGCCGCTCGCTCTGATCGTCGAGGACGGAACGCTTGTTTTTGGTGCCAACAGCTACGCAACTGTTTTTCAGGTGCGAACCTATAACCTATTACGTGGAACAACATTATCTGACGATGACGATGCAGTAGTATCGTTGGCAATCCAGGCGATGGATTACCTTGCAACGTTGGATGGTCAACTAGCTGGCATGAAAACAGGCGGTTACGATCAATCCTTGTCATGGCCGCGAACAGGTGTACAGGTTGGCCGAACAGCGATTTATCCCAACTATGTTCCGTCTGCTATCATAGCAATTCAATGCTACCTTGCTGGCGTAGCAGCAACGGTTGATTTGAGCGGAGTTGAAGACACGCGCGCAATTATTGGCGAAAAGATTGGACCCATTGAAACTGATTATTCCCCGACACAGGGTGCAACGTCCGGTCCGATCATGCCGTTTGTTGACGCTGCTATTCGACCGTTTCTACGGTCCGGTTATGGGCCTTTGCGTTCGAGGCGTGTTTGATGACGAAATATCTTCGACAAATAAATAGAGCCCGCGCTGTAATAGCAAAAAAGGGAACAACTGTTACGTGGTTCAAGCCCGGCGAGCCGGTTGACCCCGACGACCTTACGCCCGAATACTCGCAGCTTAACGAGGGCAAGGCATACCCTGGCATTCCTGCTGTTTTTTACCCTGCAACGGCGGCAAGGTATTACACAACAGTGTTTGACCCGTTGATAGCCAGCGCAGGGGAATTGACACTCTGTTGTATTCCTGGCGACGTGCCTTTTACCCCTGAACAAGGCGACGGCGTATTGTTGCAACTTGGTGATTTGCGGCATGTTGACCGGATAAACATCACTGCCCCGGATCTAGTGCCCATTATTTACGAGGTTAACTTTCGCTGATGGCTACAACCGAAAGTGACGCTTGGCAAGAGATGTGCGCACGAGTACGTGCCACAAACAACAGCCCTGATGTTGTAACACTTGTGGGTTACAAGCCGGAGCTACGGTATGGCGACGTGTACTACCCCAGAGATCCCCCCGGCGACAAACTTTGGTGCAAGTTCGCCATTGTGCAAAGTGGCGAGCGTAAACGGACACTTGGCAACCCGTCGCGCGTGACGTACTATGGCATCGCGGCTGTACAGTTGTTTACGCCCACAACTGACAGCAATGCTGCCGAGCGTTCACGCAAACTCGCTGCAATGTTTCAGACGGGGTTTCAAGGCGGAACAGCGAACGTTGTGTTTCAAAAGGCGGCAATAAAAGACATGCCACAACAACCGCCTTGGTTCTATAAGCGTATCTTCTGCACCTATCTGTTCGATACATACCAAGGGACTTAAACATCATGGCTAAGAATTACACACAGCAGTCAAACAACACTGGCTTGTCTGTTGCGCGCGAAGTGTCCCTCGGTGTTTTGCCCCCCGTGCCAGTGTGGGGACAGCGTGAGCCGAACAGTTACAAGACATTCGGTCCCGATTTTAAGCAGAAGACGCGCAGCCCGATCAATGCTTCCCGCCAACAGCAGAAGGGTGTTGTGGTCGATCTTGATGCGTCGGGCGGGTGGCAAGAGGATCTGACGTATCCCGCTTTGTCGTCTTTTGCAGAAGCGATCATGTTTGCTGCCTACCGGCGCAAAGGTGACTTGGCTGTCACGGGTGTTTCTGCGGCGGCGGGCTACGCTGTCGCTGGTGGTGATGTTTACAAGACAGGCGATATTCTGTTCGGCAACGGGTTTTCTGTTCCTGGCAATAATGGTCGCAAGATCTTGCTTGCTGATGGAACGGCTGGCGACGTGCAGGCCCCCGGTTTGGCTGATGAGGCAGACGCCCTTGGGTCAATCAGCAAAGTAGGCCATCAGTTTGCTCTTGGCGATCTGAGCCTTGTTGCTGACGGTGCGCTTTACCTGCTGGAAAGTGCTGCCAAAGGGCTCGGTGCTTTGGGCGTCATCCCTGGTGAAACCGTGTTTATCGGTGGTGACGGTGTCGACGGCTTTGCAAGTAATGTTGGCGGTTACTGCCGTGTTGCCAGTGTCGCCGCAGATGGAAGTGCAGCGGTACTTGATAAGATGCAGTTTCCCGGCATTGATGCCGGAGCGGGCCGAAGCGTAATTGTTTACTTGGGTCGCGTCATCAAAAATGAGAGCGATCCCAACTTGATCGTCAGATATACGCATCACCTTGAACGGACGTTGGGCAAGGATGATACAACTTCTGCCAATCAACAGGCAGAGTATATCAAAGGCGCTGTTGTCGATCAGTGGTCAATGCCGCTCAACACAGCCGATAAGGTCACGATGGACTTCACATTGCAAGGCACAAGGTATGCCACTGTTACGTCAGAAGTCGGACCTTACGCGGGAACACGTCCGCCGTTGCAGGATGGCGATGCCTTCACGACATCCAATGATATTCCGTATTCGGCGCTACACGTGGTCGGTGACGCCGATCCACTGTATGCTTATTTGACAGATATCTCTCTGTCTGTTGACAATAATGTCAAAGGCAACAAGGCGCTTGGCGTGCTTGGTAGCTTTGATCTGTCCTACGGCAACTTTGTTGTGTCGGCTAACGCCAATGCCTACTTTGCCGACGTCACGGCACAAGAGGCAATCATCAACAATGACAACGTGACATTCACGTTTGCCTTGGCCCGCAGCAATCAAGGCATCGTTGTCGACATTCCGCTTGCTTCGCTCGGTGACGGAAAGCCAAAAGTGGCATCGAACGAGCCGATCACGTTGGCTCTTGATATTTCCGCAGCGCGTGCGAGCTTGCTTTCGCCATTGACAGATTATACGTTGATGATGGTCTTTTTTGACTATCTGCCCAACGTAGCTCATGGAGCGCAGCCGTGAAGTTTGACAACGTTTTAGCAGTTGACGAGGCACCACACCCCGTTCAACTGCCACTTGGTTCAAGTGTGGTGACGTTTCAGGCGAAGTATGTTGACCGTAGGTCGGCAGAATACTACGCGATCATGCAGAAGGTTAACAAACCTTTTCAAAAGATGATCGATGCAGGAACGTTGCCACCGGAGCGCGATCGCGAACTTGCCATCCGATCATTCATCAGAGCGAGTTTGACCGGGTGGGATGGTGTTATGTCTGACGGTCAGCCCGTGCCGTTTACGGAAGCCAATTGCCTCGATCTTTTAACACAAATGCCCACACTGTTTTACGACTTGTTGACAGAGACAATGTCGCGAGACAATTACCTTCCGAGCGAGGCTGAAACAAAAAACTCTGTGACGTCCTCCGAGATGAACTAACATTCGGCGGGGGACTGCGGGAAAAGTTGATCAACGCTGCGATTAAGCAGCGTCGACAGCCTCCGGAAACATTGCTAGATGCGCCACAACTCCTAGAAAATAACACGCTTGCTTGGCGTTGTTTTTGGGATTTACGGCGCGGGGTCGATCAACTTCGCGCCGTGCAATGGGAGCGTGTAGCACTGTGGGCAGACAGATACCGTTTGACTCTCCCCCAAATGGAAGGGCTTCAACAAAGCATCGTTGTGTTAGACGCGGTGTACTTACCGATTATGATCGGAAAGAGTAAAGAGGGGAAATGATTTGACCATTTCCTTTTCAACAAACGCGACGTCGTTTAGGCAATCGATGGCGTCGCGTGCTGCTAATCTTAAGATAGGAGCACAACGTCGTATTGTTGTTTATGGGACCGAGATACAAACTCGGCTTGTGGCAGCAACACCTATTTTAACAGGTAAGGCACGTGCAGAATGGCAAGTTGGTTTGGACCATGAGCCAACTGGTGAGTTACTTTCACGCGAGAGACCACCGACGCAAATAGATTATGAAAGTTATAGCCAAGCTGCACAAACTGTTATAGACAGTTTTCAGAGTGGACAAACAATATACATTGTCAATAATGCACCCTACATCCTGTCATTAAACGCTGGCTTTTCGGCCCAAGCCTCTGCTAACTTTGTGCAAGTGGCGATCGATGAGGCCGGCGCGGTGTTGCGGGCCACACTGTAGGGGATAGGGCATGGCCGACGAAAACATTTCGGTTGCCCTCACTGATAACGGTACTATTGAAGAAGTTACGTCTTTGCTCGAATTGTTTGGCGTTAACGCCGAACAGGCTGCACAGCGAGCACAAACTGCTTTCACAAATACATCTAAGTCACAAGAGAGCGCGACGGCCTCCGCTAAAGCGTTGAGTGCTGCGCAGCTTGCCGGTGTTGCTGCGGTTGACACTGTCGCGCTTGCTTTTAGCAAGTTGACGACGTCGGAGCAAGTTGCCGCTACGACTGGTGATCAGTACGTCAAAGTCGTTCAACTTTTGACTACGGCGCAAACCGAAGGCGTTAGCGCGGCGGTTGCCTTGGCGCGTGCTGTGTCGGATGGCGCCACTGCCGCCGATGCAGCGGCCGGTGCGATCAGTCGCCAAGCTACAGCGATAGGGGAAGCCCTGGCATCGCAGGAAGCCCTATCAGCCGCTTCTGCTACAACGGCACAACAGTTCGGGCGCATTGCCACTGCCGCACAAGACTTAGCTGGCGTGACAACAGGTCTTAACGTCTCCGAGAGGGAAACAGTTGCAATACTGACGCAACTCGGTGTTGCTGCTGGGGAAGCGGCTGAACGTGTCTCGTCTGGATTTGCCGCTGCGGCTTCTGGCGGACAAGTGTTCGCTGTACAGACAGCGGCTTTGGCACAGGCGGCTAATGCGGGTTACTTGCAAGTTGACGAATTGACACAAGCTATTAGCTTGTTGTCTCAGAGTGAGCTAAGCTCAATTGCTAATACTGAAGGAATGACAGTTATATTTAACAGCCTGACCGAAGCTGTTGCAGCGTCGGGGTCGGCTTTCGCGGCACAAGCCGTTGCGGTGGCAAATGAAACAGGAACGTTCAGCGCAGCGGCGAATGCAAACGAGGCGCTTGCAGAAGCAGCTTCACGCTTGTCGGACTTCCTTGAGGCCGATGCTGTATCTGCGGATAAAGCAAGCGAGAGTGTCGGTAGGCTTGCTAGTGCTACATCCGGAGCGACCGCGGCCGCAGCGGCGTTGGCCTCGGTAACAGATACCGATGCTGCGGCTGTGGCGAGGCTTGCCGATGCGGAAGGCGTTGCTTCAACTGCCGCAGTGACTTTCGGTGAACGTGTCGTCGCAGTCAAAGCGGCCGGCGCCGAGCTGGCTGAAACCTTTGGTGGCCTTAACGCTATCTTTGCCGGTGCTTTCGCCTTGACGGAAGTTTCAAAGGCTTCTGACGAGTTCGCGGGCTTGAACGCAAGTCTTAAACTTGTAACGACTTCCTCGACAGAGTTTGCTAGTGTTTACGGGCAACTCCGCGCCATATCAAATGAATTGCAGGCGCCCCTAGACTCAACGGTCAAAACCTTTGTGCAATTTCGTGAAGCAACAAGCAACGCAAACGTAAGCACAAACGATCTTGTTAAAGCTGTTGGTGGTGTTGAGGCTGCGCTAAAACTAGGCGGTGCCTCTGCACAGCAGACAACAGCCGTGCTAAAAACATTTAGCGAAATCTTAGAAAAAAGCAGCGGCAGTGCCGGGCGATTTATCACACAGCTAAAAACTGAAAGCCCTGTTGCCTTTGCCCTCGTCAGTCAAAGTGCCAAATCGCTCAACATTGATCTAAACGAGTTTGGCTCAACTACTGCCGATGCGGGAGCAAAACAAGCCGCGTTGGCGGAAAAGATTGATCAAAGCGACCTCAAGCTGAAAGGTTACACGACAACTGTTGCAGGTGCTAAAGCGGCAGAACTTTCCCACACGCAAGCAGTGCAAGATGCAAACGAGGCAAAACTTCGCGACAATCAAGCGACTGCTGATGCAACAAAGAAAAATCAAGATCTTATTGCTATCCTAGTAAATTTGTATCAAACAAATGGCGAAGCGGCAAAGTCATTTCAAACAGTTGGAGGCGCATTAACTGTTCTGAAAAACAATCTCGTTGACTTTGTGGGCAGCAGCGACGCTGCCAATGCGTCTGTCACCGTGCTTAAAGATATTGTTCTGCTTGCTGCCACAAATATCGGCACGATAACAACCGCTGTCATTGCGTTTGGGTCTGCTATTGCCGTTGTTAAAATTGCAGGGCTTGTGTCTGATTTGTATAAGCTAGGTGCGGCGTTGACAACGCTTGCTTTAAACCCGACAACAATCGAAGTTGTGGCTTTTACTGCAGCCCTCGTGCTAACAACTGTTGCTCTAGTATCGCTGTACAATGCGTTCGCACCTGTTAGCAAGCAGATCGACCTTGTGGGCATTATCAGTCAGACAGCTACGGCTGCAA
This sequence comes from Acidobacteriaceae bacterium, assembly GCA_965215415.1. GTDB lineage: Bacteria > Acidobacteriota > Terriglobia > Terriglobales > Acidobacteriaceae > Edaphobacter. Next base: position 24,506 of record CBDCDQ010000005.1, on the reverse strand, counting down.
CAAACGTGTTGGGTTCTGCATTTACAGGTCTGTCTAAAAACCTAACTGACAGCGCCATTAAAACACAAGCGACGACTGATGCACAGAAGCTACTAGCCGGCGGCCTCGGAGGCACGACAACAGCCATAGGTTCTAATACAACGGCTTATGGCGGCAATGCGTCTGCGGCTGTAACAAACAAAGATGGTACTCAATCTCTGCTAGAGACACATAGCGTTTTGAAAACAAACGTTGATACGTCGACTAAAGCTGTTGCGTCTAACAGTGATGCTTTGTCAACAAATACAGACAACGCTAACAAAGCTGCTACGGCTACAACGCAAGCTGGTCAGGCTGCGGCTAACAGTGCCAGTTCATGGCAGAGGCTTACGAGCGCAATTAGCAGTGCCATCAGTGCTCTTGCAAATTACATCAGTGAAGCGGCACAAGCGGCTGCGGCCGCCTTGAACTTCAATGGTGGCGGCGGTGGCGGCAATGGTGACGAAGGCTCTGCCGGTCTCGGTCACGCGCGCGACGGTGGCACCTTCCACGTCCCCGGTGGATCGGGGGTTGATAGCCGGCTGATCGCTGTTTCCCCTGGCGAAGTCGTCACTGTCCAGACCCCCCGCCAGTACGCAAGGGGCGAGGCGCCTCCTAGGAGCCCCACACAGACCCATTTCGCTACGGGAGGTGTCTCGGTAGGGGCCGGGGTCGATTTGGGCTCAGGCGTGTCCCTGGCGGCGGGGGCGCCCGCATCGGCGGGGTCAAGCGTGACCGGGTTCAGCGATGACCGCTCTTCGGGGGTCGGTACACTCACAACTGCTGTTAACGATAATGCTGCCACAACGACAGCTAATACAACAGCTACAACTGCTAACACAACATCGGCAGTAAACACTGCTGATACATCGTCAACTGCCGTAAATTCCAATACAACAGCTACAACAGCAAACACGCAAAGCATAGCAGGTAACACTGCGGGTCTTAGCACAAATAACAGCAATGTTGCAGCCAACAGCAGTGAACTTGTTAAAAACGCATCGTCTCTTGCGTCTAATGCATCAATCATCAACACTGCGGCTGCTACAATTGTTAAGTCGGCAAATGATAACACAACGGCTGTAAATAACGACATAGCTGCGCTTGGCGTAAATTCTGCGGCGGTTAACAGCTTGGCAGATGCTATAGCTTCGGCTACAACAAACCTTACTGATGCTTTTAATAACGCCGTTAGCAGTCTGAGCGATGCTGTTAACACGGCTGTTACTTCTATTCAAAGTGCTGCACAACAGCCGAGTGTAGTATCGCAAACATCTTCTGACACATCTTCTGATTATAGCAGTGTTAGCACGTCAACTAACACAGGTGGAAGCGGCCTTTTGTTGCCCGGTACGGGGTCTGTATCAGGGACAGCAGGACAGCTATCAGATCTTTACAAAAATTCAGGAATTGTTGTGACAGGCGACGACCTTATAGACAAGATTAATAAAGATGCCGACACTGCAAATCAAAATCGTATTCAACAGATACAGAACTCTGTAAATGCTGGTGCGAATGCCAACAAGCAAAGCGTAAAAGGTGGCGGAACTGTTATCAATCAACAGGCGCGAGACGGCGCGGACTTCGAGGTTCCTGGCGGATCTGGTGTTGATAGCAAGGTAATTAAACTTGCCGTTTCGCCCGGTGAAACTGTAGGTGTCCGAACACCTGCCCAACGCGCGGCTGCGGGGCGAAGCGACAGCGGAAGCGGGCAGACTGTTGTAATTAACGTCCAAACTAACGATGCTGACAGCTTTCGCGCGTCTGGCGATCAAATTGCATCGCGAGCCGTTCGAGGGCTGCGACGCGCAGCGCGGAGGAACTGACGGTGGCCGCTTTTGACGACGTTCGCTTGCCTGAAAACATCGAAGTTGGCGCCGATGGCGGGCCTACGTTTTCGACCGGCGTTATCACAATGGCGAATGGGCAGGAACAGCGCGTGCAAAACTGGTCTGTTTCTCGCAATGCTTACACAGTGGGTTATGGCATCAGTGAAAGCGATTGGCCCGCTGTGCTGGCATTCTTTTACGCCCGACGTGGCCGCGCCCGAGGTTTTAGGTTCAAGGATTGGACAGATTATGTTGCCTCTGATCAACTTGTGGGCAACGATCTATCACTAACAAAAACATACATTGATCCCGTAGGTCTTACTTATGTTCGAGGAATAACACGTGTTGTTCCCGGTACGTTGCGCTTACATGACGGTAATGGCCTAGATTTAACCGAATATTACACAGAACAATACGGACTGCTTACGGCGTTGCCCACATTGCCAGCGCACGGGCAACTGTTAGCTGATTTTGAGTATGACTTACCTGTTCGTTTCGACATCGATGAATTGTCAATAACAGCCGAAACATTCCGCGCCGCATCGCTTGACGGTATCAAGATCGTTGAGTTGATTGAGAGTAGCGCAAAGTTGAACGGGCTATGACATGCGCGGTTTGTCTGACGATCAAAAAACTTCTTACGACAGCGATTTGTTGACTATCGCTGAATTAATCGATCTGGTGCTCAATGACGGGACAATTGTTAAATTAACAAGCCATGACGTCGACGTAGGTCCATATCTAGCAGGCTTTGGACTTGACGTATCCAATGTCGTTTTGCAGCTTGGTGGCGCTGGTCAAACGACGACAGTCAATGTGCTTCCTAATCGAGAGGATGGGTCGATTACAGGTGGCGTGACCTATACAGCCATTGAGGCTGGGTTGCTTGACAGTTGTCTAGCCACACTGTCTCTAATCGATTGGAATAATCCCGGCGCCATTCCGCTTGTTATCTTCACCGGATACTGTTCCGAGGCAAAGTATGGCACGGCGGGAACGCTTGAACTGACTCTCAACACCCCTATGAGCGTTGACCGGCCTATCTGCGGTGACGTCCTGTCACAAACATGCCGGGCAGACTTTGGCGACGCAAGATGCGGTGTTGACATCAATCCATTCGTTGATGGACCACATGTCTACAGCCCTGGAGACAGTCAAAACCTTGTTTTGTCCCGTGACGAGGTAACGCCTCCGGGTTTTTACAACAATGGCACTGTTTATTTCCGCGAAGGCCCAAACAAAGGCCTCGGATACGAAATTCTGACGATTGGCGCAGCCGACGTCAACGGACGTGAGGTATTGACAACAAAGGTTCCATTAGCCTTTGATCCTCTGCCGGGCGATTTATTGTTTCTTTATCCAGGCTGCGACAAAATTATAACAAGCGGTTGCACCTACTGGAACAATGTCCAAAATTTTCAGGGCGAGCCGTTTGTTGCTGACCAGTCAAACATCTTGCCTCTTGCAAGCACAAAGAGTTCTGGCATTAACACAGGAATGAGTGCTGCCGAAAATTGGATTTTGACGCAATACATTAAAGTTGCTTTTGGCTTCACCGTTTTGTTCACCGCTGGCACGCGACTACAAACCGCAACAGGCAGTTACAGCATTTCAGGGACAAACGTTGGAGGCAATAATCCCAACGGCGGTTCAGGTGGAACCAGCCATGTGGTTGCTGCCGGCAAAACGTTTACCGGAACACTTATTCCGGCTGATGCCTACACAGGTATTTTTAATATTGTTGGCGGCTTGTCGAAAGTTGTTGCATACGACGGCACATTAAAACCTATTGACCCTAACGCCCAAGCTGCACTCGTAGCAGCAGGCTTCTTGTTAGACGTCAACCTTGCTGCCTCGCAAGTGTTGTTTCTTATTGACGGCGACAATGATCTAACTAAAGTAAAATACACGTTTTACGCAAATGGAAGTCCAACATGAGTGCCAGTCTTCTCCAATATCTACAAGATGCTGGCAACGTATCAACGTCGTCTCGCACGCTTGACGCCGCAGACTTACAGGTCAACACGGCTGCGACGGGCAGCGCTGGCACTGATGCAGCAACGATCAACGATGCGTGGGGCAAAGCCATTCCCGAGTTGATCGGGCACACCCGCACCGTTTGCTTGCCGATCTGGACAGGCAACCCGCAAGCGACGATTGCCGGCAACGGTGATGAGCATGATACCATCGATTTCGCAGTACTTGTGGGCTATCCGGGGCCGCGTTCGCATGACGTTTCATTGTTGCGTATTTGGTTCGATAACGTGCCTGTCTATGACAACAATGATCCTAGTGTAACAACACTTACAGGCGAGCAACTTAAGTTTACGTTTTACGACGGAAAACAAAAAGTTGCCGATGCCTCCATTCTGTCAGTCAACGGAAAGGCGACGCCGGCCTTTACCGGACGAATGTATCTTGTTTTTCGGGGTATTACAACTCGCGATATTACAGCTACGACAACTGTTACACAATTCTCTAAACTGCCGGAAGTGCAGGTCGAAATACAGCAACAAGCTCTCATCGTATCACAAGGCGGCACTTACACACCATTTGTAGGAGTCCCGGCAGGTACGCAATTTTCAAGGGATATAGCCGTAAACATTCAGCTTAATCACCTTTCAATGCTTACTGATTATTCAGTAGACACATACGACTATGATGCAATGCAATACCTTGGAACGGCATTGCTGCGCGAGCCATGGGGCACTAAGTACGGTAAACTTTCTATTCATGCTATGATAGGAACAGGAGTTCTTGTTGTTATCGACTCTTTCTATTATAACAGAGGTCATTGCGTTGTTTGGGATATTATAACAGGAATTAAGTTGTATGAAGACACGCCATTAGACAGCAATAATCAACCGGCACCTGTTTATGTACTGCTAGATTGCGGCAATGGCTATTTGCTCTCTAACTTTAATGATTGTGCGTTGCTGTTTTGGGACGGAGGTAAGATCAATAATCTAGGGATTGTATGCACTCCAGGCGACATTGACCGTGCAGATTTTGTCCAAAACTTTACAACTATTGCTAACTTTGGTGCGCAACAATTTGTATACTTTACAGCCGGTCGAAAGCTCTGGCGAATTGTGATCACGGCAGGCGGTTTGCCCACAGACGCTGCATTTGTGGGTAAAATAACATTTGATGGCAGCAACCGACCTTTGTTTCACGGAACCAAAGGTGAAATGGTTTTCGACTTGTCCGACGAACTTCCGCAAACAGATATCATCGGTCTTTTTGTAGATGATGTAGACCCACGCTTTGTTTATTTGCTCACGCAAACTCCCTCTAACAATGTCAACTTACTTCGTCGGATCGCAAACTTTTACTACTACAACCCACAAGACGGCTCGCCACCTCCGGCCGACCCGTTTCCGCCATATGGCACTTTCGGGTTCCACTTAGAAGTAGCAAACGCTGTCATGCCGTCTAACATAAACGGCAAGTCCGCACTTGTGCGCGACAAACGCTATCCGCTTGTAGCTTCTTCTGCTGGACTTGCAGGGGAGGACCTTGTCATCATGAATTTGCGAACATTGTCGTATAATGTGTTTCCGTCGGGCGACTTGTTTGATGGAGATGGTGCGCAAATTAGCGGTGCTTTTCAGTGGGCTATACCGGCGTTTTTGTTGCCTCGAACGACTGAAATACTATGTTTTGATGAAGCCGGTATTCCTGCACCGGGCAAGATCAAACCACGCGCTACATCAAGCAGCGGCGAACGTTACACCATCGGGCAACTGTTTATCGACAACTCACTGCTTGCAGGATACGACATCTCGCAGATTGAAGTCGATAATCTAGACGACGCTTTGACAGGGCAACAGCTTAACCAAACGGTCAATTTCAAAGACCTTATGGCACAACTCTGTGCGGCTTTCCGCGTCGATATGACCGAGACTGCTTTTGGCGGATTGAAATACAACAGACAGGTAGACAACAGAGTTCCTGATCTGCTTATAGATCCGGGGTCGCTTATACCGATCAGCAGTTCTGACCCGTCAAACACCGTTGATATTGACCGAGTTGCGTCAAACGAAATCCCGTCAATTCTGCAATTGTCTTTCATTAACGAAGACTATGGCTTTCAGATTGGTTCGGCTGTAGCGCGTCGAACTGTGTATCCGTATCGCACGGCAAACGCCGCGTCGTCGCTCGCCTTGTCGCTGCCGATTGTCATGAAATACGAGGATGGCACGTATTATGCCGGGCTAGCACTGTTTGATATGTGGGCAGGCAAAACAACGTTTACGATCAATTTGCCTCCAAGGTTTCTAGCAATTGAACCGGGCGACGTCGTTCAAGTCACAAGGCCTTCCGGCCGAAACGATCTTTGCAAAGTGACAGAGGTCCAAATTCTACCGGACTTCTCGCTAACTGTCACATTGTCGTCTGTCAACAAGCTCAAACCTACACCGTATTATCAGAATGCATTAAACCCAACGCAAGTTGCGCCACCTGTGGGTGCAGCCGGGTTGTCATATGGAACATTGTCGACGCCATCGCCGCTCGGGGTGTATGTAACAGTTATAGACAATATTGCTTTAACTGATGCGGATTTGTCCGAGCCAAACATTCCGTTGTATGTTGCATCAACAAGTCCGTCAGATATTAGCACCAAATACGGTCCAAACGATCCGCAGTTGCTTGGAACAACCACCGCTTTTCAACGCTTTGGCACTGTTATCACAGCCTTGTACAACACCGCCACTCCATTCCACACAGACTATGACACACAACTTGTGTTGAAAATGTCGACGGGGGCAGCACTAGCATCTTGCTCGGATGCGGACTTCCGGGCCGGCGTCAACAATGTTTGCATCGGCTCGCCGGGACGTTGGGAGTTGATCTTTTTTCGCGACGTTGTCCTCAACGCCGATGGCACTTACACGCTATCGACACTGTTGCGAGGTCGGCGAAACAGCGACGCGGCTATCGGGACGGGGCAGGCTGGCGACGTGGCAGTGGTCGACGTCCTTGGGGCCGCCCGCTACACCCTTCCCGCCGCCGACCTTAACCAAGTCATCGCCATCTATGGCATGCAGCCGGGAGTGCCTCCGGCGCCCCGTGGCGGGGTTTACGGGACTTTGGGGGTAGCAGCCGCTGCCTTGGCTCCCTTGCCGCCACGGTGGCCTCGCGCGCGACGGCAGGGTAATGGCGACGTGGCCTTGACGTGGCATCGCAGAGACCGCGCCGCGTCGGCCGACTTCTGGTCCGATCCCCCTGTATCGGACCCTCCCGAAACCTATCACCTGTCAATTACCGGGGCGATTGGTGTTAGAGACGTTGCCGTGAATGCGGCTAATTACACGTACAGCCTAGCTGATCAAACAACCGACGGATTGTCGGCTGCAAAGCGGCTGAACGTCGTTCTGTATCAACAAGGATCTCGCGTCGCGCAAGGTCTGTCATTTAATGGTGGCGTCAATGTCGAATAATTTGGGAATACCTGAAATGACGAGCGGCACGGCTGACAAGGAAACGTTTCTCAATGACATGTTCCAGATTGTTGATGCGTCTGTTACTCAGGCGCTCAACATTGACGGGTCAGTCAACTCGGCTCCCGATCCAAATACGGTTAGAAACTACATTAAACTTGTAGCTACGACTGTTCCCATTGCGGGAGCAACTATTACCTTGCCAGTAATTGAACACGTTTACGTTTTGGCAAACGATCCTGCATCGGCCGGTCCTGCGACATGGAAAGTCGGCACTTCGCAGGTTGTTACTCCCCCCGGAGCGAGCATACTTGCCCACATTGATGGAACATCGATTATTGCTGTGGGCTCATCGTCCAAGCTCGCCAATCTGTCAGACGTTGATTTTTCTACCGCGCCAACAAACGGGCAGACGCTTGTTTACAACGCTGGTGAAGGTAAATTTGTCCCTGCAACACCGGCAACTGGCGGTGATAGTGGTGGTGGTGGTGGTGGTGGTGGTGGTGGTGGAGTGTCGTTAGAGGTTCCTTTTGTTGCACCTCCGGCTGCTGCACAATGGATACCCAAGAATTTTCAGAGTTATACCCACCTTGTAGACTACGACGGTCCCGGCGGCGGAGTGATGTTATACGAAGACAGCAATGCACCTCAATACGGCAATGTGAATAATATACGAACTGCAATCCTTCCGATCAACGATGCCCATTGGTCGATCACAACTCGTTTTCGCCGGCAAGGTCCGTCCGTAAGGTTCAGCAACCACGGCATCGTGCTTCGTGACAATGCTACGTCGCATTCGAAACTTATCGGCTTCTCGGACACTAAAGTTCTGTGGGGCGGTCTTAAGATGAGTGATGACAATACGTTCGATGGAGACGAACCATATACGAATACACAATTTGTTACGTCAAACTGGTGGGAGCGTATCACCTTCGATGGAGCTAAGACTGTCTTTAGCGTTAGTGTAGACGGCCACTACTTTGTGCCCGTTATGACTTGGGTCGAAACTGCCGCTAAAGCTGGATATCTGCCTAACGGTGCAACTCACATTGGTTTCGGTTTCTCTATAAACAACTCGGATAATCCCACGATTTTGAACGACCTGACGTTGCTTTCGTGGCAATACGCTGCACTTTCTTAATGCTTGTTAACAGCTATTCAATATGATACTGCAACAGCGATTTAAACATGGAAGTATGCCTGGATAGCTGACATGGCATCAATCCATCCATAACACGTAACGACTGTGTAGCCTCTAGCTCGCAGTCGAAGGTGCCAAGGATCTTGATTGAACCCAAGTACGCCGGCTCGCCTGTCTTTTTCGACATCGGCCCGGCGTTTCATTTCAATGTAAAGGCCATGGTGCCCGTTGAACGGCCAAGCGACACAGATATCAGGAACACCGCTCTTAACACCTTCGGCTTTGAGCTTGCCAGCAGTTCTTTTGTCACGAAGTCCCCCGTTAGGAATGGCGTAGGTAACATCGTATACGCTGCGATAATTGTGGGCAAGCTCAGCAAACAATGCACGTTGTTCGGCGTGTTCTGTGCCACTCTTAGCAAGCTCTTCAGGAGTCATTATCACGACATCTCGTCTTCGTCAGTTACAGCAGCGTCACCAAATACCAAAGGGTTGTTTGGCGAGTAAGGGCATTTGTCCTGATCACGTATTGTTTTACCACACCATTTGCCTATTTTAACAACAGCGGCTTTTACTTCATTGAATAAACGCTTTTCGGGCGCTGTCTGTGTAACAGTGACCTCGCCATCATCGTAGGCAGTGAATACCCAAACACCTATAACTCTGCGCGTGCCGTTAAACATCACTTGCAATCTCCCCATGTCATACCACGCGACGTGTCTACTTTTAGCGGAACACGGCAGATTATTGTTGTTTCCATGCAATGCGAGATATAACGCATAGCTTCGTTCATTGCCGCGCTGTCGTCAATACGTGACCAATCCATCTCATCATGCACTAAGAGCTTTGGGAAGCCCACAAAGTCAAACACGCCCTCACGATAGAGGCGCACCATGGAGGCTTTGAATACGTCGGCGGCAGACCCTTGAAAGCGATAATTGACAGCCCTGTAGGCAAAAGCACGCTTGACTGCCGATCCAAACTCCCTCGTTGCCGTCTCTTGATCATATGTCATTCGTTTGCCGTCTGGACGCAACACGCGGTCGCGGAACCGACTTGGCTCAAAACTGCGAAAACGAGTGCGTCGACCTAACAGTGTTGTGATGTAGCCGAAGTATTGCACCTCGTCAGTTATGGCTTTCATTGTGTCACGAACAAATGGACGGCCGGCATGATAAGCGGCAAAAAACTGTGTCGCTTGCTCTTCTGTCCATCCTGCCTTGTAGGCAAGAGACTTTTCAGTTTGTCCGTATAACAGGCCGAAGTTTACGTTTTTGATGGGTTTCCTGTCGTCCGCCACTTCGACTTCTGACATAAGACACAAGTCAATGCCGCGCATTTTTGCAACGTCTATCTGTGTGTCCTTATGGTAGTCAGTTGCGGGATCACGGACGTAGCGGTTTCGCATCTCGTCAGACCCGGCACCTACAGCGTAGTGAGCAAAAAGACGATATTCAATCTGACTGTAATCTTTTTTCTCGATGCCAACATGCCCGTATTCAGGGGGGAAACCTTTACGAACTTTTTTGCCTAAAGCTGTTCTGATTGGTATGTTTTGCAGGTTAGGGTCAGACGACGAATAACGCCCTGTTTTTGCCCCACCTTCATCGCTACGCAACGGGTTAAAAGAACAGTATATTCTGCCCATTCCGTTGCTGCCACGATCTTGCCGAGCACGTCCAAGTATGTAACCATCGATAAAAGTGCTTACTAGTTTTTCACGTTCACGAATGTCTAACACAAGTTTGGCGATGCCAGTCGCATCACGCTCAACGTCTTCTGAAAGTGCTTTAAGCCATTCCTTACGAAAAGATGGTTTGCCAAGTTTTGTTTGTGGGTACTGAATACCGGCAACGTCGAACGCCTTAGCCATCTGAGACGGCGCTTGGACATTGTCAAATGTTCCACCTACAACGTGAGACAGTTTTGAGTAAAGCTCTTTTGTTTCTCGCATAACGTCATATTTCAATTCCTCGAAGTACCCAAGGTGAACAGGTACTCCGCCCATGCGCATTCGCACGAGCAAGGGTATCTGTGCGCATTCCATGTCGAATAAATCGAGAGTATTTTCGTTGCGCAATATGTCCAGTTGATACGGCAAGATCGCGAGCGTCATCGCCGCATCATCTTCCGCGTAAGGTCCAACAAGGCGCGGAGGCGTTCGCCACAGGAAGCCACGCCAGTTTGTCTTGTTGGCTCCTTTGTATGCTTTTAATATCCATTCTTTGCACAGGTCAACTGTTTTGCCATGATGCAGGTATTTAACCCCAAGCGCGTCAAGAGCGGTTAGAGCATCTTCGTCAATCAATGCTTCTGCGAACTGTACGTCATAGACCGGACCAGCCGGAAATATGTTCTCTGTCGACAACCATCCATAATCGTAGATGCCGTTTGCAACAATCTTTGGAACAGGCGTACTTAGCTGTTCGCGTAACCAATCGAACACCCGTGATGGATCAAGGTTGTATTCACGTTCAACTTCGTGTCGGACGGGAAAATACCACTTGCCGCGCTCGCCATTAGGCATCACGGCGGCAACCGATACGCCCACAATGTGGCCCTCGCCGCGACTCCATCCGGGGCCGTGGTCGAAGTCTGTCTCTTTGGTTTCGGTGTCAATGCCGATCCATAGTGCTCCCCGCAACTCGGGAAAGTAGGCGGGCGAACGCCAGCCATTATCCGTGTATGGCGGTAACTCCCTTATAAAACTGTCGCGCTTGCGATCAGCGTCGGAAAGGTCGAAAAATTTATCCATTCGCCTGCCGCACAACTGTTACGCCTCGCACGTTGTCGCTTTGCCAGTATGCTCCGGACGGCGCAAAGGCAATCGTTCGGCCAAACATCGCGGCAACCCGCAACCCTTCTATGGGGTATTCGCCACGAAACGTCCAGAAGTGTTCGATGTAGTAAGACGTTCGCGCTGAGTCGTATCCAGTTGTTAAACCTGTATCGGTTACAATAAACGTATCTTTCTGGCGAAAAGGTTTCAAGCTCTCAATAGCCATAGACAGGTCAACCGGTACAGGGCGAAAATCTCCGCATTGGCTCAATACTTGGCTAAAGACAACGTTTGTGTCAGGGTAGTTTGGCGATAAGCGTTTGTGCGAACCCACTGCATTTCGCCAAACCACATTGTAAACGTCTGATCTGTCCATCCGCAGTGTGTGGGTACTGCCTTAACTTTGGAAATGACGTCCCCAAATTCCCGAGGCAAAAGCATAAACAAGGGTAAATTGTTGTTATGCAATGCTTCCAGTATTGTTGAGCCATCTGTCGCTACAGCACTGTTTTTGCCTAAAGCTATTGAGCATTCAACAATGATATCTGATTTGTTTGTTGCTATCTTTGATACCGCTACGATTGCGCGACGTAGCTCTTCTCCGCACGCTATTTGCGGATTGTCGGCGACAACATTTGGAATAGACAAGAGCGGAAACGTGGGAATGGATGCCCGAAGAGCATTGCCCCTCACAGCAAGTGTTGTGTCCGGCATAAGCGTAAGACTGTATGGGAGTTCCGACCCGAGCTATCGCAGCCCGAAATAAATCTGTGTCCGGTGCAACGCTTAGCTCTTCCTCAACACGCGATCCCGCTGCAACAGTTCCGTCATAACCAACAAGCCAATGCCCTTGCAGCAAACAGTACCCTGAATAGTTGGCGGCGCCACGAGATACAAGGGCGGCATGATCTAGGGCAGACCACAGTTGGTGGCGTTCGGCTTTAGCCATTGCCAGCCGTGTCCTCGTTTGAGGGAGCATAGCCTACCGTCAGCATAACAGGTGGCCACGATGATCCCCACATTGTAAGAAACAACGGCTCACCTGTATTGAGCATTGTCAATTCAGCAGCAGTCGGTTTCCAGGCTGTCATCATAACAGGCACGTAGCCAAAGTGTGGCCCCATGTCGAGAATTTCGTCTCGAATAGACAAAGGCTCAAAACCTTGTGCGAGCCCAACGGATCGCGTTTCGCCATCGATCTTGACGTTATCCATTGTGATCCTCCCATATAAAGGCCGTGATCTGTGGATGCTTTGTGTTGACATACACGCGAATGGCATGAGGTGTTCGCAGTTGGGAACACATGGTTAGCGCAATGTCTATGTCATCCGGTGCTTCCATTTGATGACGCTGCATCCACCACTGCTTAGCTTTGTGTAAAGGAAAACCTGTTCCACCGATGGACACCCATTCGTGAAAGGCTCGAAGTCCGCAATGGTAAGTGACACGTATTGTGCGGTTATCTTGCTTTGATAGCCAGTCGGCATACGAAACAGACGTTACCTTGAATGTTTCGATAACAGGTATCTCTTGCGACATCAGCGGTAGTTCGCTCGCTTGCTGCTTTAGTTTCTCATGTGTCGGAAATTCAAGGAAACACTCTGTGCAGAAGCGTGCTGAAAGATAGTTGTATGTCAGACAGTTTTCGCATATCTTTACAGGTGCTTCGCCTGGGGGACCTTTGCGGGGCTTTCCGGGGATGGAAGGATCGTCAACCGGACCGAGTTTTTGGGTGTTTCCAGCAAAATCGAGGACCAAACAGTTGCTTTTCCCCGGTGCAACTCGCATACCACGACCAAGCATTTGCACCCATAAATTACTCGACAACGTAGGCCGCAGCATACCGATAAAGTCAATATCAGGGTAGTCAATGCCTGTAGTAAGCACGTTGTTGTTAGTAACACAACGCAACGTACCGGCGTACCAATCTCGCAAGACTTGATCGCGATTGCCGCTCCCCATCTTGCTATGCACCACGCCAGAGCGAATGCCCCAAGTGTTGAGAGTGTCCGCCACATGCTCTGCGTGCCCTATTCCAGAACAAAAAACAATCCAAGCGCGACGGTTTTCGCCATGCTTAATCATCTCACGCAAAGCAGAATGTGTAACAGACGTTTGGTCGATTGCCGCTTCTAGCTCTTTGCTGTTGTAGTCGCCATTGCTGATCGAAACGCCCGATACATCTAACTTTGTTTCCGTTGCACGGGCAACAAGGGACGACAAAAAACCTTGTGCTATGAAACGTTGGAAATCATCAGGCTTGGTGCGGTCAAAGCAAATATCTGTAAACAGCCCTTTATTTGTTAAAGCACCATGTTTACTTCGCCACCAAGTTGCTGTTGTTCCCCACACTCGGAGATGGGGATTGGCCGCAGTCCAAGCAGCTATGACTTGCATATAGCGCGTTTCTTCGTCTGGAGACACAAGGTGCGCCTCATCGATCACGACAACGTCAACCCATCCAACTGCATCCACGGCATGGGCAACAGATTGAATGCCTGCGAAAAGTATTTGGCTATTGAGATCCTTGCGCTTCAACCCGGCCGAATAAATACCGGCAGGGGCGCGCGGCCATGCTTGCATCAACTTATCGTAGTTCTGTTGTATCAATTCTTTAACGTGGGTCAAAACCACAATGCGGGTGCGGGGGTAGTACGTGACAGCGCGATAACAGAATAAAGCAATAACAACAGATTTACCTGTTGCTGTCGGCAATGCTACAAGCGGATTGCCTGCTTGGCTCCCTAGAAAACCGAACAGGCTGTCAACTGCTTCTACCTGATACTCGCGAGGGATCATTTGCGCGACCTAGACCGATCAAAAAAAACAATGGCGACAACAAGTACAGCGACTATGCCGGCGCTGATCGAATGTACGTCCATTGTGGGCATCCCACGGGAATGACATTTGTCGGTATGGGTGCGCCCCACCCGGAACAATGCCACAAACCGTCTTCAATTGGACGCGCATAAGAGCAACTGCGGCAATTTTTTTCAGGTGTCGCCTCGTGATGGCACACTTGTTGAAACTCACAACCTTTGCAGCGATAAAACGTCGGATTGTCTGATATACGCGGTGGTGGCGTTTGTTGTGCCACAATATATTTTGCTTTGTTTTCTACGTCCTTTGCGCGATCAAAGCTCAATTTAATAATTTCAATGTGGATATCGTCGTCATTCTTGTTTGTCGACATATACAATGCATATTCAAGCGAATAATTAGCGCCATAGGTACACATTTGATCGAAGTGCTGAGAGTTAGTCAGCATAACGCCATCGTCTTTAAGTTTCTGAAAACCGCTGCCTGTTCCTTTTGTTTTGAACTCAACAAGCATGATCGGCATTTGGTATCGCTCGGGCAATTGGACTACCCCGTCCAGCGATCCGCCGAGATGTCCGTTGACCTTGTTGACACGCCATTGCTTTCCTGTTGCCGGATCAACATCCCAAACAGTTGCACCGATACCGCGTAAATAATCTAGGTAGCGATGTTCCTCTAGGTGGCCACGTTGAAACAACCGTTGCATTCGACCATTAGGTTTTTCACGTGCCATCCAGCGAAATGAATACCATGTTTTGCGCGTGCAATGTCCACCAATAATCGATGCGCCAAGGTGGCCGCGAAAACCGCCGTCATACGTCGCGACAGCATAAGCATCTATTTCAGTCAAAAGCTGTTTTGCTGCATCTTTGCGGAAATAGCTGTGTGAAATGTCAGTCATGTTTTGTCTCAGTCATAAACAAGGGGACGCCTGCAACAGACGTCCCCCACCTTTCACCCTTTGTTGATTAGCGTGTCGGGCCGCCGAACCCTGGCGACGGACCCCCGCCAAACCCGCTCGGTGCCGGGCCACCCGCAGCGCCGAACCCTGTCCCTTGCCCCGGCATGGCGGCAGGTGCCCCGCCGAACCCGCCAGCGCCGAAACCCGCCGCAGCACCGGGGGATGGCCCTGCTTGCCCGAAACCGCCGCCAGCGGGGCCGTTAGAAGGGGATGCGGCAGTCCCAAAACCCCCCGCCTGCGGTGTCCCGCCAGCTTGGCCCTGGACAGCCTGTCCCGGCTGAGCAAAGCCCCCCTGCGGCGCTTGGGCAGGCGCGGGGCCGGCTGCACCGGGGAAAGACCCCTGGGACGCCCCGCCGCCCGCTCCCCCAGCCGGGGGATAAGGCGACGCGGCGGGTTGCCCCGACATGAGTTCCTTGATTGTCTGCCCTGTTGCTGTGCGGTATTCCTTGCAGTCGCAACCTTCGATCTTGCGCTTCTGCCCGGTTGTCTGGTCTGTAACTTCTCGGTCACTCATGACCCACACAGTGACAAACGGCAGATTGAGCAACTGATCGCTATCGGTGATAGCCATCTTGCCTGTTACATGGCAAAGCGACGACAACTCACGCTGTGCGATATCTGCTGCCTGTGGAGAGCTGTTCCACAAGTTGAGCCGAATGGCGTTCACCTGTCCAACGTATTCGCCCGCAGCAGCGCGCACGTCCAACTGCAAAAACTTGTTCTGCGGATTGGAAGCTGACGGTTTGACTTCTGTCTTGACTATGGTAACGGGCACAACACCTGCCCAAACAGCAGCGGCCGCTTCGGCCGGCTGTACCTTGCTTGCGTCGAAATTCGTTCCAAGTGCTGCCATGTTACACCATTGCCTTGTTGAAGATTTCCCCCATGTGAGGCGCTTCCCACATGGCGAGACCACCAGACCGACACTTCGCAACAGCGGATGCATCGGCGTGACACTGCAAGCCTGCCCATGGGCCATTTGGCCCGACTCCATGAACATAGCGAAAAACAAAGTCAAAATAATGGGGCAATGCGGCGCGCAACTTCCCATTTGGCATATCGGGCATGTACTGTATCAGCTTTGTGTATTGATCCTCGCGAAAGGTTTCCTTTGCGATCATCAGCACATGCTTTTTGGGTAGGTCTCGAAACAACCGAAACACGTGCGCGACAACAAGCGTTGAAGCGTCGTCATGTGCCTTACGACCATCCTTTGTTGATGACTTGGCGCTTGCCAAAACCACTTCCGCAATCTCGGTTATGCTATCGACTACAACTGTTTGATACGGCGCCGCCGCTTTGTCGTTCAACAGCCAATTGTGGGCATTGATCAGTTCTGCAAGCGTTCGGATCTCGGGCAATTGTTGCAGCCCGGCGCCACGAATGGACAGCAACCCTTGCTCGGCTGACAAGATGATCGGGGCTGGAACAGTGAGAGCGAGACGTGTTTTGCCCACACCCGGCCCGCCATACACAACACATTTGACGCCATTGTTGACAAGTTGACTATCAACAGGGATCGGTTGCAGACCGCTCATGACGTGGAAACCTTTGGTACCATTAGTTCTAGCTGCGGTGCATTTGGTGTCGACGTGACATGCTCGTCAAGTAGACCACGCGCCCACAGTGGCAGCGCTTTGTATTGCGTGACCGAAAGGCGAGGCTTCCAACTCAACAGTTTTTGTGCGATTGCACTTGTTTCGCCATGTTGAGCAAACTTGTTAACAAGCTCTTTCATTGCAGGGGTGTTAACAATATCAAGGCGCGTTGTCTGCACGTACTTGATTGAATAACCATTGCCGACCTCGGCATGATGGGTGCCGTCGATTGCACCGGGAAACACCTGAGCCACAAACGCATCACGTACTTGCCGCTCGCGCGTCGTCGCTTCGTGCAGGGCGAGTTGGGCATCGTGCCACTGTTTTGCGAGCAAGATCGCGTGGAGTTCGAGCATGGTGTTTACCTTTCGTTCACGCATAATGGACACAAATTCAGCGGTTAACAAGCGTTAAAATGCATCTTGTCACGAGATTTTTTTCGGGTTAGGGGTGGAATGATGCACCTTTTCGTGAGGCACGTTATGACTGAGAGTATCGATATTGTCTACCGAACTAAAGAATTGCTCAATAGTCGTCCTCGCAGTGTAACGTACAGCGTAATTGCGCGGGAATGTGGCGTATCGGAGCGGTTCCTTGCTTTGCTAAGCCGAGGTATCGGCAAAGATTATTCTGCGAGGCGCATACAGCTTGTCTATGAATATTTGACAAAGTCGCGTCTCATAGCAGAGTGAGGCCTATGCTAGACGCGGTTCCTGCCGAAGTCAAAGCATGTCCTCAATGGCTGCTTTGGCGCAAAGTATATAACGAGAAAAGGGCAAAATATGACAAAATTCCATTAAGCCCACACACAGGTATGCCTGCGGACATCACGGCCTCAACAAGTTGGGGATCGTTTGACTTGGCTTGCTCGCAATTCGCGCTTCACAAGGAAAAACACAGCCTTTCCGGCTTAGGCTTTGTCTTAGGTTACAACAGCGGGGTTGTGGGCATAGACATCGACAATTTGTTGATGACTGACGGAAGTGTTGCCAATCCGGAATTGTATGAGAGCGCACGGGCTTTCAATAGTTATACGGAATTGTCGCCATCACGTACAGGTTTGCACATCCTTGTTAAAGCCCTGCTTGACGGCGGCAGACGGGGAAAAGGGATCGAGGTTTACGGGACAGGTCGGTTTTTTACAGTGACTGGCATGTCATATGGTCCGCCATTGCCGTTGGCTATTCGACAAACAATGATTGAAGGTTTGATCGGTACGATTGAAGCGAGTCGCGCTTCGCGCGGCGGCGATCCTCTTGATTGGACCACGCCTCAAAAGCTGACGGATGACGCATTGTTGTCTATGGCTCGCACGGCCGACAACGCGGAAAAGTTTGTGGCCCTGTTTGAGGCACGCTATGAAGAGTGGTATCCATCGTGGTCCGAAGCTGATCAAGCATTGATCAACATACTTGCCTTTTACACAGACGCACCAGCGCAGGTTGTCAGACTATTTAGGTCCTCTGCGCTTGGCAATCGCGAAAAGGCGGGGCGGATTGATTATGTGTCAAACATGGTGACACTTGCGTTTGATCGCAAGGTTCCCCTTGTGCAACCGCTAGATCAGCCTGTAATTGTTATAGACAAAAAAACACCGAGTCACCCGGCCTATCTTGAACCGCCCGACATATTCAGTGGCGATGAAGGCGAAGATGCCGAAGAGCGGGCCGCACGCGCCGACAATGCGTTTCAGCCGCCGACGGGCTTTGTTCGCGAAGTTGCCGATTGGTTCTACAGTCAGTCAATATATCCGATGGCCGAAGTTGCGATAGCCGGCGCGCTCGGATTGATGGCTGGACTGTGTGGGCGGCAGTATCAATTTCAAAAACAAGGCCTCAACCTTTACATGCTTGTGCTCGCCGAAACAGGGTCGGGCAAGGATGCGCTTGGCATCGGCATGTCGCGTATCTTCAACGCTGTGTGTAATCCGCTGCCCCTTTATGCCTCGTCAGACGCTGTGTTGCCAGGGGGCTTTCCCGCCGCGCGATCATTCGAGGGACCGTCAAAACTGACTGGCAAGGGGCTTGTTCGGCAGTTTCAGGACAGCGATAGCTTGTCTATGGTGTCGGTATTGCCCGAGTTTTCACAAACAATGAGCGGACTTGGCGATCCACGCGCAAACGAAGGTATGAAAGACTTTTTGCATGTGTTGCTTGAGTTTTACACAAAGAGTGCAGAGGGCGCAGCGTTTGGCGGATCTCGCAATGCAGACAAAACAAAAGACATCAAGCAGATTGCATCGCCAGCGTTTACAATGGTTTGCGAGGGAACACCGGGGCGTTTCTACGCCGCATTGAATGAAACAATGGTAACTGACGGTTTGATAGCCCGATTTATTGTAGTAGAAAAAACAGGCTACGAAGAGTTTAACCCACATCATGCGCAGCACGCCCTTGTGCCCGATAGCATTAAAATTGGCGTGTCGGAGTTAGCTCAACAGATATTTACAATGAAACAAAACGGGGATGCCCGGATCAATGTGGGCATGACACCTGATGCTGAAAAATTGAACGAACAAATGAGGCTATATTACCGCAATCGTGGCATATCTGGAACAAACGAAGTTCACAAATACCTTTGGCTGCGAGCGCATCAAAACCTAACTCGTATTGCTGCACTACTTGCCATCGGTTGCGATAGGCATCAGCCAACAATAACAGTTGAGCAACTACGATGGGCAAACCGAATTATTTATAGACAGTGCATGTTGATTGTCGGTAAATTTAAACGCGGCGAAGTGGGTCAGGGACAATTAGAGGACAACGAACAGTATAAGATGCTAATTTCGCTTGTGCAAAAGTGGCGCAAGTGCTCGGAAAAGCAGTTGAGTGTGACCCAGCCACGATGGGCCGAAGCATGGCGAACGGGGCTTGTGCCACATGCCTACCTATTGGCTCAAGCTAACACCAAAGGTATGTTTCGCGTCGACAGACGAGGGGCAGGAACGGCACTGCGATTGGTGATCGACACTGCCGTTCGCTCGGGACTCCTAGAGCGCGTTAGGATGGACGGCGCCAGCGGCGACTTTTACCGTCCGCACCTATAAGTCCACTTGCGGGTTGTGGATAGGATTGTTGCTTTTGGCTTGCGCAGCCAAGGCTTTCTGCGACTCCGCAATCGAAAGCAGTGCATCAAACGCAAACTTGATTAAATCAAGTACATTCTCTTTTATGATTTGTTCCGTCATGTCCATACCAGATTTCACAAGTTCATCTTGCAAATCGTCGAATATCTTATCTGTCTCTTCTGTCATGACGTCCCCGCGTTAACGTTACTTATTACCTGTAAAAACAACAAAAAACCCCGCATCGCTGCGGGTTCCGGGTTTGACAGTAAGTCGACATCCTGTTTCACCCTACTCCCACTATGTGGGAGATCTCTCATTCAGAAGGCGGTGCCGGGGGCGTTTCGGCGCTTCCGCCCCCCTTGTCAGTCTCCATCTCTTCCTTTGTGCGGCGCTTGCCGATTTTCTTGGGGGGCGGCAGTTCTCCGACCTTGTCCGCGACACGCCAGACACGGACACCAGTCACGCCATCTTCCGTATCCTTTCGCGTCGCAAAAGACTTGGGATGCATGGTGCGGCCGAGATGCGACGCCAGCGACGTAATGGTCCGGTGCGGTTCCTTCAACGTGTCCGACACGCCCACAAAGAATGACTGCCCAACTCCGATCACACCGAAAGGGTACATGGTGCCCGTCTTGGTGCCTACATGGGATGCCGGAAGCGGAACATCGTCGCGAATGTGGTACTTCGCCATCAGCGCGGGGTCGATTCCGGGAGCGGCGGGTGGCTCCGCTGTGGGGGCTGCGGCGGTTACGGAGTTCTTGGCGGCCATGACTGCTGTTCCTTTGCTTAGCGTCTTGCGCTATAGGTGTTGTAAGGGGTTTATCCGGGCTGTCAAGCCCGGTCGAATGTGAAAACAGTCTCGCCACGATGGCGAACACGGATGCGAAGGGGAAGGCCGGCAAAACGCTTGTTGATGAGATTGTTGACCGCGCCGGCCGTGGCGACATCCGTTGCAAACCGTGCGAGGTCGGGGCGAAGGCCGGCTGCTTCAAAGTGGATCGTGTACATGGGGCATTCCCTTCGGCTGAAAACACAATGCCACACTGCCCACATTGTTGCAAGCTACATCTAGCGTATCCGGAACTTATGCCTAAATTTGTGTGAAGGTCTCCGATCAGGCTGTTTGACCCGTTGTCGCTCGGCCCACACTTCGGCTGTTTCTTTTTCCTTGAAATGGCGCAAGATGGTTTCGGCGCCACTGTCCTCTTCCACTCTTACGACGACCCATAGAAGTTTGACAGCCCGCTCGGCTCGGCGGACAAAAAACGACGCATAGCGCACCCCGCCGTTTTCAAGGTAGTTGCCGTGCTTGGCGAAGTCGTAGTTACCTTTTGTCATCGGCTGCTAACGCTGCTTCCATAGCTTCGGGCCTAGAGCGACCTATTCCGGCAATAGCTGATCCGGTTCGGCTGTTACCATCAGGAATAATTACGAGGTATCTTACGCGATCTTCTGGTAACGCGACATACCAAGCGCCGTACTTACTGGTTAATGCTTTCGATAGTTCGATATATGTCATGGCTGAATACGTCATGTGCTTGTGTGTCCTATGTGGTCAGATGTCGAGGAACTTAAAGATCAAGTTGTAGACGACGACGCCGACAACAGTTGCGAGGGTTACTGCCAAACAGACGTGGTCCATATCAGCACCACACAATGGCTGCGGAAAAGCGCATGGCGCTAAATTCTGCGCTCCATGGAAGGTCGCCGCTCAACAAGGCAGCGAGGGCATAAAGTCGGGCGATTGTGTCGGGGGTCATTGCTTTATCTCCTATGCCCACACATTGCCCGACAAAACCTAACAAAGCGTTACGCTTCGGATCTGTTCGAAAGATATTTCGTAGAAAACACGCGCCTTGTTGAGCGCGTGAATAATGTCGTATGCCAAAACAGTGCCGCACAAAATCAAACCAGGATCATAGGTGCGGCTATAAACTACGACCCACGTCTTCATGGCTTGACGTCTTCGCGCCGGCACGCCGCAAGATAGCTCGTAACGGCTTCCGACAGTCCGTCATGAAACCAAACATCGCTCATAGTGCCGTCCGCGTGCTTGGTCGAGACAGCGTATCGCGAGAAAAAGCGATCCTTGCCGCGATCGGTCAAGGTCAAAACCTTGTCCTTGCCGAACGGGTCCGACACCATAAGATCGTGCTCCGCTGTTCGCCAGCTATGGGTCTTTTTGACTGCTGCGACGACACCTGTTGAAACTTCACTCATTGCGCTATCTCCATGTGGGCAACATTGCCGCGCAAGCGTCGCAAAACACGGCGCTTGGACTGCAATGCTTAAAGTTCTACGAGACCGTATGCTGCCAACATATATTTTTCTGCTGTAAGCAAACAGTCCCAAATGTCAAGTTTATGCCGAATTTTACATGCTTTGAGCGCGTAATAATAAACACAGTGTAGACAGTGATTGGCTTCCATAGTTACTCTCCTAATCTATGTACCAGTTGACACAACGTGAAAGCATAGAGATCAATTTAGCTGCTAAGGGTTGCTCTTTTGCTATAAGAGGCTCAGCCGCAAACTTGTCTAGGAGCTTGACTAATTCCTTTAGCTGCTTTTGCGTCATTGTTGTCATAGTTGTTTTCCCCACTTACCTAGGCAACAAGGGTTTCGGCGTAGGCGATTGCCCTATCGCAGTCGCTAAAGATTTCGACCACTGGCACAACCATGTCCGCGTCGGTGTCTCGCAGAACCACGTGAAAGCGGCCGGTCGCTTCGTTGAGGTAGACTTCGGCGGAAAGATCATCGGCGGCAGCAGTGTGGATCTTTGTCATTAGCTTGTTTCCCTGTGCTGATGACAACAATCTAGGCGACGAATGTTGCCTTGTCAAACAGCAAAACAAGAGCCCTCCTATCGTGGTTACGAAAGGGTGACGGCCCCGAGCCGACCGCGCCGGAAGGCCGCTGGCGGGCAAGTCGGGGTCGGGAGCTAGGGTGATGAGGCTCGAACCCAAAAAACCCGCCCACGGGGCTCGCAGGTGGCCCTCTGTCGATTCGTAGGGGGAATGCCTCAATTGGCCGTGGGGTCCACTGCATCTTTCCGTGTTTTACTCCGGGTTGAACGGACGTTGGTTTGAAATTGCCTTTTGCTTGATCTTGAGCGTTGCGGCAAACGCTGGTCCAACGTTTTTCTCCACGGCTCAATACGTTTTTTGATGATGCGATCAATAAAACCGTCTGGCATTGTCCCTTCCCATCGCCATGCAACAGCTAGTGCCGCTGTATAGAGTTCAGTAGCTTGGTTTGGTTTTTCAGGCAAACAATTGTCTGCCTGCTTTTCCAGCCAAGAAGCAACATACCATACGTATGCTTCGTGCGGATCAGGTGTCATTTGTTTTGCTCACTTTTACGGTTTCCATCACTTTCCACTTCTCCCGTCTTTCGATTAAATGTTTATTTAAGTTAAGTAATACCTCGTTTGCTTGAGTGCTTGTTGTGTACTTCCCAAGGATTGTTTCTTTTTCATTTCCCACTGCGAGCACAACATATTCGCGTGGGTCAATTCCTTTTTGCCCTTGCCTACCTACGCAATGCGTTGCCCATTTAGGACAAACAGGCAATCTGTTGTCTTGTTCGTTTATTCGTGGATACCATAAGCGATTGATCTCGTCTTTCCCGCTTATTTCACCGCGCATTACCTTTACGCAAATTTCCATCTCACTTTTTGTATGGTGCTGTATCATGTCCAAATGCCGATCAGCAGCTAGACGCCCAACAAAGTTCCAGCATCGCCATATGCCTTGGTATTGCAATTTGTCGTAGTTATATGTGCCCACAATTCCCGTGACGTTTTGACGGACACCCCATTTGTCTTCCACCCAAGCATAAATGCCGTGGCGACTCCCAAATCCCATTTGTCCGCCTACAGCTTGCTCTTTTTTTGCAAAACATAGTGTGTATGGTCTGTTGTCTTTTACAATGCATCTTTTAGGGTAGTACATATTTATGTCCCCGGGCGGATTTTGGAGAAAAGGGGTAAGACCCCCACATAAATAACGGAGTGTTGGTAAATGTCAAGGCGAAATGTGGCAGCGAAGGAGTGATGAAGGAGTGATGAAGTAATGGCTAAGGTGTGTCTAAGGTGTGCTTGGTAATGCTAAGTAATTAAAATATTAACATAGATTTATTGCCTTATTTAATTAAATTCATAAATCCATAGATATATATATATATAAAAGATAGAAAAATCAGTAGCTTAGCCTCATAATCGTTTTCCTTTATATCCTGCAAAGTTCGGTAGGTCAACCATCTCCATTCGGTAGTAAACCGCTGTCTCATGCATGTAAACATATGTTTTTTAATGTATTCATACATAGACTTTTACGTTGTTAACGACGCCTCAGCGTTACTTCGTGAGTAAACTTGCTGTACTTTCGCCACATTTCACTAAGTTTTTACTTAATTTAAGCAATTCGTGCGAATTGTTAGTCTTAATTTTTAACCGGTAAGATGCTTTTTGCTTTTTGCTTTTGGCCTCAGAACTCAGGCCTTTGGACTTTGGCCGTAGGCCTTTGTTAACGTTAATTGTTCACTTTGCTTCGCGAGCAAAAAGAACGCCGCGTTAAGGTTAGTTTTTAACTGCGATGGGTAATCGCACTTGTGGGCATTACGTCGTGCGGTAACGTTAATCTATAACCACGTAAGTGTGCTATATGCATATTGCAGCACCTAGTTGTTAAGGTTAATTGCTAATCATGTAAGCATGTAGTGTGTGTATGACAGCACGTAAACGTTAACGTTATTTGTTAACATTAATGTATGTATGTATGTATGTATGTATGTATGTATGTATGTATGTCGTGTATGCATTAACGTTAATTGTTTACCGTAATGATACAT
>CBDCDQ010000004.1:0-34029 GCA_965215415.1 Acidobacteriaceae bacterium | reverse complement strand
GGAGGTAGGGAGCTGAGATCTCCCGGCTCGAACTCCTTTGTGATTTGGAAACGCAGCTTCTTGCGGGTGGGCGCGTCCCGCTCCCGGCGCAAGCGGTCGCAGAGCGCGATGGGGTCTTCGGCTTCGTGGACCTGGTCGAGAAACGAGACCAGCGCCTCGCGTTCGACCACATGGGCTTTGCCGATCGGAACGGAGGGAAGGAGCGCAAGCAAATTCTGGGCGGCCCGGGGCTGGAGCTCGAAGAGCCGTTCGAGGTCCTTTCGCTCGTAGAGGGAGCGGACGGAGTTGGCGACGGTGCGGCGGATCTCGTGGAGGCGGGGAAGCCAGGTGGGCGGACGGGCCATCGGGTACCTCGGAGCTGAAAAGCCTCGCTTTATAAGAGCTTAGCGACTTTCCGAAGGTAAGGGAATAGCTGCGCGGTCGCGCAGTAACCCCGGATGGCTCCTCTTTGAGGCGTTACTTTATAGCACCCGATAATGCACGTTATCGTGCTACAGTGGCCCATGAGCCTCGAACTCGCGCTTCCTGACCATGAGCACACTGCCCCAGACGCGAAAGCCCACCTGATCGCCCTGGTGCTCGACGGCGTCACCTCGCCGCACTCCCGGCGTTCCTACCGGACCGGTCTCGCGGCCTTCTTCAGCTGGACGCACACCGCAGGCCCCGTGCCCGTCTTCTCAAAGGCACTGGTCCAGCAGTACCGGACTGCGCTCGTGGCCGGCGGCGCGTCGTCGGCGACCGTGAACCTCCGGCTCTCGCCTCTGCGCAAGCTCGCCCGCGAGATGGCCGACAACGGCCTGCTCGATCCGGCCGTGGCTGCGGCGGTCGAGCGGGTCCCGGGAGTCGAGCGGCGGGGGACCCGGGTGGGGAACTGGCTGATGCGGGACCAGGCCAACGATCTGCTCAACGCGCCCAACCCTGAAACCCTCGCCGGCCTCCGCGACCGGGCCATCCTGGCGCTTCTGATCGGCTGCGGGCTGCGCCGCGCGGAGCTCTTGCGCCTGAACGTCGCCGACCTTCAGCAGCGGGAGGGCCGGTGGGTCTTCCCCGACCTCCTCGGCAAAGGAAACCGTCTGCGCACCGTCACCGTACCCGCCGGGGTCAAGGCCCGGATCGACAGCTGGCTCCATGCCGCTGGAATTACCGAAGGCCGCATCTTCCGGCCGGTGGGCAAGGGAGGAGCGGTGACGGGAACGGAGATCCGGGATGAAAAGGCCGTCTGGCGGCTGGTCCTGCGCTACGCCGGGGAGACGGGGCTCGGCAAACTGGCTCCCCACGACCTCCGCCGCACCTGCGCCAAGCTCTGCCGCAAGGCCGGCGGCGAACTCGAACAGATCCAGTTGTTGCTCGGCCATGCCTCCATCCAGACCACCGAGCGATACCTTGGAACCGAGCAGGCCTTCGCAAACGCTGTCAACGACGCGATCGGGCTCGATATGGGCTGAGCGCTTGTGCTACGGTCAGAAGGCAAATACGAGTGTTCACGGATCGCAATCTATTTAGTGAAGGACCCTTGGCAAACCTGATCCGGGCCGCATTTGCTTCTAAGGCAAGCGGCCAAGGCGGTGGTATGCAGTAAGTGACATTCCGTAGTATGGTGCTGAGAGTGGGGGAGATCGCTTGGCGGTGCGCGCGGTCGAGGCGGTCCGGCGGATGCGCGGCGGGGCTCAAAGCCAGCTGATCTTATGCAGCGATAAACGATTGTGGATTGTAAAGTTTCAAAACAATCCTCAGGGCATAAGGGTGCTTGCCAATGAATGGATCGCAAGCCGATTGGCCGGGTCCATTGGGCTGTCAGTTCCCGAGATTGACATCGTTGATGTATCCGAAGCGATGGCGAGAGACGAGCCGGGTATGTTCATCGAGATGCCTCGTGAACGGGAAGAGCGTTACCTTCCCGGGCAGCATTTTGGCAGCGCCCTTGTGGGCGGATTGATGCCAGGACTTGTGGTAGATTACCTGCCGGAAAGGCTGCTGCCAAATGTGCGGAATCTATCCCAGTTCGCAGGCGTGCTGGCATTTGACAAATGGGCGGGAAATTGTGACGGCCGACAGGCAGTTTTTCAACGCGCGGCCAATGAGCGGCATTACCGCGCTGCTTTCATCGACCATGGCTTCTGCTTCAACTGCCAGGAGTGGAACTTCCCGGACAGTCCGCTTCGTGGTGTATACGCACGTAATTCCGTTTACGCCGGGGTGACAGGGTGGGCGAGCTTCGATCCTTGGTTGAGTCGCATCGAAGATATGAGTTTGGCAACACTGCTGGAAATCGCGCAAGAGGTGCCGCCTCTTTGGTATGGTGGAAACAAGACGCACATTGAGGCATTGATGAAGCAGCTCATGAATCGGAGAAGTCGGGTGCGAGAACTCATTTCGGCATTCCGCAACTCGGAGCGCGAGCCATTTCCCCACTGGACGGATTGACCGAACAAGAGCTGGTTGGCGTAGCAGAGGGACGTAAAGTGCTCCAGCGGTAAGCTGGCAGGAATGCGCTGCGTTCGCTTAATAAACGAACGCCAGCCGGGTTACAGTGAAGGCAGATACACAAATTGGCCCCCTTCCGGGGGCCAGCCTAAAATTAAAAGTTGTTCTGGAAAGCTTACCACGCAATCTTGCCGGCGACTGGCTGATGCTCTTATCTACGACCAGGTGAGTCGTTTCCCGCATCAGTCCAATCGGACCGCTTCCCGTGTACTGAGATGTCAGGACGAGTACAGACCTTGAAAGAAAAGAGACGCATGCGATGGTTCCGCCTCGTTTGGAACGCATTGCACTCAATCAAAGCTCACCCGAGCGCACGCATTTTTCGCGGTGCTGTGAAGCCGCGGTATTTCGTTTAGCCATTCGGTACCTATCCATAAGCGACACCCTCAAGACAACGAACCGACACATTCAGGGCACCCAATAACGCGTCCAAGTCTTGCCGGCTCCATTCCATTACGAACTGAGATCCTTGGCGCGCCGCTTTCATAGTCGCTCCCTGGTTGACAACAGCTCCAAGAGCCACGGTTCTCAGAGGTCCCGAGTCCAAATCCGCAATCCCTACAAAAAGTCCTTCCGCACCTTCCTTCGATTCGGCGGACTGATTCCTGATTTCGAAAAGAAGATCTTCAATATACTCCTGGCCATACCAATCGATGTTACCCAATTCTGCAAACCAGTTTTCAAGGATACAACTCCGTATGTAACCTTGAGTTTTCAGCACGATCCAGAACGGCTTGACGAAAGTCTCGGAATCAGCAGAAACATAGCCGAGCACTCGATACTCGATATTGACAGCGTTCATGCTCTCCGCCGAGGCCTCTTTTGAACTGTCGTCGGCATACCTCATGATCACGGTGCGTTCCCTCGCGTGTGCACAAGCTGGTTGATGCCGACTTCTAGAATCCAGCATACAGCCGATCAAGATGCCGGGAAGCCCTGCGGGCAACCAATCAGATCGAGAGGAATGCCACGCCCGTATCGACAAAGAGCAGCTCGTTGGGCGAAGGAAGAGCGTAACCGGGAAAGAAATTCCTTTTCTGATACTTTTTTCCCGAGGAAAGTTCCCAAAGTGACATCGCGTGGGTTACGCTTGTCACGTTGTTAAACGGTTGAAGCTCAAACCACCACGCGTTAGAGCCAAACGAACTTTCGGAGTTGTTCAATGTTCGGTCAGGCCAATCGAAACTCACCCACTGAATTCATTCCGTTTGAAGATCGTGAACCGGTATTCGCAGTGCGCTGCTTTCGTAAGCTAAGGGGAGGCTCTCAGGCCACGCTGATCGAGTGCAGCGATGGTGCTCCTTACGTCCTAAAGCTGAACGGCAATCCTACGGGGCCGAACACACTTGCCAACGAAGTGCTCGGGTCCACCCTCGCTACAAGCCTTGGACTTCCTACAGCTAAGCTCGTACCCGTTAGGGTGACAGAGGCGTTCTTAAGCAGCAATCC
The DNA here is from genome assembly GCA_965215415.1 of Acidobacteriaceae bacterium. Lineage (GTDB taxonomy): Bacteria > Acidobacteriota > Terriglobia > Terriglobales > Acidobacteriaceae > Edaphobacter. Next base: position 30,096 of record CBDCDQ010000004.1, on the reverse strand, counting down.
ACAGTTGGCTTTTAAAACCGATACCAGGAGCTACTCGGCTCTACCTGGAACACACCTTGGAATTTCCTTCGTGGGCGACATTCAAGTCTCGTCGAGTGTTTTCCAGGTACTGACGCCGAGTCATATCCAGCGGATTGTCAACCGGGAATGTTTCCTGGGCATATATCTGTTGGACATCGCGGCCAATCACCAGGATCATCGTCAAGCACTTTTTGTCCGAGAGGGAAATCTCTTCAGCCTAAGGGCTGTCTTCATCGATCACGGACAGATGTTCGGAGGATCGTACTGGAGCAACTCTGAAGATCGGTGCCTTCCTCTCCACCGCAATTCGTCTCTCTATCGCGGGCTTTGGAATGAGCTGGATGTGTCTACCTGGATCACGAGGTTGCAAGAACGGGTGCCCACAACGCTTGAGCAAAGCATCCCAATTGTCCCGAGAGGATGGTTCGACGGGAATACCACTGTTCTGCGCGACTCGTTCCTACGACGGCTTGCCCGGCTTTCTCAGATAGCCCACCAATACCGGCTTGCCGAAACTCCGAGGCCGTCGTTCAACCAGAAGGCTGAACGCGCACGCAAAGTTCTTATAGCTTAGTGGAAGGAGTACCAACGGTCAGTCTGCAAGCAATGTCGGGATAACGGAGCCAAGCCGCAAAGGGAACCTAGCAACTGAACCACCATCACCATAGGAAGACACAGGCAGCAGTGGAAGCAAGCTCATTTTCCGAACTTCCGCTCAACCGCCGAAATATGCGGCGACCGATTCTTGTATGTCGGCCAGCCAAGAGACCAGACCGCAAATCTTGTGAGGAGGCCTAGGATTGCATGAGATCGCGTAAGCGGAACGCGGGGTCGGGACGACGGCAAGACAGATATACACGCATGATCCAAAAAGCCAGCGCTTCATAGTTCCTCCGAGACGCACTTGCATAGTCAAGATTCTTTCAAAAGGAACCGCACCGCTTGCTGAGGTTGGAGTTTTTCGTGTTTCCTAACTACAGCGGTGCTAAAACGGGAATACCTCTTCCACCAATGTGTGCTGAAGGAATGTACCGCAAGGGGTCCGCGATGAGCTTTCCCGCGTTGGATTTGCTTATAGGGAGTTTAGGGGTCATCGTGCACGCCTGCTTATTAGCCACCATAATCATCAGGTCGCGATGGCGGACATATCCCTTCTTCACCTTGTTCGTGGTTTTCCAGAACCTGTACTCCCCTAGTTTGTATGTGGCATACCATTTCAATAGGGATACATACAACATAGTGTTTTGGGTTTTTGAAGCGGTACTTTTCCTCATAGAACTTGTCGTTGCAGGTGAAATGTTCGTTGCCATTTGGAAGCGGGGCGGTTCGCTGAAGTCGGTCCCGTGGCAAAGATTCGCTCTGTGGAGCGGCGTTTCGCTTCTCGTGGCTGCCTCGAGCAGCTCCCTCGTTGGCACCGCCTTTATGCCGGAGTTCGATCTCTACGCCATGCGCGGCTCCATCTTCACTTCTTTTTTGTTGTCCGGTGTGTTCGTTGGATTTTCGTTGGAATCCAACAGGCTGCGCCTTCGCAGACCAAAACACCCGATGATCATTGGTTGGGGGCTCACAGGCATAGCCATGTTAGAGCTCAGCGAAGATTTACGCTTCTACACACACGGCTGGCATTGGAGCAGCGATACTTCCGATCACATCCGGCAAGTACTCTATGCGTGCATCGTACTGTACTGGACAATTGGACTGTGGCGCCAAGATTCGCTCAGCTGGCCACGCGCAGGGGTATCTTTGCCGGCTAGGAAGGTTGGGTAGCCTTGGCAATCGACTCCCAAGCCGTACCGATAGGATGTCTGCTCTGCATCGCTTTAGCAGGTGCTGCCCTGTATGCCCAGGCCCACGCCAGGCTGCCTATCGAAGTTTCATGGGACGATCTGCTCGGTCAGCTGGCGCCGGTGCGCTTGACCGTGGAGTCGTTTACCGTGTTTAGATCACGACCTTCTCCTGGGAGCGCCTCAGAAGACAATCAGCGAGTGTTGGAAAGCCTTGTCAGAATGCGCCTCAACGCCGAGATTCTATCTGTTCTTCTTGAAGAATCAACCGACCGGGCCCTTCCCATTGGGTATAAAGATTTATGCCGGACTTGGCTTCAATATCTCCAATTCAAACGTGCCGCGCAGCTTGCGCATTTTATGACACTCTACTATCCGCCCGGAGCCGTCGTCGATGGCAGCATACGCTCCGCGACCCAAACGTATTGGCGCATGGTGCATGGGCTCGTAGCTTTTCACAAAGGCGGCAATCCCGTCCGCTTCAAGGCCCTTGCAATGGCTTTATGCTGTGACGAGGTTTTGGAATAGGAAGCTGAATCATCCCCGTTCCATTTGCTTTAGCCGGCTCAAAAGAACGTCGTTGAGGCTTGAGAGGTTCAGAGCGGGCCATTTAGCGACGAGTGTGGGGATCGTTGCTTCACACGCAAGCTGAGCCGCTTCTTGCAGTTTTATGAACCATGCGACTTCCGCTTCCTTCATCAATCCGTCGGTGGGCGAAGCCCTGCTCGTTTCATATAACGCGTGTGAAGTCCCTGAGATTATGTTTGCGAATAATTGATTGACGCCGATGAAGACGACTATGAGACTCCGCCTGTCCTCCGTCCGGCGAAACATGGCTTTTGGTAAAATATCGGAGCCAGCCCATTTTCGAAGAAGCTGCATTCCTAATATGTCTCCATGGTTCAAGACAGACGACCACCTGCGCGGGGTCACGTACGGAACTGCCCACTGATGTCCCGAGATGCTGCCGGCCAGCCGGCTGGCGCTGTACAGACCAGCTTGTGTCAGTACCGGCTCTCCGGAAAACTTTGGCGCTTCTCGTTGTCTTGCCGAAAGGTGATCGTCGACAGCAACTGGAGAACTGGACGCGATCGTAAAGCCCATGGATCGGGCGATGGCGGGTCCCAGCAACGAAGCCGCGAGAGCGGCATCGCCAAGACACGATCCTGGCTGATGGATGATGTAGTGAAACCCGTCAGTACACCTGACCATCACTGCGGGCGGAGTCCGGAGCAAAGGTCTGACAACCTCCTGAACCTGCAAACCGTCGAACAGCTGCGGCGTGGCGAAGGACCGCCCATAATGCTCCAATGAAGACATCGTTCGTTGTTGCCTTGTAAAGCAGGATGTAGCAAGAGAGACAAGGGAAGTAAAGCAAGCTTATTTGCCGTATGCGATCAGTCTATTATTGAATGATACGCAATGCTTCCCAAAACGGATTGGTTTCGGATCATGTTTACAGTAAAGGTGCGCCCGTTTGCGCCAGCTTTATTTCTGCCGCGTCCGAAGAGACTTGCCGAACACATGCGAACGGGTGCCAGGAGTGTGGTTGCGACGTTGCGGTTTGTGAGCCTGTTCTGGTCCCGTGCCCGGTGTTCCAACTACTATAAAACGCTACTGCCTGGGGAAAAGTTCGTTTGCTCCGAAGAGTGCCGCGACATGGAACGCGACCGGCAAAGGTAACAGTAGCTTGCGAGCAGCCGGTATCATGGCAGATAAGCTCAGCCTCGACGTAAGCACCTCATCTCAGCTTTACAGCCTTTTGCTCCCATGGTGCGCGCGCTTGTTCTGTCGCCCGACGCCGTTCGGATAGATGTGCGTGAAAAAGACCGGACAGTGTTCTTCGCGCTGTACGTCGATCCTTCTGATCGTGGACGAGTTATCGGGAAGCAGGCCAAAACTTTGCAGGCACTGCGGTTGCTCTTTCAAGCAATCGCCACCATCCACGAACGCAACTCTTTCATCGAGATCAAGGAAGAGGACAGTGAATCTCCGGCTCTCGCCATTGGCTGTCGTACGCTATGCAAAGACCCCAGACTTCGGCAGCCTCGTGCCCCACGACCTCCGCCGCATCTGCGCCGAGCCCTGCGGCAAGGCGGGGGCTTACTGGAACAGATTAAGCTCCTGCTCGACGATGCCTCCATACAACCACCGAATGATACTTCGGGACCGAGCAACCCTCTCTACGCTGTCAACGACGCCATCGGTCAGGACATGAGCTGACTTCGACGGTGTGTTCAATGTTTGAGCGGACAAGAACTGGTATGTTTTCACTCACGTGGAATTCGTTGAACTATACAGATATTTCCTTAGGAAAGAAAGCTATCACGCGTAACCCTTCCATCCGGCAATCTTTGCGCTCGAATCTCTGCGGGACGCGGTCTGGCGGTCTCTCGTAAACTCCAATTGCAGAGACCGATGACACCCGCGCTGTTCGCATATATTGTCGCAGAGTGGTCCTCCCCTGCAGGGGAGGACCACAAACAAGCCATCGTTCGCCTACTACTATTTCGCGGCCACATTCCATTCTTGGGAAGAATCGGCCGAAATGGCACTCACGGTCGCACATCCTGAAGCGGTCCTCGTCAAATAGCTCCCATCGGCCCGATTTACCAACCGGAACAATCCGTCGCCCGCGTGCTGGATGAGCCAACGTTGTCCAGCGTCCATCATGCTCGCGGTCGTTTCGAGTTTGCCTTTTCCATTGGTGGTCAGAGTGTTTGTGAGATATTCCGCTCCCCGAAGTAACCCGTAAAAACCGTCAGCGCCCGGGACAAGGTTCCAAGATCCGTCGAGGGACACCGTGCCGGCGGAGCAAGCGGTCGAAGGGTTGGAACCTGACGGAGCGGCAATGCTGTACGTGGACCCTCTCGGCGTCGTGTTGTTTGAGGAGAACAACATCCCAACTAGACCGTCTCCGGTCATAACACGATGTATCCGGACAAGAGTCGCTGAGGTCGCCACCTGTTCTCGTGGAATCACGAATTCGGTACGGCTCTGCGAAAGAGTTCGTTCTATAGCCGCCGCACTGTCGGGCGTGTCTGTGATAAGGTGAACCCCGTCTAAACGGTTGATGGCGTCCGCCGCATGCACCACATGGAGGCTGGGTCCATTGGCGGTGAGCGGCGTATCCACGGAATTGGTGGTTGAGCCAATTAGACCGATCGTTCCTGTTGAAGTGCCGTCGGCATCTACTGTGGCTCCGATCGCGGTGCCAACCAAAGAAAGCTGACCTGTGAAACCGACCGCTTGGACGCCCTGTGTGAGATTTCTTACGCAGATGGCGCCGCCCGCGTGAGTAACCTCGGAGTTGCCCGTAACGATCGCCTGTACTTCACTCTGTCCGGCGTCGTGAAATCCGTCCGAAATAAGGAAGTGTCCTCCCCTTGAGATGGTGTAAGTGTCGGAGGTCGACATGAAAGCATCCATTCGGCCCAACGTCTTCTTTCCACTTGCCTGATTGGGACCGCCCGTCAGCTTGACGCCATTGTCGCCATTCAGGGTGGTGGCCCGCGTATTAATAATGGCGTGGTCAAGTCCCGAAACTATCATGCTCTGCTTGGTGCTAACGGTAGTGCATTCATCGCACAGGATGCGCGTCGAAGGCTGGTCGTCCACCAGTACCTGAAGAGAGGGGTTCACAGGTGTGCCGCTAATGAAGAGGCCGTCCATCGTCACTGAACCGTGTGTTCGCACCAGTGGTCCAAGCAACATGGAGCCCGGTCGAAGATCGCTCGTTTGTCCGTCCCCGACAATCGCCACTCCAGGTGCATCAGGCACGTCCACGGTCGTGTTCAAGAACAAAGAGGTGGAGGGTACGTGAACGGTTGCCTCACCGGACCTGATGGCATCGTTCACCGCGTTTTGAAAGTCGTCGCTCGTTCCGCCAACCGGAACCTCAATGACCGGAGCAGTCGAAGCCGGGGGAATGTAGACCTCTGTCGGTACCGGCCAGTTGGATGCCGCTACGCTAGCCTGAGGCGCTTCGTCCACACTGGTCACATTGATCAAGGACCCGGCTTGAGCCTCATAAGGGGTGTTCGTGGTGTAAATGTTGCCTACCGACAACACATACGCCGTCTTCCAGTCGGCAGCGACAAATAGGGGGCGCTGTGGATTGCTGGGCATGTCGAAGGTGTTGTCCATCAGCGTTACCGTCCCCTGATTGCCATAAACAACCGGCACATCCGTAGTGTCGACGATCACATTTCCTTCAAGGGTGATGGACGCATTTGAGTTGATCGGTGCCGCATAGAAGAATCTCTTGGAGCCTACGGACAGGTTGTGCCGTATGGAGAAGGCCTGCGTGTTCCCCATTTCCATATCAGCCACGGTGGAGCGCACGAACACACTGTTGGACACGTTATAAGCTCCCGCATAGGCGAAATTCGACACACCGATGGCGTTGTCGGTGAACAGAGAGTCGATCACATTAAAATTGAGCGCGTTCCAGTTGGCGAGATTGACCCCGTAGGTATTTTGATCGAAATGGACGCGGTTGACGGTTGTCTCCCCGGCAAATTCTGGACTGATGCCGGTAACGCATTGGCTGATTTTGGAATCTTCTATCGCCTGATAAGTTGGGTAATTCTGGCCGACAATCTTATCGTCATAGAAAAAGTGGATTCCCACGTCGGCCAGCTTTCCGTGGCAATCCCACCATATTCTGCTCATTCGGGAGTGCGAGGCCCCGTCGAAGCTGATCATTTGCCCATGCTCAGGACCAAACCAAATCATGTGTGTCTTTCGTGGATCTTCCCCGATGATGGTGACACCATTGCTGTTGGTCACCCGCAGCGTCTCTGAAAACTTGTACGTGCCATTAGGCATCCAGAGGGTCTTAGACTGGGCCACCGCGGCGGAGATCGCCGCTTGCAAGGCTTGGGTGTCGTCAGAAACTCCATCGCCTTTGGCCCCGAAGTCCTTTAGGTTGAGCCATGAAGGAAAGGGGCCATAGAACTTGGCGGCATTCTCCGCAAACCCGGGGGGTCCTGTAATCTGCTTCATCAAGCATTGCACTTGCGCTGTGGCGGTATGGCCTTGCAGCGTACCGGTAACGGTGGCTCTGCCCGCGATGTTGCAGTACAAGACTCCAGCCGAAGAGACTCGCGCCACACTGTCACCTTTCCACACTGTCTGATTAGTCACATCAGAGAGGGTTTTGTCCGCAAATGTTCCTTGAGCGCTAAGCGCATAGGGCGCGTACGAGCGAACCACGATGGGTGGACTGACAATAGCGAGCCCGATCATCTCGGGAACTGAAGAAACAGGAGATGTCGGAGCGGGAGCGGGGGGTGCCGGAGCGGGAGCGGGGGGTGCCGGAGCGGGCGCAGGGGGTGCTGGAGCGGGCGCAGGGGGTGCTGGAGCGGGAGCGGGGGGTACTGGAGCGGGTGCAGGCGAATTGCAGGTAACAGAAGTTGAGTCACTGAGCTCCACGGTCGAAACACGGACGGTATAAGTGCCGGCGTGATTGCAAGTCACTTTACCCTGGGCAACAGGTAGATCGGCGACTGATGAAGATTGCCAGAGAGCCGTCTGAGCGACATCCTCTATGCTGTTCTCAGCATCGGTTGTTTGTATCGCAGTAAGCTGCACGCTTTCACCTAGCGCCATATGCACGGGATACGGCATCAGAACGAGAGATCCGGGGTGTGTGTTGGAAGCGGCCTCAACTTCTTTCCCACAACCTACTAGCCACAAACTCCCAAAAGTGACGACAGTTGCTAGTAACCCTAAGTGTTTGCTCATGATGCCCTCCATGCACCATATCGGGCGGAGGATCATTGCAACGCACTAAAGAACTGGTGGGAAATACCTTAAAGTAATAGGTCCACAATGGACCTATTACGTTACGGACGTGCAGTTCAGCAGGGATTCGCACATAATCACTGGTGACCCCCTCGGTTATCGGCAGCTTTGCTGCATCTGTTAGGAACGCTTAAGGATTACGTGTTCGTTCAAAGTCAAGAATGTTCGGTCACACCAAGGCTAAACGCGATTTGCGGCAAGTGCTTGGCAAGATGCAGTCGGCATCCAGTCCGGTTAGGCGCTTTAAGAACTACGTCCTTAAATGAGCTGGCGCATTCTCCAGTAAGAGTGCACCAGTATCCTCTGAATATGGGCGATGAAGTAGAGCGCAGGTCTTTCCTTTGTTAGTTGCCACCTTGGTTGCATGGTTCTGGGTTACCATGACCATCCATCAGCCTGTTTCTGAGATTCGCCTATGCCCTGTCGTTTCAGCAACCAACGAAGTTTTCCCATTTGACGGGTCTACCGGAGACACTCGCGTTTGAGAGTCTAACGCGCAAGCGTCACTGTGCCGACAACTCTCTTGGATGAGCGCGCATGCTGGCGCACATCAGCCGCTGGGCGAACACGGCTGTTCTAGTAGTTTATTCATCTCTAACGAAGCTTCTAAAACGGAGATACTTCTTTTGCGCTGCGGTCTTAGATCTGTTTTTGCACTTTCTACCCTCGTGCCTTCCTTCGCCTTCGCCGCCCAGCTCAGCAGCGACTGCAAGACGGCCATCCCCAAGGACGTGCGGCAGATTATCGTGGTCGACTACCGCGCCATGCAGAACTCTCCGGCGGCCATGAGCCTGAAGGACCGCGTTCTCCCGCCCGAGCTCAAGCGCCTCGAGACCGCCCTCAAGACCTCCGGCCTCAAGGTCGATCAGGACGCCGACGTGCTCGCCTTCGCGTCCTTTCGCGTGGCCGACGGCACCCGCACCGTAGGCATCGCGCAGGGCCAGTTTCAGACCCGCGCCATCCTGGCCAACTTTGCCAAAAACAAGGTCAAACCCGCAGCCCTCCGCAACAACAGCATCTACCCCATTGCCAGCGGCAGCGTCGTTGCGTTCCTCAACCAGACGACCATGGTCTTCGGCGAGAAGGAGGCCGTGCGCGCCGCGCTCGACGCCCGCGACGGCATGGGTCCCAACTTCCTCTCGAACGGCGAACTGTTCAACGAGATGGCGTCAATCGATACCCGCGCCGTTTGGGGCCTGCTCGACCAGAAGGGCACCCAGACCATGATGCGCAGCGTGCTCGGCGACGCCGCGCAGCTCGCGGACTACGATACCGTCAAGAACCGCTTCAAGACCTCGCGCTACACCATGGACTTCCAGAACGGCGTCAAGTTCGAAATGGCCGTCGTCATGTCCGATACGGTCACCGCCGCCACCGTCGCCACCCTGATGAAGGGCGCGGCGCTGCTTAAAAAGAGCACTGGCGCGCCCATGGAGAAGTCCGCGCTCGACCAGACCACCATCGACTCCAACTCCAGCGTTTTGTCGGTCAGTTACAGCTCGTCAGACAGCCAGTTTGCGAGTTTATTGGGGTCGCCGCTCTTCCAGCAGGTCGTCCGTTAAGCCTCGCGTCCAATGCGTTAGGGCTTTGAAACACCTAAAGCCTGCCCGAGCACCGGCGGCGTACTGCAATATGACAGTGGCAGCAACGCACTCGGCACTGAACGCAACAGCTACGTCACACTCCGCTGAGTGGATGTGAAAACATACGTCTAACTGTAGAACGCGGCGGTGAGAAGCCGCGCGTAGGCCGCTCGGAGGGACCGCAGGCCGCTAACCAAGGCGTTGGCGGGACGTCCTCGCCGAGGGGTGAGGAAGACGCCGGTCTCATCGCTGGCTGCACCGCCTCACGGACTGTATATGTCTGACCTGGATGTAAGCGCATCGTCTCAACTTGTCGGTCTCATGTCGCCACTTGTGAAGGCTCTTGTGCTCTTGCCCAACGTCGTCGAAATCGAGGTGCGGGAAAAAGAAGCCACGATCTTCTTGTCCCTGTCCGTTGACCCTTCAGACCGCGGAAGAATCATTGGGAAGCAGGGAAAGATACTGCATTCTCTACGGTTGCTGTTTCAGTCCATCGCAACCATCCATGGACGCAACGCCGTCGTTGAAATCAGGGAATCGATTAGAGGAGACCTCAGCCTCAAGTGAACGGCCAAGGCGAAAACGCGAGCGGCTGGCCAAGATAAGTAGCCAAATAGCCGGTAGCCAAATAGCTCCGCTCTTCGCTGTTCTTGGCCATCTGGTTTAGAGTAGCCAAGTAAGGTGTACTCATCTTGGCTAAGACTTCGATCAAAGTCGCCCGCATCTATCTCCGCGTCAGCACGGAGGAGCAGGACCTCGCGCGTCAGGCGGCGGTTGAGGAAGGCGCGCGGGCGGCCGGGTTCTACGTGGCCGGCGTTTACCGGGAGAAGGCGTCGGGAGCCCGCGCCGACCGGCCGGAGCTCCAGCGCATGATCGGCGATCTCCAGCCCGGCGAAGTTGTGGTTGCGGAGAAGATCGACCGCATCAGCAGACTCCCACTGCCGGAGGCGGAGAAGTTGATCGGCTCGATCCGCGCGAAGGGGGCGAAGCTGGCCATCCCCGGCGTGGTCGATCTGTCGGAACTGGCTGCGGGATCGACTGGAGTGACGAAGATCGTCCTCGAATCCGTGCAGGAACTTCTTCTCAAGCTGGCTCTCCAGATGGCCCGCGACGATTACGAGACGCGCCGGGAACGTCAAAGGCAAGGAGTGGAGATTGCGAAGGCCGCCGGCAAGTTCGCCGGGCGGGCACCGGATATCGCCATCCATCGGAGCATCGTCGCGCTGCGGTCGGCCAAACAGACCATCCAACAAACAGCGAAGCTGACGGGCGCGAGCGAAAGTCAGGTCAAGCGCATCTGGGCGATGCATTCCAAAGGAAGCGGGAAAGGGAAGTGATGCCGCTGACGATCGGCAAGGACGGATTCTCGTTGCCGCTGAAGCTGGTCCGGAGAAGCGAGTTGCTGTTCCTCAAGGGAAAGGCCCGGGTGCGATGAAGGCCGGCGCACAAACCCTGTTGTACTGCCGCTGCGGCAAGGCCAGGGCGCGGCGCGTTAGCGGGATGTGCAAGCTCTGCTACAACTTGAAGCTGCACGACATCAAATACTTCAACGGGCTGCGGGAAGCGGTCCTGAAGCGCGACGGATACTCTTGCCGGGTGTGCGGCGCGTCCGGACATGGAAAGCGCGCGATCGTCGTGCATCACCGGGTTCCCGGCGTTTCCTCGCTGCACTTGATGATCTCGCTCTGTCCAGCCTGCCATGCCAAGGTGACCAAGACCCAGACCGTGCTCTCCGCCATGCCGCCGCTCCTGCTGCTGCTTTGGAGGGAGCAACACCCGGACGGCCACGAACAAACCCAGCTGGACTTCAACGCCGGAAACGAGGCGGCCGCCGCCATGCACCTGTTCGCGGACGATGGAGCGGGAAACTGACGCACCCCCCATGTCGCTCTTGATAAGGACATTATCATGTATAAATGGCACACCCAAAAACCGGAAACGACGCATGGCTTTGGCTCTACTGAACGCGGTCTGTTACTGGAGCCCATTGTTGCGGCTGCCAGTCCAGGATGCCCACCAGCTGAAGAAATCGGAAAGTCTCTTCAGCTGGGCCGAAGAGTAGGTAGCGGCAGCGCAGCAACTGCGACCGGCCGATCGTGAAAGACCGGCCGCTGTACCGAAGAATGCAATCGATAAAAACGCAATCGAGAATGGTCGTGTCGTCTATGTCGACGATCTGATTCTCAAAGGTCTGGTTTTGGATGCTTTGCATTTGCCGCTCCTCCTGGAGCCTGGAGCTTTATTCCATCACATTAACTTTGACGTTTGTTCCGTTGAACAAATCATGCAATCCCCCCTCGAGCACTTCCCAAACGCTTGCGTCGACATCTCTCAGGATGACTACTTCTTGTAGCGCAGTGTGTTTGTTGCCAGGAACAATGCCAAGTTTTAGGCGATCGTTACTCAACATACACTCAGAGATGCCGCCATAAAAACTAGTGTCTTGGCCGCTCAGTTCAACATAATAGGTGTCCTGCTTCAAGGTAAGGTCTTGCTCGCTGAGGCTAAACTCCCTTTGGAGAAGGAGGTACTGTTCTGGGCCCGAAGCTTCATCTGCAAAGGCAATAGTAAGAAGCTCGCTTTCTCTGCTTACAGATGCAACTCTCGCTCCTAAGGTCCAAGTCCGCATATCTTAAAGGGTCAAGTTTTAGATTGCTCGGCTGCCAAAATTATCTATATCGCTGAGCTTCCAATGGCGCTGCGCCGCACTTACGTCGTCGTCTAGGTAAGCCTGGAGGTAATGAGCTAAATCCTTATACCTGGACTCGCCATTAGAGTCGTAGACCCACACTTCTGGCTCTTCTTCACAATCCAGCCAGAGCAAGAACACTGATTCGTAATTTACGTCGCTGGCGGCGAATAGGGAGAGACGGTCGGGACGAAACAGCGCAGGCGCGCTGTTGGTCCAATTTGCCTCGATTCCAAGACTCTGGAATCTAATCCGGCTGATAAATTGATCTTCCTCTGCGCTTTCGTTCCACAGTGCCTGCAGGTCATTAGTACCAAGCCAATGTCCGTGAGTTGCCCACTCCCAACGTCCAAATAGCTCGAATCGCTCGTGAATCTGCCGACTAGGTTTCCGGTACTTTCCTAATTCTAGCGTAGGCACTCCATTGTCAAAAGGTTGAGCGGCGAGTGTACGCGACCACTCACTGTTAGTCCGCAAAAGAACCTTGCTCTTCTTAAGGGTCTCCGATAGGTCGGCGTTTTAGTGGTAGCTAACTGTAGTTCTCCCAACGTGCTGAGCTGAGCCTACCAGGCCAGTTTACCCGCGCTTGAAATTAGCTCCCTGGGCGTGCCGACCTGATCGAGCACACAGGCACCGCGATCTCCTATTCCTCGTGAGGATTGGTAACCAGATTTGAGACGAACTCGGTGAAGGAGTCGGTGAGTTTGGTATCGGCACTATCTATGTTGTCTTCTGTAGACAAATCCGCGTTCCACGCATCCATGGCAACGAAGCGCACAGCACCAATTTGATCAAAGGAAAAGAAGTTGCCGCCGGGATCTCTGCCAAAGGGAACTAGCTTTCCGTTCAGGAACTTTTTCTCGATGCCTTGGCGATACACCTCTTCTAGGGTGGCCCCTGACTCGGACCTTTCGATCGACAATATCTGTTTGACCCATACTGGTTCCATACCATCTGCGGGTATCCACCACGCAGGGTTGGGAAAGCCGCCGTTTGTCTTGAGAAAAAACTCTCGAACCTCGGGTGGCAAAGGAAACGGCAGTGAGTTTTCAGCTCGCTCAATCGAGCTTGTGCTTAGAATCGGTCCCGGTTTTCTAAACATGCCCCACCCTCCTATTTACAGTTGCCCTTAGGTGGATTTCCGCGAAGCCACCCTTTGTCTTGTGAAACTTGTACGGATTCTGGCGTGTCGTACTTCACGTTGTTTGCCTTCTCGAACTGTGAAACAGAGCCTCGGTGGGATAAGTGGCTTCATGCGCATCCGTACTTACAAGCTGCATAGTAGAAGATCCAGTGTCTGGATTGAAGTCATCTACATGGTGCCAGGTGTAGCCGTCTGCGTCAGCTTGGTTAACTCCTGACTCTTTGTAGGCCTGCGTGAAATCGCGTCCACGTGAACCTTGCATCGGTATGCTAACAACATTCTGTTGTCCGCCGGTAACTGGATACAGATTAGGGCTTCCCCCAAAATCTACGCCTTGGAGCGGCGCCAATCCAAACGGGTCTACCCATATCAGAGGGTTTACTACGTATCCGTATGATCGTGGTCCAGCATCTAAGCCATTCATGTCAGAGCTAAGATAGCTGCTGGTATGTGGATCGTAGTAGCGATTGAAGTTGTAGTGAAGTTCCGACTCTTCATCGAACCACTGCCCCTGGATCGTAGGGGGCAGTCTATCGTCGCGGTGGGGGCAGATCGTAGTTCTCCCCATGTGGTGAGCTGGGCCGACCACGCCAGTTTACCCGCGCTTGAAACTAGTTCCCTAGGCGTGCCCACCTGATGGCGGTCGTTACTCAACGTACACTCAGAGATGCCGCCATAAAAACTAGTGTCTTGGCCGCTCAGTTCAACATAATAGGTGTCCTGCTTCAGGGTACGGTCTTGCTCGCTGAAGCCAAACTCCCTTTGAAGAAGCAGGTACTGTTTCTGGTTGAAAGCTTCATTCGTTAGAGGGGATCAAGGGGTGTCTTGAACCTCATGTCCGACTTAGAGCCAAGCAGATACTTCTCCAGTCCTTGCGCTCGCAACTCTTCAAATGTAGCGGGTCTATACCCGGGATTAGAAAGACTATCTGGCCACCGAAACCACTGGGCGCTTCGATATCGATCTGCGGTACAGGCATCTCTGATATCAAGGGTTAGTGCATCAAATTCTGGAGCATATCCAACAAGTCTTCCATCCTCCAAGCGTAAAAGATACAGATCGTCTCCTTGACCAATCATGCCTACATCGTAAGCCGCCGCCATATAGATTTTGGTCATGATCCGCTTTCATTTTGGAAAGGATGTTACCACTGTATTATTCGTGTTTGGCTGCGTAACGACCTGCACTTTATTCAAGACAGGATTGCCCGCCGCATTTCCTGGTACGCCTCCGCCTAGCCCAGCTTCAGGGGATGGCACGTCGTAGGACCAATTGCCATTAGGCTGAACTGTTGGTTGTATCCCCTGCTGAACAGCGGTGTCCCACGCGGCATTTGTTGTTGCAATAGGGTCGTCTGCAAAGACGCCGTGTGGGCCGGGTCTAGTTGGTATGTCGTCCCCGTGCTTCATTACGTGATCGGGAGCCGTTTCCCCTGTACGGGGGTTGGTTCTCGACCAATCTAAGGTGCCGCTGGCCTTCGGTGGCGTTGTGCACGAAGCCAGACCGAACGGATCAATCCACGCCGTGGGATTGTGGACATAGCCGTAGGAACGTGCTCCGCCATCCATGCCAAGTGAGTCTGGCGTCAAATAGCTTGCAGTTTCTGGGTCGTAATACCGTTTGTAATTGTAGTGCAAGCCCGATTCTTCATCGAACCACTGCCCCTGGAATCGTAGGGGGCAGTCTATCGTCGCGGTGGGGGCAGATCGTAGTTCTCCCCATGTGGTGAGCTGGGCCGACCACGCCAGTTTACCCGCGCTTGAAACTAGTTCCCTAGGCGTGCCCACCTGATCGATCACACAGGCATAGCTTCCTTCATTCCGCATTGCTGCAAGCGGACGGAACGAACCGGGTTCGTAAATCCACGACTGGGTTGTGAAGGCAGTGCGCGTTTCGTGGATTTCATCCGCGACCACGTCTCCGTCCCATACGTAGGTGGTCGAGCTTTCTGGACCAATCTTCCGGGCGCGGCGGCCGAACGCGTCGTATTCATAGGTCCAACGCTCATTGAGAGGATTGTGAACGCTGCGAAGACGACTGTCGCTGGTCCAGCTGAATTCCCAGGTGCGCTCAGGCCGGCCTGGCGTCAGATCCCGCTTACGCACCACACGCCCTTCGTCGTCGTAAGCGTAGATGAGGTTCCCTGCCAGTTCCAGCCGCCCGCCGGGCCCGAGCTTTCGCCGCTCCAAGGCCGGACCTCCGAGGCTCCTGGACTCCGCCCTCCCGTCACTCTCGACGCTCACCACAGCGGAGATGTTCCCCGACTCGTCGTACTGGAAGCCTTCGCTTAGTTCACGCTCACGCCGCGCAGTGGCTATTCGGCCATCAGGGTTGTAGGTGTACTGCGCCGTTCCCCAGAAGCGATCGTAGATTTCTGTAGGGTTATCGTTCAGGTCATAGCGGTACTGCCGCTCGGCAAGCGCCACGGCTTCGCCGGTCGCACCTGCGCCCAACCCTGCCCACTGGGCGGTGAGGCGGTGCAAAGGATCGTACCCCTGGCGCAGCACCAAGCCCTCGGAGCGCCTGCCGTAGACACTCGCCGCGCCTTTATGGAAGCGGCGCTCGCGATTGCGGCCCATCGCGTCATAGGAAAAGTCCATCCACTCGTCGCCGGGAAGCCCGATCTGCTCGACGCGTCCGTTATCGTCGTAGCTCCAGCGGGTCTCCTGACCCTCGCTGGTACGCCGCCTAGTCCGTAAGCCGCGCTCATCGTAGATGGACTCGATCATCCGATCGCCCTGGACCTCGCGAAGAACTCGGCCGTACTCATCCCGTTCGATCTTGACCGCGATCCACTGATTGGTAGCCTCGACGATCAGCCCGTTGGCGTCGTATGCGTAGGTCGTCTCCGCCCCGTCCCATGTTTCCACCTTGGCGATCTGGCCGGCATGGTTGCGGTCGATGGTGGTGACCTCGCCCCTGGCGTTTATCCGCCGGATGGCGAGGCTGGAGCGATCGTAGGCGAAGCCCTGTTTCCTCCCTGTGAAGTCGCGCTCCCCGGTGACGCGTCCGCCAAGATCGTAGGTGTACTCCCAGAGCTCGCCTCTTTCGTTTTCGACAGCAGTAAGGCGGGTTTGCAGGTCGTGGTGGAACCGCAGTGTAGCCCCGGAAGGCCGGGTGATCGACTGCCGCACGTCGAACGGACCGTAGGCATACCGGTACGTAGCTCCATCCTGCGCAGTGCGAGCGATCAGGTTGCCTTCCGCGTCGTACTGCCAAAGAGTTTGTGTGCCGTTCGACTGGGTAAGCTGTGAAAGCTTCCTGATCGCGTTATAGGCATAGCGAGTGTCGCTGTCCAGTGGGTCCGTCTCCCGCACAACACGGCCAAATGCGTCACGCGTATATCGTGTTCTGTTGCCCTGCCAGTCAGTGACCCACATCGGCAAGCCCGCGCCGTTGTACCCAAACGCCCGCGATCTGCCGTTAGGGTCGACGATCCGGACCAGATTGCCGCTGCCGTCCCGTTCGTACCGCCAAGCCGCCTTGCCTTCCGGTCCAGCTTCAAGGAGGTTGCCGCGCAAATCATAGCGTCGGACCCACCGTCTTCCCGAGGCATCCGTCATCAGCACCGGCAAGCCCAGGTAATTCAATTCGAGTTTGGTAGTTCGACCAAGTGCATCCGTTGAGGACGTTAGATCGCCTTCGGCGTCGTACACATAAGCAACGCCGCGGCCTTCGCTGTCGATGACGGAGACCTTGTTCCCTCGCTCATCCCACGAGGTGTGGGTTACTCCTCCTACTGCATCGTGCTGAACGATGACCTGGTTTCGCTGGTTATAGTGAAAGCTCTCCGTTCCGCCATAGGAGTCCATGGCGACGGTGGTCCTGTTCGCGGGATCGTACGTGTAGTAATAGTGATAGCGCCCGCCGGCTCCTCCCGACTCGACGCACCTGCCTTCCGCGTCATAGCGGTACCGGTACCATGTGCACTCCCGGTCTCGCCAGCTCACCATCCGGGCGTCCTGGTCGTACTCATAACGCAACAGCTTGCCGCTTCCGTTGTCAACTCCTCCTAGACGCCCACCCCCGTCGTACTCATATCGAACGATCGTCTGCAGAGTGCCATCGAACTGCTCCAGAGCGATGGCCGCAATGTGAGTCGCGGTCGCCGTCACGTGCAGGCGGTATCCGCCGCTATGCTCGACGCCCTGCAGCGTACCTTGCTCGTAGTGGAAGCGGATGAAGTTGCCGTTTAGATCCTGAATGGTACCGAGAAGCCATGCGTTCTCGCGCGCTTCAGTAAAGCTGACGAGATGATTCTCTCGATTGAAGACCTGAAAGCCATTAGGCGTCTGGCGTAGGCGCAGCTTCTTCGACTTCGAGCTGCGCACCCAGCCTTCCGCGTCCGCTTCGCTCAGTTGAAAGTTAAGACTTTGGCTATCTCCAGGGAAGTAGCGAACTGCCCCAGCCTCCGTCACCTGTACGCTCTGCCCCCATGAACAGCACCAGTTCGGCCCTAGCCAACTCTGCTGGTTCAGCGAAGAGGCATATCCTCGTTTAAAGGCAAGCGGCAACGCACCCGGCAACTCGAAGTCCGTAGTCGAGGTAAATACCTCGCCTGTTGTAGGGTCCACCGGTTCCCCGCAGGCGGTCCGCTCCTCGATCGCAGTAGGGTCTTCGCCCCCGCCCAGCTTGGCTCCGGCGACAATGGCGGTCAGTCCAAAGGTCCCCTGCAGAATGTCGCTCCAGCCAGGACCGATCGCGTTGCCCAACATACCCAGTGCGCCGTTCACCACGGTGAAACCACCAAACAAAGCGGCGAAGCCCAGCAACGCTTCGCCACCCATCAGGAAGGTGATCAAGCCCGCTGCCAGAAGCGAAGCCTTCAGTATATTGCCGAAGAACTGTTGCATCTCGGCTTCAAGATCGTCGACCGTCAGCAGACGGACCGTAGGCCCGCCGATGATTACCGTGGAGCAGCCGTCCGTGATCACCGCGCCGCAAACGAGTTTGCTGCCGACCCTCGCCGCGTGCATGCCATTGATTAACACAGTGGCGGACCCTTCCGCGATCGGCGCGGGCGGCCCGAAAGCGGGAAGCGGCAGATGATTCGTGGAGAAGAGGCCGTTACAGGTAGCGGCCATATCCACCACCGCGCGGGCCGCTGGCAAACCCCCGATGAACACATTGGGGGAACCCACCATGCCGATCGCCCCGGTCGTCGGATCGGGAATGGAGAAAGCGGTCTGGATACCGTGCATCAGCTGATCTCCAGCCAGCGCACCTCCCGCTACGGCACCGACCGCCGCCGTTCCTACAAGCGCACCCACAAGCAGCGGTGCCGACACCGGCAAAGTGACGATCATGAAGGCACCTACCGCCGCGCCAAGCAAGGCACCGCCGATCATGCCCACCATGCCCAACCCGTGGCCGATGGGATCGGTAAGCCGCGCCGCCCGCCCGGATGCGTCAGCCATGCGCCAAGTTCCGTGCCGTGATCTGGACCGCACCCAACGTCTGTTGCCAAAGCATATCCACACGCTGGAGATCGTTCGGCATGGAAGTGAACGTGAACACCAGGAACATGGGGCCCACCTTCACGACGGCTTGCCGCTGATGCACCTCAACCCCTTCGGGCGTGCGCCAGGTGTACTCAGCCTGAATCGCGACTTGTCCACTCACCTGAACGCCTTGGCGGGAGACGTATTGATAGTGCGGCAGCTTCTTAGCGGCCAGGATCAGCTGTTGATCCGTATAACTCGTCAGGTCCAGACTAGGAGAATCGTAATCCCGTGTCACGGTGAGGCTCAGAGCAGCCCCCTGCGGGCCTTGTGGCAGAAGAAACGTGTTGATGCTAAGATCCTTCCATCCGGTCGGGACCTCAATCTCCGCTTCGTTCAGGCGATAACGCACGATAGAAGTCTCCTCGACCAGACGGGTGTTAGTGGAGCTTTATTCAAACCACCAGAACAAGGTCTCAAGAGAGCTGCCCTCCCCAAAGTCCCTGATTGATAATATCCGAAGGCTAGGGCGAGTACGCAGCCACAATGGTGACATGCGTTATAATGTATCGATAAATCAGTCCGTGATATCGAAGTCTCTGGATGACCTTTTGATGACCGTCATTGGAAGACGTTGCTTTTCCAGCTCCCTCCCTCTAACCTGCAGTTCAATCATCCACGCCTGGCGTAGGTCCCCGATGGAGATCTGAAGTTCAGGATTGACGATTTTGAAGCCGTGTTCAGCTGCGAGCTGAACACACATGGCTTTGTACTGTTCGT
The DNA here is from genome assembly GCA_965215415.1 of Acidobacteriaceae bacterium. GTDB lineage: Bacteria > Acidobacteriota > Terriglobia > Terriglobales > Acidobacteriaceae > Edaphobacter. The sequence continues at coordinate 10,846 of CBDCDQ010000004.1, read as the reverse complement.
TGCCAGTGACGGTGATGCTGCCCCATTTCTGCTGGCCTAGCTGTAGGGCGGCAAGGACGCTCTCGCGGTTGCGCCAGTCTTGGATCTCGATGCGCCGTCCACGATCGATGAAGGCGATGTCTCCGGGGGTTGAAGTCTTCCGGCTGTAGTGGATTTCCGTGCCCTGAATCGTATAGGCGTAGCCGGCGATCCCACGTGGCCGGGGCCGGTCGTCTCCCTCGCCCTCCATTCCTGGAAGCTCGTGCGAGCGATAACGCCACTGCTCGGCGAGGTGTGGATTGTCGCGCTGCCGGTGCCATTGTTCGAGATCGGGGTAGGGCCGGAATCGCTGGCGCAGCTCGTAACGCTCCCTGGCCTGGCGTTCCGCGAGAACAGCCTTGGCCACTGCCTGCTCGGCGGCGACGATACTCTGCCAGGCGTTCCGCAGCGGCCCCTTTCCCCGCCAGTCCGTCCGCATCAAAAGTTCTTTCCGGTGCTCTCGCTGCACCGTTGACAGTTGCTTGCGTTCGGCCTGATGCCGCTGCCGCTGCTCGTCAATCGCGGTTCCGCGAGCAGCACTGTGGGCCTTTCGGCCGGAGATGTATGTCTCCCATCCGGGAACGCCGCGCTTGATCGGCTCCGGCTTCCGGGCCGCAACCCGATGCGAGCTTCCAGGCGGTTCGTACGGTCCGAACCTCTTCTGCAGCTGCACGAGGCTGGCTCCGCGATCCGCACTGCTGGCCTTGACTCCCACCTCCCCGATGAAGATCGTGGCTCCGCTGCCGGTCTTCTCGTAGCGCATGCCGGCGACGGCGAACCGGCTGTGCAGTTCCTCCCAGCTTCGGGATCTCTTGACGATTGCCGGAGCATTCTCGATCGCGATCCGCTCGGCCGATTTCTCCCCGGTGCGCTGTTCCATGTCCCGCTTCGGCTGACTCGGCTGCCGGGGCTTGGCTTTCGACGCTTCGTCGCGAGCCAGCTCTCCGCTTGCTTCGACCTGATAACGTCCCCGCTCCTCCCGCTTCCAACCCTGGAGATGTTCGATCCGAGCGATGGCCTGATGCGCCGCCTCAATGTCGAACCCTTTGTTCGGCTTGACGACCTTGAAGGTATCCGGATGAACCCGGTTCACCGCGATATGGAGATGCCGGTTGTCGGTGTCGACGTGCACCCCGAAGATGGCCTGATGCTCGCTCAGCTCGAGCGCTCCGAGGAAGAGGTCGACCGCTTGCTCGATCTGCTCTGTGCTGGGCACCTCTCTCTCTTGCCAGCTCAGCACGTAATGGTTGACGGTGTCCTTGCTCCGCACCGCCTCTTGAGACAGAGCGAGCATCTCGGCTTTTTGGCCCTCAAAGCTCTCAGTGAGGAACCCGCGTGAACCCTGCTGCACGCACTTCTCCTGCCGGTTCTCGGTCTCGGGATTGCGGATGTAGTCGGCCAGCTTGCGGATGCGTAGGGCCTTCGACGCCGACTTGCGCGGGTTCTTAACCTTCTTGACAATCATCGACTGCGTCCACCGCTCAATTTGTCGATGTACGCGCTCAACGTTCCCAGGGCAGCAGCAGTATCGCGGCTGTAGGCTCCCTTGCTATCGACATGAAGGTGCTTCACCAAACCGCCCAATCTCCGTAGCTCCCGGATAACGACGGCGTCAGCCTTGGCGAGGACGGGCCTTCCGAACGAGCGGCGACGCACCAATTCGCTTAGGCTCAGGCTGGCAAGCTCGGCGTCTTCGCGCAACTTCGCCTTTTCGCCGGAGGTCATGCGCACGTTGACGATGCTTTCGAGGTTCTCGTTGCCGACGCGCTGAAACGGCATTGTTCGGTCTCCTCCAGTCTTTGGGGTCAAGGGGAGACCCCTTGCAGGTGTGTGAGCCTGCCTTGTGAGAAGCGAAGCGCCGAACGAGGCACCCGGCGTCCCTTGTCACCACACTACGGCGCAAGCCATGTGTATGACAAGGGCCATCCTGTATCTTAGTTTGAGTGCTTAAACGCTGATTGACCTGTTGAAGGCTTTAGTTACTGGAAAGCGGTGTTTGGCTGGGTTACGTCTATCAAGTATGCTGAGGTGCGTGGATTCGAGTGCAGGTGAGGGGTGGGATGGCAAAGACCTATAAAGCGGATCAGCTGAACGCTGTTGCCGCTAAGTTGCGGGCGATGCCTCCGGTCGAAAAGAAGCCCAAAGACCACAATAAGCAGGAAGCCATTAAGATCCTGGCGCGGGAGATCAAGTCGATGCAAACGCGCGGATATACGCTCGATCAGATCGGCGAAACTCTGCGCGGTGAGGGGATCGCGGTCACTACCCCCACGCTCAAGAGCTACCTGCAACGAACCAGGCCGGTGAAGAAGCGGGAAGCGAAGCCGGGACCAAAGTCAACCGCAAGAAACAAGAAGGGAACTCCAGTCGCCGCAAAGGGTAAGTTCATCCCGGCGCCGGACAGTAATGACATTTAGAGAGGTGGGCCATGGCGAAGAATATCTACCTGATCGGGGGAAGCAAGGGCGGGGTCGGCAAGTCGATGGTGACGATGGCAGTAGTCGATCTCCTCGTAAGCATGGAGGAAAGCGTTCTGCTGATCGAGTCCGATACCGGCAACCCGGATGTCTGGAAGACGTACAAGGATGAAGTCGCCACCGAACTGATCGATCTCGATGGGGCCGATGGGTGGATCGAACTGGTGAATCTGTGTGAAGGCAAGCCGGATGCGGTGGTGGTGATCAACACGGCCGCTCGAAACAACACCGGGGTAAGCAGCTACGGCCAGACTCTCAACGGCACCCTGGCGGAGTTGAAACGCAAGCTGGTGACACTCTGGGTCATCAATCGACAGCGGGACAGCCTCGAACTGCTCAAGGGCTTCATGGATGCGATTCCGAATACGGCTGTCCATGTGGTGCGGAACGGTCATGCGGGCGAGGAAAAGAAGTTCGAGCTTTACAACGAATCCAAGCTGCGGAAGGAGGTCGAGGGCCGTGGAGGCAAGAGCGTCACCTTCCCCGACCTGGCCGATCGGGTAAGCGACGATCTCTACAGCAACCGGCTTAGCATCGCCAAAGCCTCGACCGAGCTCCCTCTCGGCAATCGCGCTGAACTGCTGCGCTGGCGGGGTGAGGTCAAGAAGGCGCTCGAAGGTCTCCTCCGATGAGCGATCTCGATACCAGCTTTCAGAAACTCTTAGACCGGCAACCGACCGACGCCGAAGTTAAGAAGCTCTACCAGGTTCGGGATGCGCTGGAGCTCAAGAACAACGATGCGCTCTGGCTGGTCCTGATAGCTCTGCAGCACTACGAAACCTCCTACAAGGAGATGCCCAAAGCCATCGAAGCAGCTGCCGCCTCCGTTCTGGTCAAGGTCAAAACCACTGCCGATACCACCATGAAGGCTTCGGCGGAAAGCTTCAAGGCGGACATGGCGGAGGCCGTCGCGACCGTGGCTCAGGATGTTGCCCGCGATACCTCTCGCAAGCAGATGTGGCAGTGGGCCGGTGGTGCTGTCGGTGTCGCCTTCTTGACGCTTGGGCTGGTGGGCTGGGGAGCCTTTACCAAAGGTGCCGAGTCGGGCAGGGCTAAGGCCTATCGACAAGTTCAGGATGAGAAAGCGGCCGCGGCCTGGGCCAACACACCCCAAGGGCAACCCGCCTACCGTCTCGCTCAGGCCGGCGATCTCGATTTACTCGTGGACTGCAACGCCGATGGCTGGAAGATCGAAAAGAAGGTTTGTTTCCCGAAGGTCGATGCCAACAACATGGTCCATGGGTGGCACCTTGCCCCCAAGTAGAGCTTATACGGCGATGCCTGGAGTGAAATCTAAACCAACCAAGCCTCGCCCGGAGCCCCGGTCTCTCCGCCTGGTCTGCATCGGAGACACCCATGGGTTCCACCGGAGGCTGATGCTTCCTGCCGGTGACATTCTGATCCATTCCGGAGACTTCGACGGCGGTTCGGTCGAAGAAATCGACGACTTCAACTCCTGGCTGGGTTCCCTTCCCTTCCGGCACAAGCTGGTCGTCGCCGGCAATCACGATCTGCTCTTCGACCGCAATCCGAAACTCGCGCGCTCTCACCTCACCGAAGCCATCTACCTCCAGGACTCCGGGGTGACCGTCGAAGGGCTCAAGTTCTGGGGATCGCCGGTCAACTCGGTAGGCGGTGACTGGGCCTTCTCACGGGAACGGATGGTGAAGATCCGCAAACACTGGGATCTGATTCCGGACGATACGGACGTGCTCATCACCCACGAACCTCCCTACGGCACGCTCGATAAGCCGCACATCCTGGCCAAACACGCGGGATGCCAATACCTGCTCGGTGCTGTGCTTAGGATCAAGCCGAGGCTGCATATCTTCGGGCATGTCCATGGGGGATATGGGCGGGAAGACGCCTGGGGACGGGTCATCCTGGTCAACTGCGCCGTGGTCGACAACGCCTGCGCCCTGGCCCACCCTCCGACGGTCGTCGATCTCACCCCCTGATCCGGTGTTGCCAGACTCCCGCCTTCCACTCCATCTCGACCAGTTCTCCATTGCTGATTGCGGGAGTTCCCTTCCCCCAGAACCTCCGCATCTTGTCGGCGGCCTCCAGCTCAGTCTCTGTGACCAGCGACCGGACGGCCTGGATGAACTGCCCGTGGCTGAACACGTAGACCAGAGCATCCTCCGGCATCCGCTCCAAACGTCTCAAAGCGTCCTCCGCTCGTCCAAGCAACGTGCTAAAGCTCTCGGCTCCCTCGCCGTCACAGAACTCCGGGTCGGTGTCTGCCCAGTACCGCTCGATGTGGGGCATCCGTTCCGCGCTCCGGGTGCCGTTCCACTTCGACGGCCGGAGATAGGTGAACTCCTCCACCGGCCAGACCTCGACCGCTGTGTCTGGAAACCGCGCGATCGTCGCCTGTGCCGTCTGCTGGGTGCGGAGATAGGGCGAAGTCACGATCAGCGCCGGAATCTCCGTCCACCCGGCCGCCACCTCCCGGCTCTGCTCCCAGCCCAGCTCCGTCAGCTCCAAGAGCGCAAGGTCGCTGGCCGGAATGCCTGCGTTGCCTGTGCTCTGCCCGTGCCGGATGAACGTCGCTCTCATGGCTTTTGCCCTTCCTCTCTCAATACTCGGCGGCGTGGCGGTGGGCAATGTGGGAGCCGCCGCTCTTGCGGCTTCCAAGCGCGAATTTGCGCGTCATTTCCACGGCCTGCTCTGGCTTAAAGTGTATTTTGACCATTACGGCACAGTCATCGATGTAGAGTGCTCACACGGAGAAATGTCATGCGCGACCGCTTATTCTTGCCGGAACGATTTCGGAAGCTCTCAATACCAATCTGGCGAACGGCCTGAGATCATCTCGGAATGCGCTCGACACGATCACGTCCAACGGCTCCGAATCAGTGCCGGAAAGGTAAGTTTGAGTGTGGCGGATTCGTCGATCTCGACGGCGATCCGGTCGATTGACTGTACAAGCCAATCGGCTTCGTGAAGCTCATCGGGCGCGTGCGAAGAGAGCACGCCGATGACCCGGCAACCCGCCCGCTTCCCCGCTCTCACCCCGGCGGGCGCGTCTTCGAGGACGACGCAATCGGCTGGCCTGCGGGAGAGCAGCGCCGCCCCACGGCGATAACCTTCGGGGTCGGGCTTGCCTTTGGCGACATGATCGCCAGCCACAACCTGCGCCGGTGCGATGATCCCGGCCCCTCGAAGACGATCGCGCATCATGGATTCGGACGCGGATGTGACCACCGTCCACCGGTACGGCGGCAGAGTTTCGAGCAACTGCTTCACTCCTGGATACGCGAGGACGCCGGTTTGTTCCTCGGCCGCGAACCTGTCCAGCTGCGCGAGATGATCTTTAATAATGTCGTTGTCGGCTCCGGGAAGATGCTCGCGGAGGGTGTCGGCGGCGCGGCGGCCATGCGTTCGCCGGATGTCGAGTTGCAGCTTATGGTGCTCCGCCCACCGTCGCCAACACCGTTCGTCGCCGCCGGTCGAGCAGACCAGCACCCCGTCCATGTCGAACAAGATCCCTTCCGCGTCGATCTCGGCAACGAAGTTGGCGGCAAGCGACGGGCTGGAAGGCGCGGCATTCATGGGGCGAGAGTATCAGTGATCGGCGATTCTTCATCCTGAATCTCAGTCCAAAGCGTCGGCTGCTGCGCCGCGATCTCGGCCCGGTCGAGCTCCGCAAGGCGCTCTTTCCACTTTTCGATCAGCTTCGCGGCCTGCTTTTGCCGCCGCTCGGCGCGGCAAGCATCCGCTCCGCATGGGTGCGCTGATGTACTAGGTTATCTTTGGAAGCTCCGCTCACGTAATCTTGGGAACGTCCGGCTCGGCGTCCGCCGTCGTCGTTTCGCTGGCCGGTTGAGCATCGGGAGCGGTGGTCTTCTTCGCTTTTGCCGCCGTCTTCCTGGCGGCTTTCGGCTTCGCGGCGTCCTTGCGCGTGGCCGGTTCCTGTGCCTGCTTCTGCGCGGCCCAGCGCTTCTTCTGCGCGGCGGCGATACGCGCTTTACCCTCGGCGCTCATCGTTCGCTTGGCGGGTTTGGGTGTCTTCTTGGTAGCCGTGGCGCCCTTTCCCGTCGCTCTGTTGGACGGTCCTTTAGGCCGACCGGGACGTTTGGCGGCCGGTGCGTCCCCTTCCATGATGCTGACGAACAACTCGCGCACCCTCCGCATCTGCACAAACTGCCGGTCGATATCGTCGATGATCGCTTGAACGTCCATGTATTCCTCCCTCAGCATAGCGGTTTTGTTCTTTGCCCTTCCCTTTTCTATCTTCGGCGTCGTGGCGGTGGGCAATGTGGGAGCCGCCGTTTTTGCGGCTTCCAAGCGCAGTTGTGTGCGCGTCATTTCCACCGCCTGTTTTGGCTCCGGCTCGACCTGGCCGCCCGCCCGGTTGCGGAATCTCGTGCCGGATCGAAGTTTTGGGCTTGTTGCTGTGGCCGCGCCGCTTCGCTGGCGGCCTGTAGGAGGCGTTTGTGGCAGTTTCTTGATGGTGAGTTGCCTGGTCGCTCTGTCGGCTTCGCTTTGGCCTTGCCACGCTCGATCTGCCCATGCTCTCAGTCGCAAGCTGATGCGCTTCGCCTAACCTCATCCCTTCCTAGAAAGTTTTAGCTTTGGTTTTGCAGTGGTTTTTCTCGATAGTTGCGGTTTTACACTAATCCACAGGTTTGTGGTTAGGGGACTCCCCGGAGATTTTAAGAAGCTAACGGGCTTAACTACCGGTTAAAGGCGTAGGGACTTATGCGTGGGTGACGTAGGGACTTATGCGTGGAAAACCAAAGCTTCTCGCATCTGGCGTAGGCTTGAACAGCGTAGGGACTTATGCGTGAAAGATCCTTCAAAAAGTGGTGTTTGTGGGAAACTAGCGCCCCTTGATTTGTGCCTTCGTTACGGGTGAGGGCGACTGACGCAGCTGGATGACACCGTTGTAGTCGAACGAAACTTTGGCGTCCCGGTAGAGGGCCAGCACATCGGCGAGATGGTGCTTGAAATCTTGGCGGAATGCTCGTGTGCTTGCGCCGGTCACTTGGTACTCGGGTCCGAACTGCTTCTGGAGGGCGGACCACGAGATGCTCACAGGCTGATGATTGGGAATGCGACAGAGGCGGTGCGCCAGCCAAGTGTAGATGTCCAAGGCCATGGCGGACTGTTGCAGCCCGCGCACTGCCCGGCTGTCGAGGGGCATGGCGTTCTGGTCCATGAGGCTGCGAAAGAAGTCAGTCGAAAGGGTGATGGTGGAGGGCCAAAGGATCTTCTGTGAGGGGTCTTTAGGAAAGAACACGTCATAACGTCCGATAGCGCTGGAGGCGTTCACCATGGACGTGCGGTCTTCGTCGTAGTAGAGAAGCTGCATCCGGGTTGCGGCAAGCCGATTGAGTTGTTCCTTGAATCGTCCGATACTGCCGGTTTTACCACCAGTTACGGCGATTCCAAGGCTTTGCATGAACGCACTCATGCTCATAGCAACTTCGACCTCGGCCGACTTGGTGATCTTCGCGCGAGTGCAGAGATGAATCATCAACAAACGCGGTTTTGCTCCGAACGGAAGTCCCTGCAAAATCGGCCGGTGCGTCTTGGGGTCAAGCAGATGGCCCGATGTAAGGATCATTGTTGTGCGCCCATTCTCCTTCGTATAGTCCCGCGCGTCGCGCGCGGGGCGACGATACGGGAGACCGCATTGAGCGAGTACGGTGTGGAGGTAGGAAAGGTTGTCCGGCTGGCCCCCGTAGATTTCGACCGCCGCGTCCAGGACGCGGTTCTCGGAAGGCGACGGAGCTGGGGGCAATAACGAAAACGGAAGACGACTGTCCACTTGGACGGCTTTGCGCGCTTTCACTTGATGTGCTTCCCTCCTCGGTTCATCGCACAACCTGACGTGTCTTTAGGAAAACTCGACGGCATCAGGGATCGTAGGGATGCCTCTATTTCTTATGACATTGTCTTGGCTCATGTAATGGCGTAATGGCGTCATTACACCATTACGTCTTTTTAGTTCTAGTCTGCAAGCTTGGGCAATCCTTTATCGGCAAACACGCGATTGAGGCCTCTAACGGCGAGCGACTGGATGCTCATCCCCTCAGAAACCGCAAATTGGTGTAACCGTTCCCATTCAGATCGCTGCAGGCGTACCGTGAGGGCCACCACCTCCTTCTTGGCTCTCTTTCTGTCTCTGTCCACGTTCTGATCGTCTGCGGTTGCCGAACTCATCGCTGGTTGAATTCCCCGTTTTGTAAATGCTGCAAGCCCTGTCACTTTTGTGCTCATGCGATCTGCTCCTTTAACCATTTCCAAAGCTCCTGAATCTCCTTCGCCGCTTTGCCATCAACTTCAAACTCGGTGACGGCTCTTCCTGTCGCTACCGCTCTGGCGAACGCGCGCCGGTCGGTGATGTCGGAAGGACACACCGGCAGCCCGTATTCCCTAAGCACTGCCCTAGTCTCGGCGATCTCTGGAGAACGAAATGGACAGGCAGAGAGAACCAGAACAGCTTTTTTCTTTGCCGCACGCACGATCTCGACAGCGTTCCGCACCGCAGCTAGGTCGAAGGCAGTCGGCCGACAGGGAATTACAACCAGGTCTACGGATTTTGCTATTCGAGCGGCATCGGGTGCGGTATGTGGGGCTGTGTCAATGATTGCAAGGCTCATCTCGTCTTGAGCCCCGGCTCTTAGAACTTTTTCCAGTTCACCGGCAGAGATGGTTACGACTGTCGGGTTCTCGGACTCACGCGCGTCTCCCCATACGGTCGCCGACTTTTGAGGGTCCGTGTCGATAAGGAAAACCTTCTCATGTGCTTCCTGAGCTGCCACGGCAGTATGAACTGCAAGCGTAGTTTTACCGCTTCCGCCCTTCTGACTAAGGAACGCAATTGACTTCATGGCGTAATGGTTTCACAGCGCCGTGACGCCATGGCGCAAATACGTCGTGGCGTACCATGTTAGCTACCCTAAGAGCCACTACCACTCAGATGTACCGCGCTAAGGTGCTCGTGATGTGTTATCTATCGGTCAAACCATAAGCGGGCCGCTCGCCCGCTCCTCTTCTGCTTGAAGCTGCGACCGAAGGATGTCCCGCGTCTTTCGAGCGGGGCATGGTGGAAGGGTTGGCTTTTTTGATGCCGACGTTCTTGGGAGGCTTCCACGGAACCCCGGATGGAGCGCATGGGGCCGGTGCCGTTCTTCCCTCATACATTTTCTCCCTCACCAGCGCGGTTGCCTGTTCTACGCGGCTTCAGCCGCTCGGAAGGGGCCGATGGCCGGGGCGTTGCGGGGTGTGCCCGCAGAGGGGGTGAGGGAAGACGCCGGTCTCATCGGCGGCTGCACTCAGGGGGAGACTTCCCCCGGCTGTTGAGGCTTCACCTTCAACCTGGTTCCGCCTCCAACGAATCTGGGTTTACGCTACTATTACAGTAGACGTATACTCGTATGATGGACGAAGACCTCAAGGCGGTGCGCTGGGTCGGGTTGTCGCAGAAAGACCTGCGGAGCTTTCCCGCCGAAGTTCGGCTGGATGTGGGCTTCGCCCTCTACGCGGCGCAGCGTGGAGACACCGATCCGGCCGCCAAGCCGTTGAAGGGCTTCGGCGGCCATGCCGTCATGGAGATCGTCGCGCCGTTCGACGGGGACACCTGGCGGGCCATTTACACCGTCCGCTTTCATGGCTTCGTATACGTGCTCCACGCGTTTCAGAAGAAGTCGAAGAAGGGAATCGCGACGCCCAAGGCGGAAATCGATCTGATTCACCGGCGGCTGGCGGCCGCCGAACGCCATTACGGAGAAGGGAAGGCAAGCGCATGAAGACGACTCACATTGCGGTTAAGGACGACATGGTGGCCGAAGGCACCGGCAACGTCTTCGCGGACCTGGGGCTGCCGGACGCGGCCGGCGAGCTGACCAAGGCGCGGCTGACGCTCGAGATCGCCCGTATCCTCAAGGAGCGCGGCCTCACCCAAAGGGAAGCGGCGGCAATTCTGGGCATCAAGCAGCCTCACGTTTCGGAGCTGGCCCGTAACCGGGCCGGGTCATTCTCGATAGGACGGCTGATCGACTTCCTCACCATCCTCGGCCGCGACGTCGAGATTGTCGTTACGCCCGCGCGCCGGGAACGGGGCGCCATGTCTATCGTCTTCGCCTGAGAAGGGAAAAGCTGGCCATCCCGCCTATTTTCCTGCCGTGTTCCGCTTCATCTCTTCGAGTCCTGCGTAGAGAAGCTCCATCTCGTCGATCTCTGGAGCTCCGACTTTCGGCGGCGGCGGCTCCGGTTCAAGCGCTTCGCCGAGCTCCCCCGGGTCTCCGAGGAGCAGTCGCGCGACGACGAAGAGGCTCTCGCCGAGTTCCTCCAAGGTCTGGAAGTCAAGTTCGAGGTGTCCGCGGGTGAGCTTGAGATTG
>CBDCDQ010000003.1:0-10458 GCA_965215415.1 Acidobacteriaceae bacterium | reverse complement strand
CTTAGGCATGAACGAGCGTACCTTAACTGTATTAGGGTCTACCATCCGCGATAGTCGACAATCAATTTCTCTGGATGGGAATGTCGCGCGGCGTCGGCACGCGATCGCGGCCGCGCGCGCCGTATTGTGGGATGGCGATCTCACAGGATTCGGTTTGCGGGTCCGGCGCGGGCAGAAGCACGGCAGCTGGGTCGTGCGCGTACGTTTTCGAACGACCGACAAGCTCGTTACACTGGGTCGAAGCGTCGACATCGACGCTGAGACGGCGCGGGAGATGGCGCGGCGGCGGCTTGCGGCGGTGGCGCTCGATGGGCTTCCGAAAAGGATAGCCCGGCGCGAAGTGCCGACGTTTGGCGCCTACGTCGACGAGTTCCTGCGCGACTATGCCCGGCACTGGAAACCCGCAACCGACCGCACGTCGCGAGCCCTCATCCACCGGGAATTGATCCCCGCATTCGGCGAGATGGAGCTCGACGCGATCATGAAAGCAGACATCGTGCGCTGGCGTGACAGCTTCGGCGGCGAGCGCCAGGGTTGCTTCAACCGCACAATCCCGGTGTTGTCGGTCATGCTCAAGTATGCCGAGGCGCTCGGCTATCGCAAGCGCGGCTCGAACCCGTGCCGCGGTACGCCACGGTTCAAGCGCGCTTTGCCCGAACGCTATCTGACCCCCGCCGAATATCGACGACTGTCCGGTGTCCTCGCCGAGGATGCGGAACGCTACCCGTTCGACGTCGCGATGATCCGATTGCTGATCTACACCGGAGCCCGTCTCGGCGAAATCTCCGGCCTCCACTGGGCTTGGGTGCAGCCGGGGCGCCTGATGCTCCCCGACAGCAAGACCGGCCCCAAGATCGTCTATCTCAATCCGCAGGCAGAGGCTGTGCTGGCGGGCGTGCCGCGCCGCGCGGCCAGCGAGCTGGTCTTCCCGGCACGAGCGACCAACCATCCGCGCAAGCTCGACAATTACTGGCTCGCCGCGCGCCGCCGGGCGGCGCTGCCCGACGTCCGGCTCCACGATCTTCGCCATAGCTTTGCCTCGACCGCGATCATGCACGGCATCCCGCTGGCGACGATCGGCAAATTGCTTGGGCACGCGCTTCCCGAGACCACGGCGCGCTATGCGCACCTCGCCGACGAGGTGATCGCCGACGCCGCCGAACGGGTCTCCGGCGGCCTCGCGCGCTTAATCGGGCTCGGGCGATGACAGCGCTTTCGTTGAAAGCCATTGTCGCGCAATCGCTCGTCGAGATCGGCGTACCCGCAGTTGATGTTGCGCCGCCGCGCGAGCGCAGCCGGACGACCCGCTGGCTGTCCCATGCACACGGCATCGGCATCCGCAGCTACCCGTCAGGCCGCTCGGTCTATATCGCCCAGGCGCGCATGGGCGGCCGCCAGCGCACCGTGACGATCGGCTCGGCTGCGGTCCTCAGCGAAGCACAGGCAATCGACGTCGCCCGCCGCGTGCTCGCCCGTGTACTTCTCGGCGACAACCCCGCCGACACTCGGCAGCGCGCCCGTGCCGCGCCGACCTATCTCGCATCCCTCGATGAGTTCTGGCGCAAAGTCGCGTCGCGCTGGAAGCCGTCGACCCGCGAAAAAATGGGCATTTATCGCAAGCATTATTTGGACGATGCGTTCGCGGAATTGACCATCGATGCGATCGGCGAAACCGACGTCGCGCGCTGGTTTGCGCGGCTGAGCGACCGCTGCGGGCCGGGCGGGGCCAATCGCTGCATGGCGATCCTGAACAGCATGATGCGCAAGGCCGAGGACTGGGGCTACCGTCCCGAAGGCAGCAATCCATGCCGCCTGATCCGGCGGAACCGCGCCCGGCCGCGCGAGCGGTTTCTTTCGGGGGCCGAGCTTGCCCGTCTCGCGCCGATCCTCGCGGCCGCACGCGCCAGCGTGAATCGTAAGCAGTCGGCATGTGCTTCGGCCGTGACCTTGCTGCTGCTGACCGGGTGCCGCCGGCAGGAGATCGTCGATCTCGAGTGGGGGGACGTCCGCGGATCGCGGCTGCGGCTCCGCGACAGCAAGACTGGACCGCGAACCGTCTGGCTTGGTCGCGACGCGGTGGCGCTCCTCGCCGGACTCCCACGGCTGAAAAAAGTACGCTTCGTGTTCAGCGATGGGTCGCGCAAGATCGCCGGGCATGACGCCTCAAGTGCCTGGTACCGTATGAGGGTTGAGGCGGGAGTGGCCGACGTTCGTTTGCACGATCTCCGGCACACGTTTGCGAGCCACGCAGCGATGACAGCGGAGACGTTGCCGATGATCGGCAAATTGCTCGGACACGCAACCGTCCAGTCCACGGCGCGCTATGCGCACCTCGACGACGCCCACCTCTCCGAAGTGATCGAGAGAATGGGTAAGATAATCGAAGATATGATCGTTTAGAAGCTTCGCATGTAATTCTCGCCAATCGCCGCCGGCCAGCGACGTAATCGAGCAGTCGCGCGCAATTGCCTCATTACGCAGCCTAACGTGCGACGGCTCATCGTGCCGAACGTGGACGCTCTCGCCCGTTCGCAGAAATCTCCGCTAAGGCCCTTCGCATGTATGTTCCTCTGCTTTGGTGCTCGGCGCTAATCGGCTACACCGTGAGCACAGCAACCACCAAGGTGACCGATGGCTCTCAATTCCCCTGCTGATACCGCGACGGAAGGGGACGTTGAGACCCAAGTGGTTCTCCCGCTTCTCACAAAGGCGGAGCTTCTCGGCGTTGATCTCGAGTGTATCAGGAGTAAAGAATTCCTTGCTGCGTTCGACATAGGAAAGGGAGCAAAGACAAAGAAGGGTTACGTTCCGGACTACGCGGTTTACATTTTGGCAATTCCCATCGTTGCCATCGAGGTCAAAGCTCCAAGCGTCGATGCGGCGATCGCTTGGGAGGAAGCGTCGCTTTACGCTCACGCTCTCAACCGGAGGTTTCGATCGTCGATCAATCCCTGCAATTTTGTTTTGGCCACTAATGGCGTCCGTATTCTTGCAGGCAAGTGGGACGATCACCAGCCCAGCATAGACTGTCTGGTCACCGATCTTGTGGTAGGATCGGACAAGCTCGCTCAGCTCCAGCACCTGTTAGGCTTTGACCAGCTTAGCAGATATGCGGGAGTAGCAAGCGCATCACTCAAGCTTTTTAATTTCAAACGGCCGTCTAATCAGGGCGATGGACCTGCGTTGCTTCTTTCCAAGCTTGAATCTAACACCTTCGCGGACGACTTATCGCCCATCCTTCGTAGATATTTCACATCGCGCGATCAGAATCGCGACCCCGAAATCTATAAGAAGGCTTATGTCTCCTCGAACGAGGTGACTAGTTATGATCGAAATCTCGAGTCTCTATTGCTAGATCGACTTTCACGATCACGGACCCGAATTGAGGTGAAAACTACCAAGAAGCGCGCTGAAGACGTTTCGAAAGCATTGTCGAAACTCGTGGCCAACAAGTCTCCTTCCGGTGAGCTCCAGCTAATAACTGGAGGCGTTGGTACCGGGAAGTCTCTATTCGCACGAAGGTATAAGGAGTTTCTACAGCCCCAGTCACTTCGCGATGCAACACACTGGGCCTTTTTAGATTTTAACTTTGCGCCTGACGATCTCGGTGGCGCGCGAGATTGGGTTTTTGATACGTTCGTTAAGAGCCTGATCGAAGAAGGAGCGCCTTTGAATCCGGCCCATGAGGAGGATCAGGAGCGCCTGTTCGCCCACGACCTTAGCGAGCGTGCCTCGTATTACGCTCGCTTTGAACGAATCGAAGCCGGTCGCGGCGAGCTGGAGCGCGCTCGCGACATCGAGGGCTGGCGAATGGATCCCGAGCGCGTCGCTAGAGGGGCCGCACGACACTTCCAAGGTGACCGGGGTGATGTAATAATCGTCGTCTTCGACAATGTCGATCGCCGGGGTGTTAAAAATCAGCTCGCGGCTTTTCAACTTGCGCTATGGTTCATGGATCAAATGCGATGTATCGTCATTCTTCAGATGAGAGATGTGACGTTCGAGGCACATAAAAATGATCGCCCTCTCGACACTTACAAGACTGGGCAAGTTTTCCACATAAGTCCGCCAAAGTTTATCGACGTTGTAAAACGCAGGCTGGAGCTCAGTCAGCTCGAACTTTCCCAGCATGCGCCGGAAACTATACGTTACAAAACCCCGAGCGGATTGACGATTAGCTATCCCAAGACGCGGGCCGGTGAATTCTTACAGCAAATTTACCTCGAACTTTTTTCAAAACCAACGAATATGTCAACGATCCTCGAGTCGCTCGCAGGACGAAACGTCCGAAAAGCACTCGACATGTTCATGGCGATCATCACGTCGGGCCATATGCCTGAGGACCTGATCACGCGGGTTGCGGCAGGCGACGTGGCTCAAAGGTTCCCAGAGTTTCTCGTCCTTCGCATTCTGATGCGTCAAGATTATAGGTTCTTCAGTGGTACCAGTGGGTTCGTATCAAATATCTTCTATTGCGGTCGCGAGTGGGAGAGGCCATCCAATTTACTTATTCCCGAGGTGCTGTTCTATCTGATCGGTCAGCACCGCACGAATGGTGAGAACGGACAGCTTGGATTTGTCGCAATATCTCGGTTGCAGTCCCATTTAGAACGGATT
Source organism: Acidobacteriaceae bacterium (assembly GCA_965215415.1). Classification (GTDB taxonomy): domain Bacteria; phylum Acidobacteriota; class Terriglobia; order Terriglobales; family Acidobacteriaceae; genus Edaphobacter. Next base: position 5,841 of record CBDCDQ010000003.1, on the reverse strand, counting down.
GGATTCATAGATCGTGACGTCATGCACGCGTGCCAATACCTGCTCTCGAAGGACTTGATCGAGGCAGACTCGGCTACTACTTCCACTTTAACGTCTGCCGATAGCATCAAGGCCACCGCTAGTGGGTGGGTACACATGCGATTGCTAGCTGCAAGATCCGAGTATGTCTGGGGTGTCCTGCCTACAACCGCGTTGAACGATCGCGGACTAGATGCTAGGATATTTGATCTTATGCAAATTGAAGCTAAGCACGGCAGCCTCTATGCCTCCCAAGCCGATAGCGCAGTGGAGCACTTTCATAGATATCTACAGACGCAGTTCAATTCATTGAAGAGTCACCCCGGTTATAGTGCAATTGGTAATTCAGGCTCTTCGTATATCATTCAGAAGGTCTCGGAGGCGGTCCGGCTGGAGCGTTCTCAGAACGCCCAGCCGATGCAGCCTGACCTGCTCGACATCTAATGTAAATGTCACCGCCACCTTCCGCGGCGCGCGAAGTCGTGCCAGCGGTGGCTTAGCAGTGGCGCGGCCTCTTCAAGTTCGTCCTCGCCGCTTTGCGTTCACGCGCATCGCCTGCTCTATTCGCAGGGGGATCGGTGAGCGGCAGGAGCGTGCATGGCGGAATGGTCGGAAGGCGAGCTGCGGGCGACAGTTCGCGCCTATCTAGCCATGCTCGACGCCGAGCGAGCGGGCCAGCCGTATTCGAAAGCGAAGGCGCGCCAGGAGCTGCGGCAAGGTGCTCTGAAGGGGCGCAGCGAGCCTAGTATTGAGTATCGGATGCGAAACATCTCCGCCGTCCTCGCCTCCCACGACCAGTCAACGATCAAGGGCTACATCCCGGCCGCGAACGTCGGCAGTGCCAAGGCCGCACTGCTCTGGCAATTGATTCAGGCCGAGGCTGGCCTTAACGAAGACAGGCCGCCGATCATCTACTTCAACATCGGCTGGATGGAGCGTTACGCCGGGGTGTCGGATACGGACGAGACCAAGGGTGCGCACGGCTACTTGCAGGAGCACCGGCACGGTGCGGAAGCATTCAACTTCGCACCGACACCTGAGGGACGGGTGCGTGGCTATCGACCGCCCGGCACCCGAACGCGCACCGACATCGCCGCGCTCGGTGCACCTCGTGGTTTCGATGCTATCGACGGCGTGCTGGTCGTTTGGCTCGCCCGAGAGCCGGCGAGTGGTCGCACGCTGGTGGTAGGCTGGTATCGGAACGCGACCGTCTACCGAGTAGCGCGCGAGGTAGACATCAAGGTCAATGGCGAGCCGATCAGCTGCACGGCCGAGGCGGCGAGCGACCATGCGACGCTCGTGCCCCCGGCGCTGAGAACGTTCCAAGTTCAAAGCAGCCGGACCAGCCCTGGTGCAGGATTTGGGCAGAGCCCAACCTGGTACGGGGCAGAGTCCGTCGACGCGGCGGTCTGGTTATACGTCCAGGGTTACGATGCTCGGCGAGTTCTGCCTATCCCCACCCTGGCTGGGCCGTTAGCGCCACCGAAAAACCATGATCCCGAGCTGCGCCGAAAGGTCGAGAAGGCAGCCGTCGCCCATGCGGTCGCATACTTTGAGGCGTTACATGGGCCTGCATGCGAGATCCGGAGCGTCGAGACTGAGGCGAAGGGATGGGACCTGGAGATATACGCGGCGGCGAAGCCGTTACTGGTCGAGGTGAAAGGCCTAATCGGTCCAGCGCTCGCCTGCGAGCTTACGCCTAATGAGTATGAGAAGATGATGCTCTCGAGGAATCGGGCACGCTACGTCGTTTATGTGGTTAACAACGCGCTGGCCGAGTCGCCAGCCTCGCCCGTTGCGTCCATCTTCAGGCATGCTGGCGGGAAGGAGTGGTCCACCGAGGACAGGCGCACGCTCACGATTACGCCCAAGACAGGGGCTGTTCTGACCTGCGCTTAGACGTAGGCCACGTTGGCCGGTTCGGGCATCTTCTCCAGTTTCCGGGCGAGGCGCGCAACACCGAGTTCATCGGCACTGCCTGGCGCACGGCGCGACCCAATGCCGACCGGCCGACCGCATTGATCGTGGATGCGGCCGCCGTCTCTAGGTCGAAAAGTTTAAGCGCCGTCGCCCTACTCGACCTCCTCAGTTAGCGCAGACTTGTCGATGATCGTCGGCAGATGTTCTGCCAGCGTAAGCACGGTCGACGCAGCGCCGCGTGCTGCCAGGCGCCTGATGTCCTCCGCAAATTCCTCGAGCTGCTCACCGCGATCGCCGGCGGCGGCCTTCGCGGCGCGATAGGCCTGTTCCATCCCGAGGAGGAGCACGCGCATTCCGAGGATGTATTTTTCGGTAATCACGTCGCGCTCGACCTGCCCGCGCTTACCGTATCGCGCCTTCAGGTGATACGCGTTGTCGTAGTTGATCTTGTACACGATCTCACCGTCGCCGAGGTCGTCGATCACGCCCCCGTCGTTCTGGGTGAACCCTGCAGGCCACCGCTCGACCGTGTAACCCCTCACGTCCTCGGCATGTTCGCGCAGCAGCACGCAAGCCGGAAGACCGACATTCGGCGCATCCGAGCCGGTGCCCTCGCCTTTGCCGCCGGAGCCGCTGCCGGCGGTCTTCTCCTTTGGCTTCCGCTTCTTGGGATCGGCCTCGTCGGCGACGATGCGCACGGTGACGTGTTCAGTCGACACCCGCTCCGCCATCGCGTCATCGCATAGGGAAATCGCGAGTTCGAACGTGTCGCCTACGTTCGTGCGCTCTTCCGACGGCTCCAGGAATATGGTGAGACGCCCGTCGTGCAGATGCTCGCGAATGTTGAAGGCGCTGGCGACGTTTTCGTTGCTGAAAATTACGCGGCCCCGGTTCTCGAGGCGGCGCAGATATCCGTTCTCGGCATCTGTGTGGCAGGTAAGCGGACGCGTGCGGTTTAGCGGAATCTCGAGCGCGACGTCGCGTAGCTTCTCCTCGACGCGTAGGAAGGTCGGACTATATTTCCCAGTGAATGCGTTGGCTCCGGGCTCCTGACCGGTGCCGCCGCCCGCCGACGGCATCCTAATCGTCGGCATGCGATTGCTGAGCAGCGCCGCCAGGCTCGGGTCCGCAGTGACCAGCTTCTGGAAGAGCGCGTTGCTCTGGACCTCCGTGGCCTTCTTCAGCTCCTGCTGCGCGATCTGGTGCTGAAGTTCCTTCAGAACTTTCGACTCGCGGATCGTCTCGGCGACAAGGTCCTTGTAACGTTGACCGAGTGTCGTCTCGCGGACGTGCTCCCGGTCGCCTTTCCAGATTTCGTTGTGGGCCCCGAACGTCATGTTGCTTGCGTCGACGATAACGATGAGCCGGTCCTTCAGCGCCGGCAGCTTGCACGTCGTTGAGAGGAATCCCCGGGTCTGCTTGAACTGAACCTGGCCGTTGACCGCATGGAAGACCTTGTTGTTAGTCTTCTTAAGCCACTCTGGCTGCTTGTCGGTTGGGCGCAGCGGAATACCGTATACGGAAACCCTCCCAATATCGGGGTTCGAGAAGTCGCCGACGTGGATCGAGTCCATGTCGATCGTTGTCTCGTCCGCCAGCTCTCCGGTCGCATCCTCGTCGTCATCGCGGAGATCCTCCTTGTGCTGGCGAAGCAGAAGGAACTCCATGCCGTAAAAAGGGCGCGCGTCGATTCCCTCCGCGCGGTCGCCGCCGCGGCTCGGGTCGGGTTTCCAGCGGAAGTCGAGGATACGGAAGGGCAGGATTGTCTCGACAAGGTTTTCGTTCAGCGCCTCGCGCGCGCCGCGGAAACCCGAATGTCTCGACCCAACGTTGTAGTCGAAGAGCTTGATTACCGTTCCCGTGCGCAGCGCGCAGTCCGCATACTGCTTCCCCGTGCCGGTCCGGAATGGATGGAGCATGTCCTGCTCAAACGTCGGGATGGCCCCGTGTTCAGACCCGTCAGCGAGGATAAAGTATTCGGCGACAGGCATGTCATTGGGGCCGCCCGGTCGTCGCCGGACGATCGTCCAGCCCCACGGTCCCATCCCGTCGTAACGCCGGGAGACGATGAGCTTATACCAGCGGCGGCCGCAATATCCGAGCACGCCGGACGAGCCCATGTTGTATTTGCCCTGGACGAAGGGGATGCTGCTCTTCGTACCCGCGCTGAGCGATAGGAAGGTTCGGTAGAAGTCCTCGGGCCGCTGGCCCTCGCCGTTGTCGACGAACACGTAGCACGGCAGGCCATCCTTTCGTGACCGGGCGCCGGTCACGCCGATAACCAGGTTCTTCGCCGAAAAGTCCTTTAGCCAGTGGTCGCCGCTGCCGAGACTGGTCAGCTTGCCGCCGCGCAAATTGTGGACGAGGCGATCGACCGCCTCATACATGGTTTGCGGCGCCTCCGGCGAGCGCGGGTCGATGCCTCGCTCTGCAGCATGCCGCATGAGTACCGCGTCGACCATGTTGGTCATCAGCTCGGTCAGGGCCTTGCCGCCGTCCGAAGCTTGGTTCGAGGTTACGTTAAAGTTGGTTTCCCGCCCGTCGAGCGGCCGCCAGTTGGCGGGATCGGCCATCGCGACCGATCCATCAATGATCGCCGTCGCCTGTTCTTCGGAATTTGCCTCGAGCAGGCGGCGGCAGATGTCTTTCGCGTCAAACGCCATGGTCGGTCCTACTCAAGAACGAACGTTGTGTCGGCCGACTTTCGCGAGGCCTGCTCGAATCGCTTGCGGCACGCGACAGTCTCATCGGTCAGGGCCTTGAAGATTTTGGCGACGTCCTGATCGGTGTAGTCGTAGTTCGATCGGTTCGAGAGGTTGCCGATAAGCTGGATGTCTTTGAGCGCACGATTTACGCGCTTCGACGCCAGCTCTACGAACTTCCTTCGGTCTTCCTCTCGCGGCATCGGTCACATCTCCTCTACGGAACGGGTGAAGAAAGCGTATATATCGGACATGTACGCGTATCAAGCCTGCATATGAGCAAATGAGCAATAATGTTGCCGTAGGCCTGCTATATAGGCCCTTGATCGCTTTGGTGATCGTTTCCGGTCCCGGTTGCTTTAAACACCAGGCTGAGTATACTTGAGTATAGTTAGGAGAAGGGCCTTGGGGTGGCAGGAACGACGTTTGGAACGACAGAGGCGGCGAAGCGCCTCGGGGTCTCGCGCCAGACGCTTCTTCGATGGTTCTCGGAAGGTCGCATCGCAGACGACGTCAGGCGAGACCACCGGAACTGGCGAGAATTCGAAGAGCGAGACATCGGCCGGATCAGGAAATCGGTCTATGATCGTTGAGAAAGGGCTTGCGACGCTCGGCGTGGATGCCGGTTCGGCGCCTGACTTCCTCGCAGTCGATTTCTTCTGCGGAGCCGGCGGGACCACGCGCGGACTGATCGACGCCAAGGGCTACGTGATCGCAGGCGTCGACAAGGATGCGCGCTGTGACCACACCTATGTCCGCAACAACGTGAACACGAAGCTTGATGGAAAGCCGCCGGCGTTCCTCCACCGTGACATTTTTCCGTCCACCACCGCGTACCCCGACGGCCAGCAAGGCCGTCTATACAAGGAGCTGTCCGAACTCGTTGGCGCGAAGCGTGCGCTCATGCCCGGCGTGCCGCTCCTCTTCGCGATCTGCGCGCCATGCCAACCGTTCACGACGCTATCGCGCAAAACGCTGTCGGATGAGCGGAAGGATGGACGGGAGCGTGACCGTGGCCTGCTGCGCCAGGCGGTCAAGTTCGTCCGCCGGTTCGCGCCCGAAGTAGTGCTGTCGGAGAACGTCGCCGGCATCCGCGACGCGCGCTACGGGGGCGTGTGGGATGACTTCAAGACGTCGCTAGAGAGGCTTGGCTACGTTACGGGCACCAAGGTGGTGTGTACATCGAAGTTCGGTGTGCCAC
>CBDCDQ010000002.1:0-68236 GCA_965215415.1 Acidobacteriaceae bacterium | reverse complement strand
ATGCAGAACGACCTGGACCGTTTCCAGAACGCTGTCGAACCTCCCCGCTTCCCGGAGAGCGATGGGGAGGTACGGGCCATGATCGATCGCATGCGGGCTGCCGCCGAAGGCCTATAGGGGCAGGTCGCCGCTTTCGGCCGCCTGGAGTGCGGCTCGCAGGAGTTCCGGCCCGTTATTTCGAACGTTGGCGACCTTAGGATTGGCTTCGAACATCTCCATTTCGTCCGAGTCGAGAGGGCGCAGCAGATCGACCGGAAGCTGTTCGGTTTGCTCCCTATCTAGCCATCGGTCGTAGTCCCTCGCATGGAGGATAACGGGCATACGCGGGTGGATCGGTGCCATCAACTCGTTCGCCTCAGTCGTTACGATGGCAAAGGACTGCAGCCAGTGCCCTTCCTGGTCCTTCCAGGCGTCCCACAGGCCCGCAAACGCGAAGGTGCCCCCACTGCTCAGTTCGAAGGTGTAGGGCTGCTTCGGCGGGGTTGCGAATTTGTTCCATTCGTAAAACGCCGAGACCGGGACCAAACAGCGACGTTTCTTGAACGGTTCCCGCCAGGTCGGGGCTTTGGTGATCGTCTCCGAACGCGCGTTGATGGTTGAGAGACCTTTGACGTCCTTGATGTCCTTTGTAAAGAACGGGACAAGGCCCCATCGTGCCAGGATCAGTTCGCGGTCGCCCGTCTCTTTGCTTTGCCGGATGATCGGCTGGTGTGTCGTCGGCGCTACGTTGTAGTCCCCGTCCGGCATCGGCAGCTCAGGCGGGTTCGGCTGCGCACGGAAGTGTTCCGCCAGCTTTTGTTTGTCACTCCGACGTGCATAGCGTCCGCACACAGCGATTCTCCTAATTCAGCCTTGAGGACGATAGCCTGGCTTTTCGCTCTGAATATTCTCGACGCAGGTGACCATATTCCCTGTAGCACTCCGAGCAGGAAGCCACATGCCGCAGCACAGGATCGTTTGTAACGGGTCCGTTCTCGGCAAGGGCCTGCATCGCGTCCTCATCTGGGCACCCTACCCGCTCAGGGTTCGGGAAAGCTTCCAGGAAGAACTCTTCCAGCAGTTCACGATGTTCCACGATGGGATCTTTCATACCTGCTTTGACGCTCAAATTGCACCTTCCGATGAGCCTTGTTGGGGGAAGTCTCCCCCTGTCTACAGCCAGGCCGATAAAGCTGGCCCGTCTTCCGCCACCCCCTCTACGGGGACACCCCGTAACGCCCCAGCTATGGAAATGGCGCTTCGCTTGGAAGGCTGCCGGTAATGCTGGCACCCTCCCACATTGCCACAGCAGAAGCATCGAGCGCGGCTGCCGTGACCGTGCAAAGCATGGAACGGTAAAACTGTCCCACCCTTCGCACCGCCCCTTGGAAAACGCCGGTGATGCTGGCGTTTACCACAGCCGCGCCCGACCACGACGACGATCACTAGGTCAGGAACAAGGGCAAAAGCGAAGAGCAAAGCAAAAGCCTACCTGGTCAAGTGGAAAGAAGAAGGTGCAAACCCTCTCTAATCATGGCCCGAGGCCATAGGCAGCTTCGCTGAAATACTTTACATATTGACGTATTTATATGTTGACATATTGATGACAATACGTTATTCTTAGAACATCAAGGGCGGGGCGGAAACAAGCCTCACAACACCAGCAGCGCGGGAACGCTGCCTAACCAAAGCCGCACAGGAGAACACACCGTGATTAACGACCTCAACCGCGTACTGCTGATGGGATACCTCGGAGCCGACGCCCAGACACCCCAGAGCGACAACGCACCAGTCACCTTCTCCGTTGCCACGACAGACCGTTGGCTGGACGAGAAGAAGCAGAAGCAGACCCGCACCGAATGGCACAACATTGTTGTTTTCGGGAACCTTCGCAAGTATGCCGCAAAGTTGAAGAAGGGCGACAGGGTTTACATCGACGGCCAGCTACGTTCCAGCAAATACGACAAGACGGTTGGAGGAGAGACGATCACCGTCTACAACCACGAAATTGCCGTCATCCAGATTGAGCGAGTAGCCGCAAAGAGCGATGCCGACACCGGCAACGACGACTAGAGATTTAGCAGAATGAGATGGGGCAGTGCGGGAACACTGCCCCCAACCACAACGAAGCACATGCGCACAGGAGCGAACATGAACACCGAAATGGCCGCAGTTTCAGGATACAAGACCCTTCCCCTTTCCATGCTTCAGGAGTCCAGCACCAACCCACGCCGCACCTTTGAACCGTCCAAGCTGGTAGAGCTGGCCCACAGTCTCAGCGTCCACGGCCTTATCCAGCCCATCACCGTGCGCCCGATGGGCGAAGCATACGAGATTGTTGCCGGTGCCCGTCGCTTCCGCGCGGCCCAGATCGCGGAGGTTCCGGCCGTTTCGGTACGCATCCTTGACCTCTCCGACGCGGAGACAATCGAAATCCAGATCATCGAGAACAGCCAGCGCCAGGACGTACACCCCTACGAGGAGGCGGCAGGGTATCAGCGCCTCCTAGACCTTCCCGGCTACACCGTAGAAGCCCTCGTGCAGAAGACCGGCAGGAGCCAAAGCCACATCTACGCACGGCTTGCGCTGCTGGCCCTCATCCCGGACGTTGCAACAGCCTTCCAGGAAGAGCGAATCACCGCAAGTCACGCCAACCTGATTGCCCGACTCCCCGCAGACCGACAGGCAGACGCCTTTGAGCAGTGCTGGCGAAAAGACTACCAAGACAAGGAGCCGCACCTGCTACCGGCGAAGAACCTAGCCGCATGGATACAGGCCAACCTCTACCTTCCCCTTGCCGCCGCCCCGTTCGACCGCGAAGACCCCAGCCTTAACCCAACTGCAGGAGCTTGCACCACATGCCCCAGACGCAGCGGGTTCAACACTTCCCTTTTCTGCGACGTTCAGGGTGACCAGTGTCTTGACGGCAACTGTTACCAAATCAAGATTGCCAACCACCTTGACCGTGAGATTGCAGCCCGTCCCGGCCTTGTGCAGATCGAGGAAGGTTGGCGCAGGGCGAGCGAACAGAAGCTGGATGCTGTGAAGCGCGGCCTGTACAGGGAGATTGAGACGCCCGCAGAGAACCCCGACGCGGAGCCGGTGAGCGCTTGTGAAGCAGCAAAGCCTGCCCTCATTGTCTACGGCCCGCACGTCGGGACATTCCTCACCGTTTGCACGGACAACCGTTGCCCGGTGCATGACCCGCGACAGGCCGCAGACCGAGCCGCCAATCCCGTTCCGACCGTGGAGGCTCCCACAGAAGACGAGACTGACGAACAGACCGCAGCCCGCAAAGCCGACTACGAGCAGCGCCAAGCCGAGTACAAGGCCGACCAGGAACGCAGAGAGGCGGCACGGCAGGAAGAGGAGGACCGCCGTCACAAGGAATACGAAGCCGAGCAGGAGCGCAGGGCCAAGCAGCAGAAGAGGCGCACGGCGACTTTCGAGCGCATCATCCAGAACGCACCGCCCGTCTTCACAGCCGCTCACCTACGCGTGTTGCTTCGCGCTCTGGTGAACATGGACCCATACACTTTCGCAGATGACCTTGCGGTGGAGATGAACGGCGATGACGAGAACGACCGCCGCAGCGCAGAGGAAGTGCTGCTGACCGCCATCGACGGCCTAGCGGATGACAAACTGACCGGGTTTGCCCTTCACCTAGCGTTGGCAGGACACCGCAGCATCCCCAAGGATGGCGAGAACGATCACCTTGCAGAAGCGGAGGCAGCTTTCACTCCCAAGGAGAAGCCAGCCCCAGCGAAGGCAGCCGGAAAGAAGCTGGCGCTGGTGAAGCCGAAGAAGGCGACCCCACCCGCAGCAAAAAAGAAGCAAGCCAAGAAGACCACCAAAGCCGCGTAAGCCGCACCACGAACCCGCGAGGCCGGGGACACCCGGCCCGCTCCTCTCAGGAGGAAAGGACGAATCATGTTCAAACTCAGCTACAAGCTGACAGTTCGTGAACGGGTGCAGGGCAAGTGCGACCGGCATCCACGCTACAACCCCGAGAAGGACGGCAGGGCTGGGATCAAGGGCGGATGCTCAGCCTGCTACAGCTTGCTTGACTTGCATAACGCCCGCCTCAAGCTGGATGCCGCCGTCCACGAGTTCATCCGAAGAGCAGGACCATGGGCGCGGCCCAGGGCGACGAGAAAGCGCAGAAAGCCAACCCAAACCGTTGACGGCCAGCCGGTGCCCGAAGTGCTGCCATAAGAGCGCGGACGGGGGGAAGGCGAGAGATATCCTCTGCCGACCCCCTTTCTACGCTGCTCGCCAGCGGCGCACCGTCCACCTCTTATACGAACACAGCCGTGCACCAGTTCAAAGCAAAGAGCAAAAGCAAAAGCCTACCTGGTCAAGTGGAAAGAAGAAGGTGCAAACCCTCTCTAATCATGGCCCGAGACCATAGGCAGCTTCGCTGAAATACTTTACATATTTACGTATTTATATATTTACCTATTGATGACAATACGTTATTCTTAGAACATCAAGGGCGGGGCGGAAACAAGCCTCACAACCACAACACCAGCAGCGCGGGAACGCTGCCCAACCAAAGCCGCACAGGAGAACACACCGTGAGCGTTACTGCCAAAGCCGACTCCTTAAATGCCACCATCACCGAAGCCGTTGAGTCCCTCGCAGCCGAGACTGACGCTGTGAAACAGGATGCGACCTTCCGCACATGGCTTGCAAGCATGAGCCGGTTCTACAACTACTCGTTCGGCAACCAGATGCTCATCGCCAGCCAATGCCCTCATGCGACCCGGGTTGCCGGATACCAGCGCTGGCAGGGTATGGGCCGCAACGTCATGAAGGGCCAGAAGGCCATCTACATACTTGCGCCGGTTGTCACCCGTAAGGCGACCGAGGACAACGACAGCTCGAACGAGGCCAAGCAGGGAGGTAAGGGCCGGGTCTTAGGGTTCCGCGCTACTACGGTATTCGACCTGTCTCAGACCGAAGGAATGCCGCTTCCCGATGCACCAGAACACAACGCCACCACAGGAGGCGCAGAGCTACTGCCACAACTGGAAGCTGCCATTCGCGCCTTTGGGATTGAGCTTTCCTATCAGGCAATACCCGGACGCGCAGAGGGGTACAGCAAGGGTGGAGCGATTGTGGTCGAGGAGTCGCAGCCTGTCCCAGCCAAGTGCGGCACCCTGGCTCACGAGCTTGCTCATGAACTACTGCACTGGAATGGCGAGGGGAAGGGAACCAAGCGCCAAAGGGAACTAGAGGCCGAGGCAACGGCCTATGTTGTCTTGAACCACTTCGGGATGCAGTCAGGGAGCCGGTTCTACCTCAACAGCTACGGCGTCACCGGAGAAATGCTCAGGGCGTCCATGCAGATCATTGCGGCGACTTCCCGCAGGATCATCGAGAAGATCGAGGGAACGACACAGGAGGAGGCCGGAGACAATCCGGCTCTCCCCCTCGCAGCTTAATACTTTCGCTCACCAGGGGCAGCGCGGGAACGCTGCCCAAACCCAGACCTACAGGAGAAACCTCGTGCCGACCATCGCTGAGCTGCGCCGCCGCTTGTCTCTGTCTCACAGCGTGAGACCACCCCAGGTAGTCACCAAAGCCATCCGGCAACTTGTTCCGGGCGGAAACGACCTCATAGAGGCCTTAACGCGCCTGCATGAGTACCAGCATTCCAAGCCAGATCGAGACCCTATTCTCGATGACGTACTGTGGCAACTCCGTGCCGTACGCGCGGCAATGGCGAACCAAGCTCGGAACGTCCTTTAGTACCTGTTGGACGTATTGACATACTTATGACCGTGTATATTTACAGGTGAGGGCTTATGAATTTTGCAGTCGTAAACATCAAAGGCGGGGTCGCAAAAACCACGACAGCGGTGCATCTGTCTGCTTACCTCCAGACGACGGGAGCGACCATTCTCTTCGATGGTGACCCTACTCATAATGCGCTCGCGTGGCAGCAGCGCGGCGAAGGCTTTCCATTCAAAATCGCCGACGTTCGGATGGCTGTAAAGCTGGCCGGATCGTTCAAACACAGCGTCACGGATACCGCCCAGGCTCCCACTGATGAAGATTTGAAGTACCTAGCCGAGGCTTCAGACCTGTTAATCGTGCCGACCACTCCGCGCCCCTTGGACACGGATGGCCTGCAACAGACGATTCAGGCCTTCCAGCGGCTCAAGGTGAAGCACTACAGGGTGCTGATGACAAGCTGCCCCCCCGCTCCTGAGCCGGAGACAAAGGAACTTTCAGACTTACTGAAAGAACTGGACGTGCCAGTATTCAAAACTGAGATTCCGCGCTTGAAGGCATTTACCAAAGCCTCTGGTGCAGGCATTCTAGTTTCGGCAGTAAAGGACCCTCGCGCCGCTCGGGGATGGTCCGCGTACGAAGCAATAGGGAAGGAGGCTTTACGTTATGCCAGCCAGCGCTAAAAGGGAAAGCCCGTTTAGAAACCTTACAAGCATTCGCCAGCCCCCACCGCCTGAAAACACGGCCACAACTGGTCGTCCAGGCAGACCGCTAAAGCCAGGTTCGAAAAGATCGAACCCAGACTACAAGGCGTGGACTGGCCTCTTGCCCATCCAGGTGATGAAGGACGTGCGGATTCGCCTTTCCCAGACCAATGACACGCGAGACGTTTCGGACCTGACCAGCGACCTGCTGGCCGAGTGGCTGGAGCGCACCGAAACGAAGCAATAGGGGAGCGGCCATGCAGAGATACATCGCTCCTGCACAACTTCCTATCTGGCCAGACGCTATGCGCGGCGGTCCTAACGCCCTGCTGCGTTCTGCATTCTTTGCTGGCATAGCCAGCAAGAATCGAAAGGTACTGGAAACGCGCAGCAGCCCGGCAGATGAGCCAGAAGGCATTTTGATTGCCGCTCAGGATGGCATCGCCATCAAGTACACCGGTACTCAACTCAATCAGTACGATGCCGACGTGTTTTTCGAAGTGCTGCACCGCTCCAGGAGGCATCCCCTTGGAACGACGGCCCGCTTCGCGGGCGGCGACTTCCTGAAGCAGATCGGGCGCACCCGCAACGATTTGAATTACCAGGATCTGGACACGAGTCTGCGCCGGCTGAAGCGCGGGCTTGTGGATGTGAAGTGGCGGGTAGGCCAGCGACAGTATGTTTATGTTGGAAGTCTAATTAGCTCCTACGTCCGCGAGACAACGAGCAAGCTGTATTGCGTTCAGCTTGACCCGGCCGTCAAGACTCTGTTCGAGGACTCCAGCTACACCCAACTGGAATGGGAGGCGAGGCAAAAGCTTATGAAAGCCCCGCTCGCTCAGTGGCTCCACAGCTACTACTCGACGCATGCACGTCCCTTTCCTGTGACCGTCGCTTACCTCCAGGAGAAGACCGGCCACGAGAGCTCTAGGCGAGACCATTTCCTAGTGACGCTGCGCCGGGCTTTGGACGTGTTGCGCAAGCAGCTCGACTGGAAGGTGGAGCTGGAAGACGGCCTGCTGACGATCACCCGACCTCCTACAGACTCGCAAACTCGTCACCTGGCCCGCAGCGATCATCGGAAAGAGCTCGTCAAAGCAGCGAAGGAACGGGATCGGCAGGGAAGTGGATACCAGCTCGCCCAGCAGTTCGCGCCTAAAGCTCTCCCTGCATCCAGTCGCAGCCGCCAGTCACGAGAGTTGCAGCGGGCTGATTCCTTACTGGAAAACATCCTGAAAGCCCGCTAAACGAGCATTTGAGCGGGAACCGTCTGCTTGCTCTGCGAGCATTTGAACGGGTTTCACAAACTTATAAATTGAGCATTTGAACGGGGTATGCTGCGATTGCATGAGCATTTGAGCGGGATTTCCACTACTGTGCGGAGTGAGCATTCGAACGGGCCAAACAGAGCATTTCAGCGGGCACAGTAGAGCATTTTAACGGGAATCCTGAGCATTTGAGCGGATTTGATGATTTGTAAGTAGTTGAATTTACTAATGTTATCGCTGGTTTCGCGCAAGCTAATCTCTTCTAAATCTCTCTTCAATCAAGACTTAATCACCGAGCGACATTCGTCGCATCGGCCTACATTCATCCTTTTCTGAGCGAAGGCTCAGGAGCGGCGATCCCGAAAACTTGGTCGCCGCTTCAGAAAGACACACTACTCAGAGGGTTTGCGCTTCGAGCGAACGGGTGATGCAGGGGCCGTCTTAGCTGTCGAGGGCTGACTAACCGTAACTCTAGAAGAGGTTCGTTTGCTGTTTGCCGACGCGCCCTTTGAACGCTGCCGGGAGATGATTTGTTCTTCAGGCTCGCACTCCAGTTCAACCGCTTTCGCGACCGCTGGCTCGATGCCGTACTGTTCCTGGGCTTCGGCTACGCTTACTTTTGGCCAATGTCCAAGACCGTCTAAGAGTTCCATCAGCGTAACGTCGAGCGCCAAGGCGACTTTCATCAACGATGGGATGTTGAGATTTCCCCCTGCCTCGTACTTTCGCCACTGAGCATCGTAGTAGCCAGTCTTGACCATGATGTCGCGCATCAGAAGCTTCTTTTCCTTACGAAGCTGTTTGATCCGCCTGCCAAGCGTACCGAGGAAAGCCTTTAGAACTTCCTCCGTTAGCACATCATTTTTCAGCACTGATGACGTCTTTCTTTCTACGAGATTTGAGAAGTACGGTCGAACTCCTTCCCTGCCACTCCGACGTACAGGCACAGCTCTGCTCTACAAGTCTTTGCACGCAAAGTGTAGTCCCTCGTAGAGTACGGCAAAATACGCCTTTAAGATTGCGCCCGGCGCCTCTCTTGTAACCTCCGTTTCACCTGTGCTGATGCAAAATCGTAGCGTTCCCAACTTATAGATTGCAATCGTATAAATGTAATACTTGACACGGTGATACTGATGCATTTTACAAACACTACATTGCTCGCCAGCAGTGCCCACTTTCACCGCGAAAATGGGCGTTTTGTAAGCCGAAACGTTGAGTCGTAATGTTTCGAAAACGCGCACGCCGCGCGCTCACGCGGCCCCGCGCTTATTCACCAAAACCGAGACTTTGTCGCTCACAGGAGATACCCCTTGAACGCAGCTATTTCGTCCCGTCTGAACAGCCTTCGCAACGTCACCATCACCCGCCAACAGGCGAAACAGAAGGCAGCCCTGTTCGGTCGCAGCATTGCACCAATCGTTTTCGCCCTTGGCGTGTCCGGCGTCGCACATGCGCAAGGAACGATGGATTTCTCACAAGCCAAAACCTTGATGCAGTCTTTCCAGACGTTCGCGGTTTACGCGGGCGCAGTGATCTGCTTTGGGTCCCTCATCTTTGCAGGCATTCGCCTCATGGGTGGCCGTTTCCAGGATGCAATCCCCGGCCTGTTCGGTGCTCTGTTCGGCGCTGGCGTACTCGGCTGGGGTGCGGGCTGGATTTCGTCTCTCACCGGCCAGTCGGTCAACCAGTAAGGAACTCAGACCATGACCAAACGAGGCGAAGCGTTACCCATCAACCAGGCGATGAACCGTTCCAGAACCAAGCTCGGATTGGAGCTGTCGGCATGGATGGCCATCGTGTTCGTCTCGGTTTCGGTTTTCCTCGTTGGCTTCCGCATGCTTGCCGTCATCAGCTTTCCCTTGCTGGTGGCGGCGGCATGGTTCACCGTCCGCAATCACCCCAAGATGTTCCAGCTCTGGGGTCACAGCCTGTACCAGAAGAGCTACTATGATCCTCGCAAAAGCGACTAACGACCCCAAGCTCACGCCCTGGTACACGAAGGCCGGTGCCGCGTGTTCCATCGTTCCGATCTCGCGCTTTCTGACCCCGACCATATTTGCCCTGAAGGGTAGTGGATACGGCTGCGTGTTTTCGCTTCGCGGAGCGGACGAGGAGAGCCTGACCGATCAGGAGTTAGAGTCCCGCGTCCGCATGATTCAGGGCGCGTTGCGCGGCATGCCTGAGCACTCCTGCCTGTATGAATATTGCCGCGTGCTGAACGGCTACGACCTGCCACGACAGAGTGAGTACGCAAGTGCCGTCACTGCGAAGTTCGTCAGCGACCGGCTGAACTTCCTGGACGAGCGGGCGGGTTTCCGACGCATCGACCTGTATTGGTGTTTGACTGTTGAACCTCCGAAGACGGCGGCGCTCAAGAAGAAGCCACATGAGAACGCCGGCGAGAACGCTCGGATGCTTCGCAACCTGGAAAAGGCTGCAACCATCCTTGAGGAGCATCTGCGCACGGTGCTGGGCATCCGGCTTTTGCCCAAAGCCGAGGCGTTCGCGTTCTTTTCCTACCTTTACAACCTGGAGCCATGGGCCGACTTCGACCGGCTGGGCAGCGACACCGGCGTGGACCGACAGATCGTCAAGAGCCCGGTGAGCTGGCATAACGACCACTTGCAGGTCGGAAAGCGCTACGTGCAGATGTTCTCCCTCATGAACACGCCGGACACGTCCCGGCCCTGCCAGTTCTCCGGCCTCATGACACTCGACTGCGACAGCGTGCTTTGCACGAGCTGGAGGCCAAAGTCTGGAGCGGTGGCGCGGAAGGAGATTGAGAACCAGGAGAAGTTCATCAGCTTCTTCAAGGTCGGCATTCTGAATCGCGTGATGAGCGGCAAGGACACCGCTTCACTCGAAACGGGAGCCGGAGCCAAGGCCGCGCAGACCAACGTAGAGGAACTGAGCGAGGTCATCAATTCGCTCGACAGAACGGCGCAGGGTGAATACACCATGCGTCTGCTGCTGGCAGCGAGGAGCAAGGCCGAGCTGCACGATGCGATTCCCGCCGTTCATCGCGTCTTCGTCGAAGCCCGGTGCCAGGTCATGGAGGAGACTTTGGGGAATCTGTCATCGTTCTACACCATGTTTCCCGGCAACCAGCGCTTCAATGTCTTTCCCCTCTGGCTGGGCGAAGATCATCACGCCAGGATGTCCCTTGCGTTTGCGCCGCACATCGGCCACCCCGTTTCCGAAGACCTTGATTCCGAGTACCTGAATGTCTTCGAGACCCGCACCCGGACGCCTTTCTTCCAGGATGTTTATGTAAACGGCGTGCGCGTCATGCTGATTCTGGGGCCAACCGGATCGGGCAAGTCGATACACGGCAATAACCTGATTGCTTTCGAGCAGAAGTACGGTGGGTTTACCTACATCTTCGATATCGGCAGCAGCTATGAATCCGTGGTTGAGCTGTACGGAGGCCGGATCGACAAGGTCGGGAAAGACGGGCCGCGCGTCAACCCGTTTGCGCTGGAGCCGAACGAAGACAACCTGCAATTTCTGCACTCGTTTGTGAAGCTTCTCCTCACCAACGGCGGTGCTGTGCTAACGCCGGAAGACGAGGATACGGTATTCGGCGCGGTCAAAGGCGTGTACCACCTCGACCGGCACCTGCGCAGGCTGTCAGCCATCATGTTGCCGAAGCACTTGCAGCGTTACCTTTCCAAGTGGATTGGTAGCGGACTTTACAACGCGGTGTTCGACAACGTGGAAGACAGCTTATCGCTGGGACGCCTGCAATGCTTCGACTTCCAGGGCATCACCGGCCAACACGCGGACCTTGTAGAGCCGTTGATGGTCTGGCTGCTGCGCCGGATCAATGAGGTCCTGTACGACCCCAAAAACCTCGGCGTTCCCAAGCACATCATGATCGAGGAATTGTTCTCGGCCATAAAGAACTCGCAGCTTCTCGACGCTGCTCTCGCTTCCATCAAGACCGTCCGCAAGAACCTGGGCGGTGTCACACTCATCGGCCAGAGTGCGAACGACCTGGGCGCGAACGCGGACAGCATCGTGAACTCGTGCACGTCGTTTCTTTTCCTGCCCGATGCGACCTTCAACCGGAAGTTCTACGGCGAGCTTTTCAAACTCACGACCCAGCAGCTCGACCTATTCGAGTCGCTGCGGGAGAGGGAAGCGCTGTACGTGCGCCGCGACGGGCTCACCAAGGTGGTGACCCTGAATCTTGACAACCGCAGCTACGCCAAATTTTCGACCCGCCCGAAGGACCGCGTTCGCCGGTCGAAGCTGGTCGAGAAGTATGGCCTCACCGAAGGCATCGAGCGCTTCGCGAATGGAGAACAGGCGTAATGAAGACTTCCAAGAACATCCTGACCGCGCTCCTGCTCACCGGTTCCGCTGCGGTTCCGGCCCTAAGTCAGACCGTCGCGACCAAGCCACGCATCCAGGCCAATGCGCCCCGGAGCATCGTGATCGTTGAAACCGAGACGCCGCCCGTCATCCGGACCGGCCTGCTTCAGTCCACCCTCATTCTTCTGCCCGCTGAGGAGAAGGTTGCGACGGTGTTCGGAGGCGATACGTCGAGCTGGGTCTTCGACGGCGGACACGTCGCCAGCCGGTTCATCTCCATCAAGCCCAAGGTGGCGAACAGCACAACCGACGTGCATATCGTATCGGACCACGGCAATGAGTACACGCTGCAACTCCGCGAGGTCTCTGCTGACGCAGATCCTCACTACGACTCCAAGGTGTTCATCTCGCCGGGCGACCAGGCCGGGAAGGAAAAGCTGGTGACCCTACCTGTGTTCGTGCCTGCCGCCGAGCTGGACAAGGCGAAGCGCGAGGCAGCCGAGGCAGAGGCCAAGGAGGCGACGGAGCGGAAGCAGGCAGAGGCGAAGGCCGAGAGCTATCGCAGCCAGTATCCCGGCCAGCTCCACTTCGATTACGCATGGGATCGGAAGAAGGCCGATGGGTTGGGACTTCAGGAAGTCTGGCGGGATGACAAGTTCACCTACCTGCGGGGCAAGTTCCAGGAAACACCTGTCCTCTACGAGCTGAAAGATGGGAAAGGAAGCCTCATCAACTGGAGCTACAACGACGGCCTCTACACCGTGGACAAGACCATGCTTCAGGGCTACCTCACCATCGGCAAGCAGCGGGTTGATTTCAAGCGGCAGGGGGTGAACTAGCCATGGCCGATGAGCATAACGATCTTTCCACGCCCGACCACAACCCGACCGTTCCGGGCCAGCCGCAGACCACCGCACCGCTGAAGACCTCCAAGCCCCTCGTCATTGGAGCGTGTGTCGTCGTCGGCATCATCGGGATTGCCAATGTCGGCAATCTCGCCAGCGGTCACGCCAAGAACCAACCCGCGAAAAGCTCCCTGCCGAGCAAGCCCGTCGTCAGCGATTCTGGCCAGGTGAATTCTTTCCAGGCGGCCCAGGCACGTCAGGCCCAGCACGACCAGGCCGAGCTGCTACGCCAGCAGGAAATCGCCGCACAAGCGGCGATCCTACAGCAGCAGCAGGAGACCCCCGGCCCCGAATCTGCCACCGCCCCGGCCATGACCCCGGCCCAGCGCCAGGCCATGTACGGCAGCAACAATCCGAACGCCCCGCAGAAGACCTCCGGGGTGTCAGAGGCCCAGGCTCAGGCAAAGCAAAAGGCATTGCTCCGGGAACAACAGCACCAGCAGGCTCTTGCCAGCGACACGGTAGCGATCGACTTCTCCAGTTCGGCAGGGCAGGGAACCAGCTCCGGCAAAGCAAGCGGGGTACTCGCGGACCGTGCGGAGGGCCAGGATGTAGCCAGAGGAGAAGCAGAAGGGTCTCCAGTGGCGTCAGACGAGCCGGGCGGACCCGTGCATGCGTTATCGGTCCGGAACGGGGCTCCAGGAGGCTCGGAAGGGCTTCAGAGCGTCTCAGACCGGCGTTCCACGACCCAGCGCGACCCCATGGCGGCGTATGACTTCGATGGCTTCCAGGGCAGGCTCTACCGCGTGTTCGAAGGCACTGTGTTCGAGGGAGTGGTGACGAACCATATCGACGGGGCACTTGCCGGCCCCATGATCGTGATGCTGACGACCGATTACTACTCGCATGACCACCAGCAGCTTCTCTTTCCCCAGGGCACCCGGCTTATTGGCAATGTCCAGAGCGTGGGTGCATCCGGCCAGCGCAAGCTCATGGTGACGTTCAACCGAGCCATTTGCCCGGACGGGTTCTCACTCGACCTCAATCGCTTCACCGGCTTGGACCCGCTGGGTACGACCGGCCTGGCGACCAGCGTCAACAATCACTACCTCTCCAGCTTCGTTGCCGCCGCCGCAGTGGGCGGGATCGGCGGGCTGGCCCAGGTTGGAAATTCAGGCAGCGTCCTCGACTCGGGAACCCAGATTCGGAACGGCATTTCATCCCAGACCGCCGCGGAGTCCGAACAGGTTCTCAACAAATTTCTGAGCCGCCTGCCTGTCATCACCGTTAAGGAAGGGTCCCGCGCGAGGGTCTACATCAACCAGGACTTTCTCGTTCCTTCCTACGCGGAACATCGCGTCGATCCCACCCTCTAACCCCGGAAAGGAGGCATGACACCCTTCGCAGTCTCGCGATGAGGCTGCTCAACTTTCCTGCATTCGATGTACCGAGAGGAGGCTATCGCAATGAATCTCAGCTACACCGCATTTAATGCATCTCTCAGGAAACGCCGTACCCGTTGGATCGTCGGCACGGCTCTGGTGCTCGGAACCGCCACACCGAGCTTTGCCCTCTTCGGACTAGGCGATATTGTGTTCGACCCCACGTCGTACGCCAGCCTGGTTTCGCAGCTCACAACCCTCACGAACCAATACAACACGACCGTCGCCAGCCTCAAGAACTTCTCCATCAAGACGGTCTGGAAGACGGAACTCAACCAACTCAAGAACGTCAACGTCGCCAACACTTTCGGTGAGACGAACGGCCTCACCGTCGCCCTCAACTCCGACTCGGCCACGACTGCAAACTCGGCGTGGAAGAACGGCAACGTCTCCCTGTCCACGGACACCACCAGCCTGCTCAGCGGGCAGTCGGTTGGATCGTCCACCCAGCTCTCCCAGCTCGCGATGATCGAGGCGTCCGATGCAGCCTCACCCGACTGTCTCAACGCAGTCGGCTCCTATCGAGCAGCGAGGGCGGCAAGCAGCACCGCCGAGCAGAATCTGCAGCAACAGCAGCTCGACGGCAGCGACGACACGAACAGTGAGGTGCAGCAACTCAACCTACTCAACGCCGGGCAGGTTCAGCAGATGAACGATCAGCAGGCCCAGGGATCGCTCCATACCTGCATCGCTACCCAGCTCGCCATCCAAAACATGCAGCAACGCAACGCCGCTGCACGCGACCTCAACACGGCTGCGTACATTCGCCAGCAGAATCTCACTGCTCCGAAGCACCCCGAGAACCAGGGCGATACGTGGAATAACTACCTTCCATAACCGTCTCTGCGGGGGGCGTCGAAGCCTAAACCGTCGAGGAGGAAACACCGGATGCTCAAAGCTATCAACACGAAACTTCTAATCGCGGTCCTTGCAGCACTTGCCGTTATCGGTGGGTTGTTGGTCAGGCAGAACGGCATCCGCAAGGAGCAGGCAGCGGCGGCAGCTCGCACCGCTGCCGTCCTTGAACAACAGCAGCGCCAGGCTGCAGCGGATCAGAAATATCGCGAGGACGAAGCGAAGAAGGTGGACACAATCCGCCGTTCCAAGAGCAAGATGCCTGCGAATGAGCAGAAGACCTGGAACAACTACCTTCCGTAGCTGTCTACAACCACCACGACGCCAAGATTCTGAGGACTTCCGATGGCACTACTAGCGATGTTTCAAGCCCCAGCTCAGGGTGTGAATTGGCTCTCCGTCTTTGCGCAGAACCTCACGAACCTTACGACTCAGAACGGCGGCGTGCTGACGAGTGTCGGCATGTCTCTGCTCAGCTTCGTCGCCATCATGATGCTGGTCCAGATGGTCATCTCAATCAATACGGCCAACTGGACCATCAGCTTTCGTCCCCAAAGTGTGGATGCCGGAACCGTCATGCGTTTCATGCTTAGGCTCGGATTTTGCGCCCTGCTGGAACACTTCTGGGTAAATCCATTCCCAGGTGCCAGCTTCGGGTTCAACCATCTGTTCAGTTACCTTGCTGAGGCGCTGGCACAGGTTTTAGACCAAACCTCTCTCAACACCCTTACCAGCCTTCTCCGCGAGGCCTCAACAAAGATGGACACGCCCTCGCTTACAGCTCCGCTTGAGCTTCTTTGCTACATGGTGGTGCAAGCAATCCTGGGTGTGTCGTCGGCCATTCTCTTCCTTATAAACATCAGCTCGTTCATTCTGTACGGCGTGTCAGCTCTGTTCGGACCAGTGTTCATTCCGCTCTATCTAACGAACTCTTTCCGCTCGAAGTTCTTCCAGTACATCGATGTGCTAATTGGTTTCGCGATGATTCGAGCCGTCGCTGCAGCCTTCCTTTTCGTCTGGGCCGGTTTCCTCACCACGTTCCTTCAGCAGACCTTTAACGGGGACTACTCCATTGCAATGTGGCTCGCCAATCTCGTGCCCGTTATCACGATGTTTGTCGCCTTCATCTTCAACATGCTTTTCATTCCGAGTCTGACCCAGGCGATCTTCGGCGGGGCTGCCGGGATGGCTGGCCGTGCTGAATCCGTTGGCTCTCAATTGATAGCCCTTGTAGGGGTGTAGCTATGTTTCGACCTCCGTTCTATGACGAACACCCGGTACTCATCCACCCAGCCGCTCCCAGAAAGCTGCTGCGCATCTTCCGGTGGATTCTTTTGGTGGCTGTCATCGTCGCAATCGTCCGCGTTCTTTTCCACCACAGCGCTCAACCCGAAAGGAACTCACATGGCAACTCAAACCGCCCCGCTCACCGACGCAGCATGGACTCCCCAGCAAGCGATGCTCACTGACCAGATTGCCAATGAGGTCTATGCCTCTCACTATGCCGAGCGGAAGACGAGCCGGTTCGTGATTGGAGCGCTATCCATCGCCCTGCTTGGATCGTTTGTGACCATCGCTTCTCTGTCTAAGAAACCGCTGGTGAACCGCTACGTCCGCATCGACGAGATGGGCCGGGCGCAGGCTATTCAGTACAGCGATCTCCAGTACAGCCCACGAGAGGGCGAGGTGCGAACCTACCTCACGGATTGGGCGAACTACCGGTTCACACTCAACAAGGAAACGGTCGCGAAGAAGTACCCGCTCAACTACTACTTTCTCTCCCAGCCGCTTGCAGCCCAGGGCATGACCGACGACAACACGAATCACAAAATCTCAGAGGTAATGTCCGGCCAGACGGAGCAGAGCGAGGTGGAAGTTAAGAACGTGACCATCACGGCCATGAGCGAAGAGACGGTCCAGAACGTGACGCTCGCCAAGGGAACCGCCCTCATCAACCTCGACAAGCTCTACTCGTCCCGCACATCCCAGGCACCGCGCACCGAGCACTGGATGCTCTCGGTGACCTACTACATCAACCCCGCCCAGGTAAACCAGCAGTCGCAGCGGTTTCCCCAGTTCGAGACGATCAATCCGCTCGGTCTCACCATCACTGAGTTCCATGAGAGCCGCATCGGGTTCGATGGCGGTGCAGCGAAGCCGGCAGAACCGGCCTTCGCTCCGGTCGCTGGAGGGAAGCCCTTCATTCCCGGTGTTGGCTCTGGGGTTCAGGATGCGCCGCCTGTAGCTGGACAGACCGGAGGCCAGCAGTGAGCTACGACCTCATTCTGCCGTACTTTCCAAAAGAGATTCAGGCGCTTCTTTTGGACCCAACCATCTCTGACCTGATGGTGAACGGCACCAGGGGAGTTTTTGCCGACCGTGCAGGCAAGGTCGAGAAGATCGAACTGTCCGACCCTTACACCAACGAACGTCTTACCGCTGCAATCGAGAGAGTGGCGCGAGTGCTTGGACAGGATCTGACGAGCCAGAACCCCATCCTCAACACACGGCTGCCCGATGGTTCGCGCGTCGCGGTGGTAGGCCCGCCAGCATCGAAGGATGGGCCGTCGCTCACCATCCGCAAGTTCAACCAGTGGTTCACCAGCGATCAGCTTGTGGCATCCGGCAGTCTGCCGGAGAAGGTTCGTGACTTTGTGGTTGGCCTCGTCATGCAGCGGAAGAACGGCATCATCGCGGGCGGAACCGGTAGTGGCAAGACCACCCTGATGAAGGCGCTGCTGGACCACATTCCAATGACCGAGCGTCTCTGTGTGATCGAGCAGCCGTCCGAGCTCCGAATAGCTCACCCTAATGCAGTTCAGTGGGAGGCAGTCGATGCGATCCCCGGTCAGGTCGCCGTGACACCGAGTGAACTGTTAGCCGCTGCTTTGCGTCACCGGCCCGACCGCATCATCATGGGCGAGATTCGCAATGAGTGTGGCTATGACCTGCTGCAGGCCATGAACACCGGTCATGGCGGAACACTCTCCACCATCCACGCGAGCAGTGCCCTTGACGCACTCGGCAGGCTTGCCAACCTTGCCCTGAGTGCGAGGCCCAACCTCAATCATTCCTTCATGCGTTCTGAGACGGCTTCAGCCATCGGCTTCGCCCTGTACTGCGAGCGAGCACCCGATGGAAAGCGCCGAGTTCGCGAACTGATTCATGTTCGCGGCTACGACCAGAACACCCAGACGTATGACCACGACGTGATCTATTCCACGTCGGATCACAGCCACGCAGCCTAACCAGTTTTCAAAGGAGAAACGCCCCATGCCATTGCTCAGCATCCAGGCTTCGAAGAAGGTAGAGACCACCGTAAGACTTGAAGAGTCAACCGCGAAGCGGGTTGACCAGTACGCACATTTCGCTAAGGCATCCGCTGACGATGTGGTGAACCAGGCCCTTGAGTATGTGTTTACCAAGGATAAGGACTTTCAGCAATACCTCACGCAGCATCAGGGCGGCGAGACTCCTGCCGCCCTTCGCATCAAGAAGCCCGCCGCAACCACCGCCAGCAAGAACAATGGCGCTGGCAATGGTGCGACGAACGGTGCGAGTCCTCACGCTGTCGGCTCCAAATAGCCCGCAGCATTCGCACTCGCAGGAACAGCAACCGCAGCCTCTACCCACCCTGCGAAAGGAATGTGCTGCGCACATGGGGAAGGATGACACTTCATCCCTTCCAGGGTGGTGTAGAGCACCGGAAAAGTTACCGCAGAGCAACCCTCATAAAAACAACAACTTATCGTCAAGCAGGTTCCTATAGGACCCCGGACGGTTCCTATAGGAACCCTTCACCTTGAGAGGCAGCATGAGCGAAACCGCAGTTGATTTAGGCCAAGTTATGGGGAAGGGAATTCGACGTTCCCGAGGTCGAGCTGGCCGAGTAATTTCGCTTACGGTCAAGCTCACCCGAGCGGAACGTGAACACGTTGAGGAACTTGCGTTGGCAAAGAATCAGGCCGCAGGCGAGTGGGCGCGGGAGCAGCTCTTAGCAGTGGCAGACAGGCCCAAGGACGACATTCTGCTTACCGAACTCATCGGCCTTCGCATGTTTCTGGTCAATCTTCTGAGGCCCATTGCGCTTGGAGAGGACTACACCGACGAGCAGTTCCGCGCCCTGCTCGACCACGTTCGCGCAGAGAAACGAAGCGTCACCAGTCAGGTGACGGAACAGTACCGCCACGATCAAAAGGAGCAGTAAATGCCGGATAACGCATGGGGCCGTAAAGAGACACTAGTGTTCCCGCCGCACGTTCCGATCTATTCGTATTCCGCACTTGGTCTCGCTTTGCTTCTCACGTTACTGTTCGGCTGGGAGCACCTGCGATTCGGCACGACGCCGCTCGAAAAAGCCTATAGCGGGGCTTATCTGCGCAGCTCCGCAGGCGAGCTTTTCAAGGCGCACGGGAACTATCAGCTCGTCTATCTTGGAGGCCCGAAGGTGCAGCCACGACGAGCGTTGCCAGTCGATTTCGAAGACGGCGAAACAGTATTCCCGGACGGTCACCGCCTGCCGGTCCAGCTCTCCGCTCTCCCACTTTCTCAGGGATACCGGGGCTTCTACACCGGTAAGCCAGAGACGTTTACCGACGTGGCAATGAGCCGCTGGCTTCGCGGCGCGATCTTCGAGGGGGACACTTTCCTGGGTTCTTATGCGGTGAGTTTGGGATGGGCAGCACTCTCGCTCGTCGCCTTGCTCGCACTGAGCATTCCAGCAGATATGAAGCGGTTCCGCCAGATGAAATACGGTCGTCTCCTACGCGGACCCGTCCTCATGAAGCCCGAGGAGTTCGTGCGCAAGCAGAAGGGTGACGGCATCGGGTTCAACTCCGTTGACATGGAGGAAAAGATTCGGATTCCGGCTCGGAAAGAAGCACAGCACTTCCTCATGATGGGCGATACCGGTGTCGGTAAAACTCAGCTAATTACCCAGCTCCTCATGCAGGTAGCGGAGCGTGGAGACTCTGCGGTGGTCTACGATCCAGCGACAGAATACGTCCAGAAATTCTTCGACGCGGAGCGCGGCGACATCATTCTGAACCCCTTGGACGCTCGCTGCCCTTACTGGGGTCCAGCCCAGGAGATTGAGTCCAACGCCGAGGCAGACGCCGTTGCTTCCTCTCTGTATCAGCCGACGGGCGAGGGTAAAGACGAGTTCTTTCATCAGACGCCAGCGCAGATTTTCGCCCACCTTCTGAAGTACGGACCAACACCTCATCAGCTCGCAGACTGGCTCGCCAGCGATGACGAGCTGCTCGCAAAGGTGGAAGGAACGGAGATGGCGTTCTACATCGACCGGAACGCGGGACCGCAGCGAGCCGGTGTGCTTTCCTCACTCGGAATTGTGGCGAAATCCTTCCGGCTTTTGCCCACAAAGAAAGAGGCGAACGGGGAGTGGAATGCCCGTTCCTGGTCGAAAACCCGCAAGGGTTGGGTGTTCATTACGTCACGTCCGACCGAGCGCAACACACTCCGTCCGCTGCATTCCCTTTGGATTGACTTGCTGGTGATGCGGCTGATGAATGAACCCGCCCCGAACCAACGGAAAGTCTGGTTTGTGATCGACGAGCTGGCAAGCCTGCAGCGACTCCCGCAGCTCCATACCGCCCTCACCGAGGCACGGAAGTCGAAGAATCCGATGGTGCTCGGGTTCCAAGGCAGGGCACAGCTCCAGGCCATCTACGGCGACAAGCTGGCCGAGGTCATGGTGTCCCAACCGGCCACCAAGCTCTTCATGAAGACGGCGGAACCCAACGCAGCGCAGTGGATCTCCAAAGCCATCGGCTACGTCGAGATCGAACGCGTCAAGGAGACGAAACACGACGGGGCAAAGCAGGGCCGGAACTACTCCCTTGACCGGCAGATCGAGCCGCTGGTCATGGAGTCCCAGATTGCCGGACTGGACGATCTACACGCCTACCTGAAGCACGGAAACAACGTCGCGCAGTTCAACTTCAACTACATCAGCCTGCCGAAAGTGAGCCCCGGTTTTGTCAGTCGCACCGGCGCGGAAGGAGAACTAAGTTTCGACCCCGACACGCTGAAACCGCGCCCTCCAAATCGCGGAGCTGCCTCCAAACAGGCAGGTGCGGCGGAGGCACCAGCAACCCCATCTGCTGGGTCCGAAGCGCCTCCTGAGAAAGCTGAGATCGTGGAGACGGAAGTCGCCGAGACGGTCGCACCAGCCTCAGGCGGGGAGGTTGGCACAGAGGCTACCGAACACCGCAAAAGCCGGAAGTCTCGCAAGAAATCGCAGAAGCAGGAGGCCCAGCCGAAGCCGGAAACGGAAGCAGAAATCCTTCAGGAAGAGTGTCTTTCGAGGGAGCTGGACCGTCCGAAAGCCGGACCGGAAAAGCCGTCAAATCATCACCAGTTCATACAAATGTAGAGGGACGACCCCGCTCAAATGCTCACAATTTCATCTGCGCTCAACGCCGGACAAGCCGCCACGTACCACAAGCTCGACTACGCTTCCTCGACCCAGAGCTACTACCAGCAGGGCGAGGAAGTGAGGGGCGAATGGAGAGGTGAGCTGGCAGCTTCGCTTGGACTTTCGGGGGAGGTCAGCTCGCTCGCCTTCAACCGGCTTGCCGAAGGGCAGCACCCGGAAACCGGTGAGCAGTTGGTAAGACACAGGGAGGCCCAGGAGTACAAAAACCCAGACGGTTCGACTACGAAAGCGGTCGAGCACCGGGCCGGATGGGATGCCCAGTTCGCCCCTTCGAAGTCAGTTTCCCTGACCGCCTTGGTGGGCGGGGATGAGCGAGTTCGAGAGGCTCACCGCGAGGCCGTTGGGGTTGCGCTTGCCGAGCTGGAGCGGTTCACCCAGGCGCGGATCGGCGGCAACAATCCCGCCGAGACGACCGGGAAGTTCGTCGCCGCTACCTTCGAACATGACACAGCGCGACCGGTAGACGGGTATGCCGCCCCACAGCTTCACACCCACGCTGTCATCTTCAACGTGACCGAGCGTGCGGACGGATCGACGCGAGCTTTGCAGGAGAAGGCTTTCTTTGAGAGCCAGAACTATGTGACGGCCGTCTACCAGGCCGAACTCTTCCAAAGGCTCAAGAACCTTGGCTACGAAATGGAGGCAGGGAAGAGCGGCGCACCCGAGATCAAGGGCTACTCTGCCGAGTACCTGGAGGCGTCCAGCCCCCGGTCCGCCCAGATCAGGGAACACATGGAAAAGGCCGGCTTCGCTGGGCCGGGAGCCGCCCAGATTGCCGCTCATGCCACCCGTGAAGCCAAGCAGGAGTTGACCTCTGCCCAGGTACTCGCCGCGCACCGCGATCTTGCCGCCACGTTCGGCAACCAGCACGAGACTGTCATCAGCGCGGCCCGGAGCCGCACCAGAGAGAATGCCATCGCCCCGGACCAGTCCAACCAGGTGAGGGAGGCCGTTACATACGCAAAAGCCCACGCCTTTGAGCGCGAGGCCGTTGCCGACGAGCGGGTCATTCTGCGGGATGCGCTTCGCCGGGGAATGGGCGACGTGACCGCCGCCGAGGTTCGAGCAGAGTTCCAGACCAGGCAGACAGCCGGTGAGTTCCGCTCTGTCGAGGCACCCAAGTACGCGTCCGCTGGCCGCTTCACCACACCCGAAACAATCGCTCAGGAACGGGCGAACATCAACCACGTACTTCAGGGAAAGAACACTGTTTCTTCCATCACAACCGCAGCGATGGCCGAGGAGCAGGCGAACGCTCGCGGCTTTCTAAACGACTCCCAACGGCGCGTCGTTGAGGACATTCTGACGACGCGGGACCGGGTTCATGGCTTGCAGGGTTTGGCTGGAACAGGGAAGACGACCACCCTTGAAACCATCCGCGAAGGCGCGGAAAAGAGCGGGTACAAGGTAGAAGGTTTCGCGCCCACGTCGAAGGCCAGCGGCCAGCTCCGCGACGCGGGGATCGAAGCCAACACGCTGCAAAGCTTCCTGCAGCGTAAAACGGCAACGGACCCGGACGCGCGGCATCTTTACCTACTGGACGAGTCGAGTCTGGCAAGTTCGAAACAGATGCGGCAGTTCCTGGACAAGGTAGGACCGAACGATCACATCGTCGTCATTGGAGACATACGCCAGCACCAGGGCGTAGAGGCAGGCCGCCCTTTCCAGCAGATGCAGGACGCCGGAATGCGAACCTCGCAGCTTGACCAGATCGTGCGGCAGAAGGACCCCGAGCTGTTGCGGGCGGTCGAACATCTCGCACGGAATGAGACCGAACGCGGCGTCGCATTGCTTCGCGAGCAAGGCCGGGTTACAGAGATTCCAAACGGACCGGAACGCATTCAGGCCATAGCCCGCGACTACGCCAGCAAGCCGGAAAGCACCATCATCGTCTCCCCGGATAACAAAAGCCGTCAGCTGTTGAATGAGGCGGTGCGCGTGGAACTGAAGGAGAAAGGCGTCCTTTCCGGCAACGCCGAGACGTTCCGCACTCTCACAAACCGTAACGATATGACCGGCGCGGAGCGCACCTGGGCCGCTCGCTACGAAGTCGGAAACATTCTCCAGTACACCGCCGGCAGCAAGGCCGAGGGAATCGCCAAAGACAGCTTCGCTACTGTCCGCAGCGTCGATACCGCTGCGAATCGGCTCACGGTGGAGCTGGAGAACGGGAAGACCGTTAGCTACGATCCAAAGCGTCTTCGAGGCGTCAACGCCTACCGGGAAAGCACCCGTGAGTTTGCCGCAGGCGATCGGATTCAGTTCACCACCAACGCCAAAAAGCTCGATATTCGGAACCGCGACCTTGCGACAGTCGTCTCCGCTGCGCCGGGCCAGATGACCGTCCGGATGGACGGCAAAGGCGAGCGTACCGTCACCTTCGATCCTGCCAGGCTGCGGCAGTTTGACCACGGCTACGCCGTCACGTCGCACAGCTCGCAGGGATTGACCCAGGACCGCGTTCTGGCAAACTTCGACACCGACACTGCACGCTCGTTGGTGAACACAAGGCTTGCGTATGTGGCCGTCTCGCGTGCTTCCCAGGATGCACGCATCTACACGAACGACGCCGACTCTCTGGGCAAGCGGCTCTCCGTCGATGTTTCGAAGACCGCCGCCATCGAGATTCCACGTGCCGAGATAAAGAGTGAGTTGCGCCAAGCCGTGGAAGGATTCCGAGCGGGGAAAACGGACGTATCTATAGATAAGCTCAAAAGCCAAGGGAAGGTCCACCAGCACGCCCAGCCCTCGGAACGGATCTCCGCAGTAGCAAAAGAGTATGCCGCTACGCGAGACAGAACCGTTGTCCTCTCAGAAAAGCAATCGGATCGAGCGGCCATCACTGCCCAGGTCCGAGCCGAGCTGCAGCAGGCGGGCCGACTCGCGCCGAACAAGGAAGTTTGGACTGTATTACAGGAGCAGCATTTCAGGCAGGAAGGCAGAGCGGCGGATTACAAACCCGGCGACGTGATCCAGTACGGCAAGGGGAGTCCAAAGCACGGGCTGCTCCCGAAGACTGAGGCTACCGTTGAAGCGGTAGATTCCCGCCGTAACCTCATCGTCGTCAGGACCGGCCAGGATGACCTTGTGACCTACAGCCCCTCACGGCTGAAGACAGCGACAAACGATTCCAAGGTCTACCGACCGGAGCTGCAGCCCATCGTTCAGGGCGAACGCATCCGCATCACCCGGAACGACAAGGAGCTGAACGTCCGGGCTGGAGACTTCGCAACTGTTACTAAAACCGACGACAAGTGCAGTCTGAGGGTGCGGCTGGACAGCGGCAAAGAGATAGAGTTATCGGCAAAGCAGGCCCGGCACGTCGAGCATGGCTACGCCGTCGAAAGCGGCCGCCGCGTTTCTGCTGAGCGGTTCATCGTAACTGGTGACACGGCAGAAGCCAGGGCCCTGAAGAGCATTCCTGCAAACGCCCGGGACGTTTCCATTCACACGACAGCCCCGGCAGTTCAGCAACAGAGGACAGCCGAAAGGGCGAAGACGCCCCAGCAGGAACAGGGTCAGAAGCCCCCGCAACGAGAAATTCAGCGTGGCTACGGTATCGGTCTCAGCTTATAAGCGTATTGCTGTAATTACATACATACACCCGTCGCCGCAGCGGTGCGTAATGTGGGAGACGCCGGCAGCATCGGCGTCTTCCAACGGACTGTGTAAAGGGTGGGACAGTTTCTCCGTTCCACGCTTTGCAGAGGCCGGTCATTTCCACGGCTGGCCGTAAATCTCTATTCGGACCGTCCAGCCGACGGTCTTTGGCCACGTAGCAAAACGCAACCAGCGTCGAGGGTTTGAAGGGCAAGCTATCTTTGAGGGGGCATTCTATGCCGTTAGGAAAGCGCTGGCTAGGCTGCATGCTCATTGGAATCGGACTTATGTTGTTTGGGGTCTCTCGGCAACACTGGTAAGAATGGTCAGGCCTCGCAATCCTTGCCGCTGGGATCGTTTTGCTCCTTCCCAAGTCGATCACCGGCAGTCCCGCACCGTAAACGTAGAGATCGACACTGCGAGGGTCAGTCTACTTCCCACAATGCGACTTGTCGGTACTAACGCCATCACACGCGAGCGTGGGCTGTCATTTAGTTTCTTGTGACTGCGGCAGTGGTTCACGCAACGAAAGCCTCATCGCGCCGAAGTCGATGCGAAAGCCTCCCGTTTGCATGAGGAGGTCCTTTCCAAGGTTCGCCACGACCCACTTTCGCCAGGTTTCGTGCTCCGTCATGACCGAGACTGGCTTGAGTGAAACCTGCCTTCCACCGATGGTCAGCGGTAGTTCCGGAACGTGTATCGCTTCGAATGTCTCAGCGCCGCCGATCCCTCGAATCTCATTGGTCGACTTCGTTCCGTACTGCGCTAGGTATTCTGGAAAGCGTCGTGCGAAGCCCGAATATACATCTGTTGTCATAGCTCCGGTGTCCAGTGACATGAACACATTCGTATCTTGGAAGTTGACAGTCACCACCGGACGCTTGCCTCCGTCAAGAAAGAGGTTTGAGTGCTTTGGTTCAAGCGGCTGCGACTTTTCTGCGACCGTGATAGTGCCGTCTGCGGACCATGCGAAGTTTCCCATCCCAACCATGATCGGCAAGCCAATGATTCCTCGCTCATTCTTCAGAACCAAGGACCACGGCTCCTGATTGTCTGGAAAGACTGCAAAAGACACGTTCCTAAAGTGCATTTTCCCAATGACCATGTCTTTTGCGACGGCCATTCGGAAAGATGCGTCTTTGGTCATGCTGTGCATTGCACCCGAGGCACTGCTGATCGTCATACCCAGGGATTTCGCCTCCTCCTCGCTCATAGAGGAAATGTCCGCTCCGTCATCAAAGAAGAACCTGGCAGTGTTGCCGTTGATCGCGAGGGACACGGATAAAGATTGTGGGTCGTGAGCCAACACAGAAACAGCTCGTTGGCCATTCTCCTGGTCAGGCAGGCCACGTAATGGCGCAAGCTCCGCTCGCTCTCTTGCATTGCTCTGCTTCTTCGGGAATGCCGCCCACCTTGCCTCCATCACCGCTTCTAGGCTGTGGTACCTGCCGGACTTCAAAAAGATGTTAGAGAGCCAGTCGTAGGCCTCGTAGGCCTCTTCTGATGATGGATGTTCAGAGATGGCCGCTCTGAACATCCGTTCGGCTCCAGGTTCATTGAAAACTGCCGCAGCCATAGCCTGATAGAAGGTCGAGTGCATTGTCGCTGCCGCGTCTCTCAGCTCCGACCAGCGATGTTCGTCAGCCAACTGCTTCAACTGAACGGATTCTTCCTGTGCACATGCTGAAAGACTGCTTAATCCGAGAAGAAGCACAGATGTGAGCGACAGGACAAAGGCAAATGTCTTGAGTGGCGTACTGGATTTTGGCATCGTCGGCTGACCTTTGATGAAGCAGAACGATCATACCGAGGCTTCATCTCGCCGGTCGATCTAGTTTGATCCCGATAAACGCCGATCTCGAAACTTTGCAACGGCGAACTCCTAAAGGTGCAGTGCCTGCAACGCCTGAAGCCCGGCTCGACTACTTGAGACTTCAGAGCCGTCAGACATTTGCAGGAGAATGCGGCGGCCAGTCTGATTCGCATGTTTTACATGCGCCAGATTGACGATGTCGCATCGATGGACTCTCACGAAGGATTGCGGATTGAGCCGTGAAGCCATCTCGCGTAAAGGCAGGTGAACCATCAGCCGTTTGCCCCTCGCATAGACAGCGGTGTAGTCGTCATCCGATTCCAGACGAACGATGTCTGTCACATGGACCGGAAGCACTGTGCCGAGGTGACGGACAAAGAAGTGTTGGAGGTAGGTGCCTTCGAACACACTGCTCAATCGATCGCTCAGCAGCTCAGGAGCGTCTCCTGTCGCTCTACGTTCGCGGATGCGGTTGAGTGCGGTGGCGAAGCGTTCCGGAAGCACAGGCTTGAGGAGGTAATCGAACGCGCCCAGCTCGAATGCCGTCATTGCATACGAGTCGTGCGCGGTGATGAAAATGAGGGAAACGTCACGGTTGATCTGCCTCGCAACCTCTACGCCCGACATCTCTGGAAGGTGAATGTCGAGAAGCACAAGATCCGGAGCGGTCCCGTTGACTAGAGCCAGACCGCTACGCCCGTCGGTGGCCTCTCCAACGAGATCCACATCGTTGTGTAGCGCGAGGTAGGAGCGCAGGAGATCGCGCGCGAGAGGCTCATCTTCCACAATGACAGTGCGAATCATCGAAGCGCCAGCCCCTGCACCGCTTCCAGCGGTCTCTCGGATTCGCGCAACTCCTGCGGAATCGAGAGCGAAACGGTACAACCACAGCCTGGTACCGATTGAACCTGAAAAGCCGCGCTCCCTTGGCTGAACAGCTCCAAACGCTGTCTCACTGTGCGCAACCCAAGCCCTTGCGCCGTGGCGATCATTGCGGGATCGCTGCCGATTCCATCATCCTGAATATCGAGATGCAACACTCCTTTCAGCACCGTTGCCCGCAGCGTCAAAGTTCCGGGTGCTGCTCTAGGCTCAAATCCGTGCCGAATCGCATTTTCAACCAGCGGCTGCAGGGTAAGCGGAGGCAACCTGCACAGGAGGGCGGCTGGAGCGATTTCGCGTCGGACCCGCAGGCGGTCACCGAACCGCAAGGCTTCCAGGGCAAGGTACTGCTCAGTAAACTCAAGCTCCTGCCGTAGGCTCACTCCCTCCTCTTCCGTGTTCTGGCCCAGCGAGTAGCGCAGCATCGCCGCGAGTTGTGCAATTGCTTGCATCGTTCGCGGCTGACCCCGACCGGCCAACGCCATGATGGAGTTCAGCGTGTTAAAAAGGAAATGCGGATTGAGCTGGGCACGCAGAGCGGACAGTTCAGCCGTTGTCCGAAGCGACTCGGCCTGCTCACGCCGCCGCTTTTCCTGCCGTAGCCTCTGGTTGACCTGCGAAACGTAAAGAATGCCGGCGATGTTGCCATAGATCATCAGACCGCTGAAGAACTGCCACTGCAGCGCGTAGTAGCTGAAGTATCCCAGACGCAAATGATGCGTTACCAGTGCCTGCCCTGCACTCCCTGCGATAAGCACCCCGAAATACCAGAAAAGCGAGTACGCAACAGCCGAGCCGAGCTGCGCCGGATAAAACCACCATCGTGCGTGCAAACGCCAGGAAAGAACTCGGGTCCAGGGCATAATGAGAACGCCGAGCGCAACCGCGGGCAGTATGTTGTAGGCCGTTTGCCGTAACGCCTCCAGATGACCGGGCAGGAGACGAAAGAGCACGAAGTAGCTCAGCGCGTAGGGGAACCACGCGGCGATGTAGAAAAGCCAAAACCTGCTTCGTGTCATCATTCCCTCCCTTCTTCGATCATCAGGCAGCATGGAAATCCTTCGTAGACGGTTCGGTGAAGCTGCCATAAGTATCGGTCAACGGGAGTGGAAGCCCATTCACCGACGCTCAGGGAACCTTCGCCGAAATGCCTGCCTGCAGCCGTTTTGCTGCTCTACGGTTGGCGCATGCCTCGAACTCACAACCTCTTGCTCTATTGTGCTCTGGTGTCTTCCTGTTTCCTCTTGTGTGAAGGAACAACTGGCGCTCAGGTCACGGTCGCTCCGCTGGTAAGTTCCACGGTGCTCGACGGCGACTCACCGCATTTGCTGATCAGCGGGCTCCGTCCCGGTGAAGTCGCGACCGTTCATGCTTTCAGGAAAGCCACGGCTTACACCGCAGGCAGCTACACGGGCACATCCGTGCTTGCGCATGCCGAAGTCGCGTTCGCCGCAGACAGCACAGGCAGAATCACCGTCGATTCCGCAGTGCCGTTGAGCGGCACGTACAGTGGGGCCGACCCGCTGGGGCTGCTCTGGTCGGGAACGCGCCTGCCCCTCGACGGCGAGTCTGCGGAGCCGGTGACGCACGATCTGCACCTGGATGGGATGTATGAGGTTCTCGTCCGAGTGGAGGCCCCCTCCATCGGCGACAAACATTGGGCCGAGGCGAAGCTTCACCTCACCGATGGGGCAGACAAGATTGAAGTTCAACAGATCACGCTTCCCGGCCTGAACGGTGCCTTCGCGAGACCAAAAGATCAGTCTCTGAAACCATTGCCAGCTATCCTGCTGCTTCATGGAAGCGAGGGAGGGAGCAAGGATTCCGCAAGGGCGACCGCGATTCGGTTTGCTAACCTTGGCTACGCGGCATTTGCGCTGAATTATTTTGCCTGGCCGCCTGCCGGCTTGACTGGCGTACCTCAGGCATTCGTTGACATTCCTGTAGAAGGGCTTGCGACAGCACGCACCTGGCTTATGCAACAGCATGGTGTGGACGCTGACCATATTGCAGTGTGGGGAGCCTCGAAAGGTGCCGAGTTTGCGTTGGTTGGAGCCGCACACTATCCATGGATCGATAGGGTAGTTGCCTGCGTTCCAAGCAGTGTCGTCTGGTCCGGCTTTGGCAGACCTGCCGCTACCGGCGAGGTCTACTCTTCGTGGAGCATCGATGGTAAAGGGCTGCCTTACATCGCTTACGACAACTTCCAGGATGCCCTTGACCGCAAGTTCTCTTCAGCCTTCGTTCACCAACGCAGCTTTGACAAAACGACAGCGACGCAACAAGCAGCGGCTCGTATACCGGTCGAGCGTGCGAAGGCCCACATCCTGCTGCTTGCCGCCACGAACGATGTAGTCTGGCCGTCCGGGGTCATGTCGGACGTAATCGAGAAAACCCTTTCCAACACACCCACACAGGCGACGGTGCACAGCATGATCTTTCCAAATGCATCGCACTATATCTGTGGAACCGGTTCGGAACCGCGACGGATCAATCCTGTCCGAAAGCCGGAAGGCAATGATCCTTCCCCGGAAGCCGACGCACACGCTGCAGAGGTGGGCTGGCAGGCGACAGAGGCGTTCCTTCGTCGCTGATTACCGCTATTGCGACTTGTGGGGCACTGAGAAGTCAACCACTGAAGTTCAGAAAAGTCTGGTGCCTTCCGTCCTGATGTTCGTCCTACAGTGAAGCGTCTACAAAAGAGGAAATATGGTCAGAGTTTTGGCTGTTCTGTTGGCAATCTGCGCAGCAACCGCGTTCAGCCAGAGCGGAACAACGCCAACAATCGAAGCAAACGCGACTTTGATCCTGGTTCCTACAGAGGTACATACGCGCTCAGGAGAGTTGGTTTACGGGCTGAATGCCAGCCAGTTCCGGCTTGAAGATAATGGGGTGCTCCAGACGCCGCATTTGGACGAGACCGACACGCCTCAGAAACTGAGTCTGGTGGTGTTGGTGCAATGCTCCCGTGAAGCCTACCGTGATGCATCGCATATCAAGGGGCTTGCCACGATGATTGATGATCTGGTTGGCGCAGCGCCACACGCGGTTGCTGTTGTGAGCTTCGGCAACGGTCCTAATCTCCTGCAAGATTTCACGAGCGATCCCGCTGCAATCAGCGGCGGCCTTTCGCAGATCACACCATGTCGTGAACAGAACAATAACATCACACTTGATGCAGTCAGGTACGCCAGCCAGCTTTTGCGAGATGAGCCTGATGCCAGTTCGCGCAGGGTTATCCTTCTCGTTTCAGAGACGCGAGACCATGGGTCTCATACTAATTCCTCAGAGGTGATAGCAGAGCTGGGAAGGTCCAACACGGTTGTCGAAAGCGTCTCTTACGGCCCTGCCAAAAGTCAGCTAGTGTATGAGCTGACGGACCCAAGCAGGAACGTCATCATGCACGGTCAGGCAAACTGGATGGTGTTGTTCGTGTTGTCTCGTGAAGCGCTGAGGCAGAACGTGCCCCACACCCTCGCGGAACTTACTGGGGGTCAATACGTCAACTTCACCACGGCGAAAAGCTTCGACAAGGGTGTGCACGATCTCACCAACCAGCTCCACAATGAGTACCGCCTCTCCTTTCAGCCATCGTCTCCGGTTACCGTTGGCATGCACCGTCTCTCTGTGTCTGTTCCATCAATGCCCGATGTTGTAGGGGTAAACCCAACATTGCTGTCACCAGGGGCAATCTGTCATCCGGTGAGCTGATCGTAGCTGAGCAGGAGCTGGGTGCCGGCGGCTTGCGGGCCGAAGCGGGGCGGATCGAGCTGAAGGCGGGAGTTGAGGTCGATGCGGAAGCTGCCGTACGGGTTGACGTGGCTGTAGATCATGGGCGTGATGCCTCGAAGATCGTGGAGGGTGAGGCGGTCGCTCCATTCGGGTTCAGCGAGGACCTGTTGGATCATGAGCGTGTTGATGTAGACAAGCGAGAGCTGGATCAGATGGAGGCAGAGCATGCCGATCTCTTGATCGTCCAGGCGGTTTGAGGCCATTTCGCCACCCTTGCCGAAGAAGATGAAATCGTTGACGTTGTTCCAGTTCTCGATGACGTTGAGGCCCTCGTGTATCTCCCGGCGCAGCTCCAGCGAGTGCAAATAGCGACAGAGGAAGATGGTCTTGGTGGCCTTGCCCAGCTCCGCCAGCGCCTTGTAGACGGGGTGCTGCACATTGGAGCGGCGGAAGCGGCGCAGGATGTCTTCGGTGTCCGCGGTGCCCAGCCGCAGAGCGGTGGCATACTTGACCATCTGGTCGTACTGTTGCGCGAGGAGTTCCCAGTTGATCGTCCGCGACAAGACTGGTGCCAGGCCGGGGTACGCGGTCGAATCGTCGGGCCGGTAGAGCCGTTGCGTGGCGATGGCTTTTAGCCTCGGCAGCAGCTCGAAGCCAAGCAGCTTGCAGAAGGCGAACGCGACTTCGCTCTGACCATGGCTGTCGGTGTATTGCCGCTGCACCTCCATGTCCGTGCAGTGACGCAGGACGCCTTCAATCATGGCGGCCACTTCAGACGAAGAACAACGCTTGAGCTGCGAGTAAATGCAGGCCGACTTGCGGTCGATGTGCCAGTAGATCATTACGCCACGACCGCCATAGCGGGCGTGCCACTCGGTCATCAGGTTCTGGTCCCAGGCACCGAACTTCTTCGAGTCCGATGCGCACGCCGTCGTTCCATGACCCCAGATGTCCGGCGAACGGGCCCGCAGCGTGGCGTTGACCACTTCGCGGATGGCGGCGCGAAGCTGATCCTTGTTGATGTAGCGGCGGCGGATGTAGAGCAGGTCTTTATAGTTGGTTCGCTGCTGTCCGGCGCTCATGCGCTTGATGCCTGCGTTCGAGCCGAGACCATAGAGCGTCAGCAGAAGCCGTTCCTGGATGACTTCCCGGTCCAGATTCTCCCACGCCGTGGCGCTGCGGAACACGTCCGTAAAGTGGATGCGGAGGTCCGCCTCCTTGAAGACATCGAGCAGGCTCGTCATCGGCCAGCGTTCGATCATCCGGGCTTTGAGGGCTCCGAGATTGACGGGCTCGGGCTGAACTTCCAAAGGGGACAGCCTGATCCGGCCACGGTTCTTGTCTTCGATCTTGACGTATTCGTTCGCGGGCAGGCCATCGTGTAAACCGGTCAGAGCCTCCTGCATCTGGCGCTTGAGTCCGGCGATGAAGGTATCCGGAGTGTCGGGCAGCTTCAGAGCCGTGTAGTAAGTGGAGCGCTCCTGGTCGAAGTCGGCGGGCAAGTCTTCATCCGGGTTGCGGTAGCGATTCCCGCCCTCGATCCATATCTCCTTCGACCGGAGGTGTTCCCGCAAGGCCAGCAGAACGCATACCTCATAGGCGATGCGATTGATGCGATCCTGTCCACCTTCCTCCTTTTCAACGACGGTATCGATCCATTGGCCGCGCACGATGCCCTTGATCGGCACCTCGCAGCCCACCGGGTACACGCGCACGCGGCTGCCCGCGTACTTCTTGACGATGGCAAGGGCATCGAGGACAGGACGGTGGTTTTCGTTGTTGGAGCGGAACTCCAGCGTGTTGAGCAGCCGAATCAGCATGGCGCGGTAGTGCGACCGGTACGCGCTCCTCATCACCGTGTGAAGCTGCTGACGGTAGGCGGGGCCGGTAGCCTTGAACTCGCGAACAAGATCGCGGAGCTTTGACTCATCCGCAATCGGATAAACGACTTCCTTGACCGGCTCGTCGGGGTGATCGAGCGAGGCCTCGGCAATCTGGAACAACAGGCCGTTCTTACCGGAGACGCGCTTGTAATCGGCAATCAACTCGCGCTCCACCCTCACTTCGGCGCGATGGGCGACGCGATGCACCATGTCGATCAGAAGGTCTCCAAGGGTATCGATCAACTCTCCGGTCCTCAGGTGGCAGAAGGCCGAGAGCAGCGTCATCCTGACGGGAGCCGGATGGCGGCGCAGCTCATGGACTTCTTCAACCACCGCCCGGCGGCGATAGGCCTTGACGATCCGAAGGGAGAGTCTCTCGAAGAGACGCGGCGGGAGTTCAAGCTCTCGCAAGAGCGTGAGCTTGTCCAACTCGTCTTCCAGGGTGTCGATGCTCACCGGTCCTGGATCGGCGCGCAGTTCCAACAGCGGAACGCTGGGCGACTCAAGGGCTGCAGGCTCAAGGAGCGCATCGATTCCAGCCACAGTCGCTGGAGAGAGCTTCTCCAACAATCCTCGGCCAAAGTTCTCTTCAAACGAGCGTAGTGTGGACCGGACCACCCTGCTGAGCCGCTCCGCTGTGGGCGGCTCTATCTTGATGTCACGAAACCGCTGGACGGCCGCCTCCAGAAGGCGTTCGGAGTCCCGCTCCTGCGGAAGCACATGATCCCGCAGCCAGACCATGACACCTTCCGAATCCTCTGCCGTTGCCTCGCGGAAGCCGAAGAGCGACCGAATCTCGGCGCGGTGGTACTTGATAGTGCGTCCTTGCCAGTCGTATTGGTACCAGTTCCCAGGCGAAGTGTTGATCTGCTGCACAAGGTAATCGACCGCTTCCGGGGGCACCTCGGTCCTGGCGGTTGGGAATCTCCCTTCGGCCTGGAAGAACTTCAGCAACACCGCGAATCCAAGCCGCCCGGGACCACCCTTGTTCATGAGCAGCAGATGTTCGCCCGGCGCGAGCGTCCAGTGTTCGATCACCTGTTCCTGGGTCAACTCTCGCTCCATCGAATCCGCTCACCCGCCTCGTCGCAAATCTCCTAAG
Source organism: Acidobacteriaceae bacterium (assembly GCA_965215415.1). Lineage (GTDB taxonomy): Bacteria > Acidobacteriota > Terriglobia > Terriglobales > Acidobacteriaceae > Edaphobacter. The sequence continues at coordinate 33,618 of CBDCDQ010000002.1, read as the reverse complement.
TGTCGCGAGGGCCACGGATACTCTCGAAATCGGCCATTCTCGCGTCGCGTAAGTATCTCGCATAAACTATTCCGACTGCGATATATTTTGCAAAGCCTTTGGAGAGACTGTGATGAAAATCGGCTACGCCCGCGTCTCGACCGAAGATCAGCGTCTGACTCTTCAACTCGACGCCCTCAAGCAAGCCGGATGCGGCAAAGTCTTCCGCGAGAAGGTCTCCGGGGCCTACCGGGAGCGCCCCGAGCTGAACCGGATGCTCGATCAGCTCCGCGAAGGCGACATCGTCACCGTCTGGAAGCTCGACCGCCTGGCCCGCTCCACCCGCAATCTGCTCGAAATCGTGGAGGTTATCCGGCAGGCCGGCGCCCGCTTTCAATCCATCTCCGAACCATGGGCGGACACCACCACCCACGCCGGCAAAATGATCATGACCATCTTCGCCGGCATCGCCGAGTTCGAACGTGACCTCATCCGGGAACGCACCAGTGCCGGCCGTGCCGACGCCCGAAAGCGCGGCGTTCGCTTCGGACGCCCAAAGAAGATGAACGAAGAGCAACTGAAGCTTGCCAGGAGACTCCTGAAGGAAGGCACCTCCGTCAGCGAAGTCGCGCGCACCTTCAGCGTTCACCCCGCCACTCTCTACCGCATGGTCGCTCCGGCCGCCTGATCCTTCGAGAAGATATGACCATCTATCGTCTGTACGTCGTCCTGCTCGATATCGCCCCGCCCATCTGGCGGAGGATCGAGTTGTCCAGTGAAACTTCGCTGGCCCAACTGCACAAGGTCCTCCAGGCCGCGATGGGGTGGGAGGACTATCATCTGCATGAGTTCGACATCGGCGGTCGACGCTACGGCGTCCCCGAAGACGACGAACAGCCGCAAGCAGTCGCCAAGGACCGTGCCGTCAAGTTGTCCAAGGCACTCGTGAGGAAAGGCGACAGCCTGCGCTATACCTACGACTTCGGCGATGACTGGACCCACTCGGTCGTCCTTGAGGACATCCTTCTGATCGAGCCGGAGACCAAATATCCACGCGTCGTGGACGGTGCCCGCGCCTGTCCACCGGAGGACTGCGGCGGGCCGCCCGGCTATGCGGACCTGCTCGAGATCCTCGCCAAGCCGCGACACAAAGACCACCGCCAGATGCGCGAGTGGGCCGGTAAACACTTCGACCCGGAGAAGTTCTCCGCCAAGGCCGCCAATCTTCTGCTGAAACCGGCCCTGCCGAAGAAGGCCCTGTCCCAGCCCCATCCTGTTCAGTAGTCAGATTGCCCCTGGTGACAGCAATGTTGGGTTTACCCCGACTTAGCTGCGATTGCGGTTGGTGAGGGATGCACGATCAGGGCTGAGGTTGTTGTTTCCAGCTTGAGCGTCGGGTAGACGAGTTGGATCTTTTTAAGAGCAAGCAATACCTTCGCCCTGAATTGCCGGAGTTCCGCGTACTCGGCGCCCATTTGCCCGTGCAGCCCTTCCCAAGGAACGATCCGGGGTTCACGCTTTCTGTTGGCGCTGAACGCCGTATGGGCCAGCCAAGCGTACAGGTCCAGAGCCAGGGGAGAACGCTTCAAGGCTCGAAGAGCTCGCATGTCGACGGGCACGGGAGCTGCGGTGATTGCGGCATAGAAGTCCTCACCGAGCTCGACCCAACTCTCCCAGAGGTTATCCTGCTGCGACCGCGCCGGGTCCCACCAAAGGGTTCCACGAGGTGCGATCTGCATGTCGACGTAACTCTTGCTCCACTCACGCTTGTCCTCGAACGTGACGATGGCCCGGAACAGGCGCTCCATCTGCGAGTGAAGCCTGGCGGCATCCCCGCGCTTCCCTCCCCCGGTTCGCGGGTTCAAACCTATCTCCCGCATGAAATAGTCCAGGCTGTTTCCGAGCCGTATGCGCCGGCTCTTCTTCTGTGTGGCCTCTGTGACCAGCCAAAAGAGAAGGAGCCGAGGTATAGAGCCGTAAGGGTAAAGCGGCTTGCGTGTCTTGAGATCGACATAAGGACGGATGGCCAGCGTGAGATGTCCGTTCGTGCGAGCCCAAACAGAGACGTCGCCGGGGTCGGAGTGCGGGAGGGTGCACTGGACGAGCTGGCGTGCCATGTAGGAACGCTCGACTGCCTCTGGGCTCATGCGGATGTCGACAGCTGCGTCAATCAGCTTGTCCACGTAGCTACCCTTTAGAGCGTCTTCCTTTATCTTTCGCGGCATCCGTGAGGGGCTCCTGAATAGCGTCGTGACGCATTGACGTCAATACGTCACGACGCAACACTATTCGGCCAGCTTTGGCAGGCCTTTGTCAGTAAAAACGCGGTTGAGTCCTCTAACCGCAAGCGACTGGATACTCATCCCTTCAGAAACGGCCAGCTGGTGAAGCCGTTCCCATTCAGAACGTTGCAGACGCACGGTCAGGGCAACAACTTCTTTTTTCGCCCTTTGACGTTCTGTACCTAAATCCTGATCTGCGGTTGCTGCGGAGATCTCTGGTTGAACTGCTCCGCGCTTTGTGAATGCTGCCAGTCCTGTGACTTTTGCGCTCATCTCAGCTGCTCCTTTAGCCATTTCCAAAGTTCTTGAATTTCCTGTGCTGCCTTACCGTCTGCTTCGAACTCAGTGACGGCTCGGCCGGTTGCCACGGCTCGTGCAAAGGCTCGGCGATCAGTGATGTCAGAGGGACACACCGGCAACCCGTACTGCTCCAGGACGGCCCTGGTCTCGGCGATCTCAGGGGAGCGGAATGGGCAAGCTGAGAGAACCAGAACAGCCTTCTTTTTAGCTGCGCGGATAATTTCGACTGCATTGCTGACAGCAGCCAAGTCAAAAGCGGTTGGGCGGCAGGGAATCACGACCAAATCGACAGACTTCGCGATTCGGGCGGCATCGGGTGCGGTATGTGGCGCGGTGTCGATGATCGCGAGGGTCATCTTGTCCACAGCACCCGCTTTCAGCACCTTATCGAGTTCACCGGCAGAGATGGTAACGACCACAGGGATCTCGGCTTCCCGGGCATCTCCCCAGACGGTCGCGGACTTCTGAGGGTCCGTATCGATCAGGAACACCTTTTCCCGAGCCTCCTGGGCTGCAACCGCCGTATGGACTGCAAGCGTCGTCTTGCCGCTTCCACCTTTTTGGCTGAGGAATGCAATTGACTTCATGACGTCATGATGCCACAACGTCAAAACGTCGCGACGTAAATGCGTCATGGCGTATCGGGAACGATACCTTGTTGTGGCGCACTGAGCCGTACACTTGCGGCAGGCTCCTAAATTCGCTCCCACGACCTAAGCAGATCAGAGAACATGAACGTTGTTCCATCGTCGATCCTTGGTGACCGCCCTGCTCATTGGGCTAAACCGGCAACGTGGCCTTGGTTCATTTACGTCTGGGTGGCGTTTGCTGTCTCGGGACTCGTAAAACCTAGTTGGGATTGGCTACAGCGACAAAGGGTAGGGAACTGGGCTGTCCAAGAGGGGCGAATTGAATGGGAAGACGTGCCAAAGCCCGGGTTTTCATTCACCACTCGGCGAGGCCACTTCGTCGCAAGGTATTCGTATTCCTTGAGGGACACGATATATCAAGGGCTCTATAAGCGAGAATTTTCCACTGAGCATGGGGCTTACAGCTTCGCTCGTGATCTTGCATGTAGAGTGGTGACAATTCGGCGTAGCCCCGCCGATCCTTCCCAGTCTCTATTGCTTGAACACGATGTGGAAGAGATGCTCCGAAGGCGTCCAGCAGCTGTAGTTGAATGGGCGCGGGCGGAAAGCTCTGTGCCGAAGTGGCTTAAGCCCTTTCTTTGGGTATTTATTTCGCTCTCCTGCGTTGGACTCGTCGTCAGCCTCTGGGTTCATCTCGGAGCAGTCATGGGTCGGCGAGTCGCTACTGAACCGCTTTTCTAGATTTTGCATATCGGAATCTTTGTCGTGTGGTTTCCAGCAGTCTTTGTTGCTCAAAGATTTATAGGCAACATGAACCGAAAGGATCTGTGGAAGGTGATTCTGAAGAATTCGCCGACTTGGATGCGTTACATGGGTCCACGGATTTATGGGTTATGCGCTGGTGAACTTTCTACTGTTTATGATGAACGCCCCGGGTGGGCACGGTGGGGAGAATCCAACGGCTGAGGTTTGGAGAGGATTATCTGGACACTGGATGGCCTTCTATTCGGCAGCGCTAGCGATTTTGTATGCGGCGACGCAGCATAATAGGACGTCCGAAAGTCAACTTAACGAGCATCCATGACGCTGGGGAGGTAAACCAGAACGTTGAACGTTTCTTCAACTATGTGGGGCATGGAGATCGAATGCAGAAGGGGAGCCGAAGCTTGCCCTGCATCTCTTGGATGAGATTCAGGGGATAAAGCTGAAACAGCAGGCTTTTATGCTCAGTACGCAATCCGCTCTACTTCATCGAGCGCAACTTCGTCGTTGCGACGGTCGTAAAGCCCGGTGGTTCGCGCCGACTCATGGCCGGCCATCTGTTGGGCGATCTCCAGCTTGCCGCCGTTCTGCAGGTAGGTGGTGATCCCGGTCGCGCGAAAGCTGTGGGCGCTGATTTTCGTTCGCAGTCCCGCAGCTCGCGCCCGCCGCTGAATCATCATGTGGACATTGGCCTGGGGCAGGAAAGTACGATCGGTCAGCCGGCCATAACGCAGGGTAGGGAAGAGCGGAGCTCCGGGTTCGGAGCCGAGACCGGACGCCGCAACCCACTCCTCTAAATACTGGTCCAGGTTGTGATGGCAGGGAAGCTCGGTCACCTTGCCTCCCTTCTCGTGGAGCCGCACCCAGCCGCGGCGTTTCTGCACATAGAAGTCTTGGACCTTCATTCCGGTAGCTGCGCCGACGCGGGCGAAGGTGTACCCCATGAGGGCGATTAAAGCACGGTCGCGGAGCCCGATCAAGGAAGTGGTGTCGATCGCGGCCAGCAGTTCACGCATCTCGTCGGCCGAGAGGACAGAGGTCTTGCCTTTGCGGACGCTGTGCTTCGGTCCCCGTACCGCATGAGCGGGGTTCGTCTCCATGATGTGCCCGGTCACAAGCCAATCGAAGAGCATCCGGATCGCGGCCAGGTGTTGTTTGACGGTGGGTTTTGAGTGCGTGCGGCCGAGCTGTTCGACGTACGCGGCGACGTGCATCGGCGTTACCTCGGCCAGATCTCCGAGACCTCTCTCCTCACACCAGGCGGCGAAGCCCTCGACTGCTTTGAAGTACGCCCGCCGGGTGTTCGGGTGCGTATGTTGACGGTGAAGAACTCCCAAAAGCGGCGGCCAGCCTCGGGCATGGTCTGAAAGAGCGTAGGCAGCTTGCTCGAATAGATCTTGACCGATCGCGATGCATCCCTAGCAGTTGTAAGGTCCACACATCGCTCCCAAGGTCATCATGGCGCAGAGAATGGAACCGATGTTCGCTAAGAGCCCCACCCAGCGACTCCAACCCAATCCGAACAGCAAAAGGACGGCAAGCACCATCGAACCGAAGAAAGTGGCCTGCCAGAGCTGGTTCAGCAACTGAGCGTGTTGAAGTCGCTCCTGCATATGGGCATCATTGAGATTGGTGTATCGCAGGTAGCCGAAGAGAGCAGCAGCGAACAGCATCAGACCCGCGACGGTGCAAGCGATGCCAATCCCACGTCTCCACACTGCAATCCTCGAATTCTTCCTCATCCGTCGCTGCCCTCCATATACATCCGATAACGTCCGTTATCGTATACAGGCTACATTTAGTACATACCTCCAAGACCAGATTAGAGAGAGCGCCTAAGCAACGGCACGAAAGTGCGTCCAATTCCGGCAAGAATGCGTCACCTCAACGTTTTCGGCATGCAATCTGAAGAATTTCTTCGCAAAGCTTCCAAAACCTCTGCTGGTAAAGACTAACGGACAGCTTCTGCGCCCGGCTGCCCTTGCCGGTCTTCTCGATCCCCGGAGCCGGGAAAACATGTAAAGTCCGCTCAGGGTCAGAAACCCCATTCACCTTTGGCAGAGAGGGCTTAAGCCGGGATACTTTCCGGTACTACCATGCTTTACCCAAGCTTCTGGACAGTAAGAGCAGGGACGTGGCTGCGTGCATGGAGTCTCACCTCAGTGCTTGCGATGATCAACGATGGCACAAAGCATCTTGCCGTGCCCGAAACACTGTGCCCATATAGCGATTCCAGCCCACTTGCTCCGTAATTCTCACAACGGCCCCTGGGAGACACCACATCATCAAGTTTCGACATATTAACCTCAGTACACAAGCGATTGGCATTGGAAGCGAGGAAGGTGTGGTCATCGGTTCCGGTATAAGCATAGGGATAGCGGCTCTACCGCTGCGGACAGAGCGGTTATGGAAGCTGGAACTGGACCGGACGTTCGCCGCCGCACTTTGTGAGGCTGTTGGCGATCTGCAAAAAGCTTAGGGTGCCGACTCGCGTTGGGCGATACCGCGACCTGGCGTCTCGTCCTGGCATCTTTGCCAATGCCTGCCAGGTTCGAACTAGGAGCAAGGTTGGTGTATGGAGATTGTCGTTGTCGTCGTTCGCTACAAGCTTCCACTAAGCGAGTCAGCCACCCTGCAAAGCCTGCATGCAGAGTGTCAGCACACTCCAAAACTCCGCGCAGACCTGCACATCCTTCTCTGGGATAACAGCCCAGAGCCTCTGAGCACGGACGAACTCCCAGACTGTTTTCACTATCAGCACGCCGAGCGAAACGGCGGAGTCTCAGGCGCCTACAACGGCGCTCTGGAGCGAACTGAAGCTCTTGGATGCTCCTGGTTACTGCTCTTGGATCAGGATACCGTTCTGCCTGCGGGATATCTGTCCCGCATGCTCGCCTATAGTCATCTTCTCGGCTCAGACGCACGGGTCGCCGCTATCGTCCCAATGGTGCGGTGTCAGGCGATGCTGGTATCGCCGCGGCGCGCAGGGTGGACGTTGCGGAGCTCGCAAATCCTGGAAGCCCATGCCGGAATCTTCGAGGAGCCCGGCTTTGCGATCAACAGCGGAACACTGATGCGCGTCTCGGCGCTGCGTGCTATCTCTGGCTATAGCGATCTGTTCTGGCTCGACCTATCGGATCAGTATGTCTTTCACCGGCTCTATCAAGAAGGCTACGTGATGTACGTTGCAGCAGATCTGACTATCCAGCATTCCATCGCGAACTCCAGCTATGACGAAGCCATGAGTCCGGAGCGGTACATCAGCTTTCTTGCCGCGGAGAACCTTTTTTCGCGGAGGTTCCATTCGCTTTTTTCAAACGCAGCTCATAATCTCGTACTCGCCGCGCGTGCAGCCCGCCAGTATCGAAGATTCCGCAATAAGGCGTTTGCGAGACTAACGCTTCGTTCTCTAAGCCAGCGCCTGCTGCTCAACAATGAGCAGGCAAACACGCTGTGGGCGCTGGAGCTTGCCAACCGCAGCATACCGCTCGTGAGTCACACCGACCGCGTGGGCTCAACCAGACCCGGAGACTCTTGAGGCTGCCTGGCAATGACAAGGCAGAGGAGCACATACGCCGCAAACAGGTACCTGGGCTGAATAAACGGCGGTAGAGCGGAGACAATCAACGTAAGAGCGATCAGCATGGGAATGGGTCGCCGAAGCGGTAACTTTCGTCGCAGGCACGCGTACGCAAAGACCCCCAGAAAGGCAAGACACCCCAGAGGCTGAAAGATCTCCTGTTGGGGATCCAGCAATCCATCCTTCAGAAAATCACCACTCCAATAGACCCAGGGCTGCCCCAGCCGCCCCGCCATCGTCATGAAGATCTTGGGAACGACCACAAGGAAGAAGCCTCCCGCGGCCTGAATGCTATTCATTCGAACGATGGTGTTTGCACCCTGGAGAAGGTAATCAAAGATCGCCGGGTCTACATGAAAGATGGAAAAGACCAGAGGATACCCGACAGACATCCCAATCACAAGCAGCAAAAGGGTCAGCTTGGGCCTTGTCCGCAGTGCGGTATGGGCGAGGACGAGGAAGAGCAGAAGGACGACCGCCTGCTCCCACCGGGCCAAGAAGGACATGACAAGAGTCAGTCCCAGCAGGGCGATTGATCTGCGTGGCGCAAGAAGGTACTTGGCCGTCAGCACAGCTGCGAACAAGGCGAGAATCTCCTTGTTGAGAGTCGTCAACGAGGGCAGAAGCTCGGCATTAAGCAGGACCAGCCAACCAAAAACTGTTTTATTCACCCCTTGGATCGAGCCGGCGACCTTCATCGCTGTCACAAACAGAAGCGAATTAAAGCAGAAGACGACGAAGCCATTTCCCATCAGCAGCCCGATCAACACAGGCCCCAGGAAGTTGCTCTCGAGCGTAATCAACGCCTCGCCATTGCCGTTCCTGGCGGCGATCACTGCGTCCCAGTAGCGGTCCGAGTCGGCGCCGATCCGAATCGCCGTGGCTCCTCTGATCCAGGGCTCCACGTAGGCAAAGTAGGTATAGGCACTCAGTGCGGTGTACAGGAAGAATGTCCCGATCAGAATCCACTCCGAGGCGGGCCGGCGCAACGAAAAGCGGTACCGGGGGATGGAGGGTATCTGCCATCGCAGAAGCGACGGCAGGTTCCATGCTGCGGCCGGTGGCCGAAATGTGGGGAGCGACAGACGCATACTCGCATCGATTCTTTCACGGGCTCCCATGGCGTCTCGCGTGTAAAAATCTCCTTCAGACCGTTCATGCGCATTCTCTTCGACCACCAAGCTTTTTCTTTGCAAAATACCGGCGGAATCACACGGTCTTTCTATGAACTGGTGCGACATCTCAGCCAGGTGGATGGAGTTCATCCTGAGACCCTGCTCGGCTTCTCCAGTACCGCCTGGCCGATGCGGGAGGCCTCCCGTCCAAACGGAAAACTGATGCATTGGGGCAAGCGTGTCTTCTCAGGAGGAATGCCAACCTATGCGCTGAATGAACTCCTCCTCAACCCCGTTGCTCTGTGCCGGGGGCCCTTCGATCTTTACCACAACACACTCTACCGGTTCATGCCCGGTGTTCGCGCCCGGCGCTACATCGCGACCCACCACGACTGTGTGCAGGAACGATTCCCCGAGTTGTTTCCCGACGCTGCAAGGATCATCGCCGCCAAGCGGAAGATGTTCCGGAAGGCTGACCGGGTGCTCTGCGTGTCGGAGTCGAGCCGCGCGGATCTGGAATCGTTCTACGGCGTCGAGCCAGGCCGCTGCACGGTGATCTACAACGGCGTGAGCCCTATGATCCGCTCCGAAGACGGAGCCGTTGAACTCGCCAGAGCGATCGCACAACCGTTTCTTCTCTACGTCGGCATACGTGCCTCCTACAAGAACTTTGACGGCTTTCTCAAGGCATTTGCCCATAGCGGCCTCCAGTCAACGTATCGACTCCTGGTACTTGGTGGAGGAGCTTTCTCTCACCACGAACATAGGCTCGTTCGCGCTCTCTCTCTCGAAGACCGCATCGTGTCGGTTCCCTTTGCTTCCCCGGGGCTGCTTGCAGAGGCATACGCCCAGACCCGTCTCCTGGTGTACCCCTCGTTCTACGAGGGATTCGGTCTCCCCCCTCTTGAAGCGATGCAGTCGGGAACTCCTGTTCTCGTCGCGGCAAGCCCGGCAACGACCGAGGTGTGTGGCGACGCGGCTCTCTACTTCGATCCACAGAGCCCGGAGGATTTCATCCATCAGCTAAAAGCAGCTCTCCAGGATGAACCAGCGCGCCGCGACATGGTCGCCAAAGGATTGGAGCATGTGCGGAAATACCGCTGGGACGCCACGGTAGAGCAAACGCTGCAGGTCTACCGTAGCCTAATCTAAGGCCGGCGTTCAGCGCGAGACACCAACCCGCGAAGCAAGCGGTCCCATTCCGCAATGGTTCGTGTCCGCGAAAATTGTTCCTGATAGACCTGGAAGCAACGCTCTTTCATCTCACCGAGAAACCGGCCATCGCTGATGACGTTCCGCAGGCTCTCCGCCACCCGCGCGGCGACGCCAGGTTCCAGCACCCAGCCGACGTTATATCTTTCAATCCATTGTGCAAGGGACGAGTCTCGACTTCCGCAGAAGATCACGGGCCGTCCAGTCGCCAGCGCACCGAAGAACTTGGACGGTACGACCGCGCCAGTCCACTCTTTGCGAAGACTGACAAAATGGGATATCCGCGCTGGCAAGGCGCTGCTCGAGCCCGGATGCGGCAACGGGCGGAACGAAACGGACGTTGGTGTCTTCCGGCAGAACCGCGGCCCGCAACGCGTGTTCGCGGTTGCCCTTGACGCTCAAGGCCAGCCTTGTCGGGCTGTCCCTCAAATGCCGCATCAACTCAAGCATGCTCTCGTACTCATGGGCACGGCCAAAGCTTCCGCTATACAGAAGGGCGAGCCTGGTATCTCCAAACATCTCAGCCCGCTCGTGCGTGGGGGCCGCAACCGGGTGATCCGGCTCGAACAAAGCCCAGGGAACCAGGGTCGTCACCTGCATCGTGCTGTCGTGCTGAAGCAGCAGTTGCCGCATGCAGGCGCCGATGTCCACAACCACGTCGCAGGCACGATATGCCCAACGTACCAGCCACGTCAGGAGATGCGCGAGCGACGTGTCCCGATCCATGATTCCATCCGCATAAGCTGCTTCCGGATAAAGATCGAAAGACCATTGCACGATCTTCGTTGCGGGATGAAAAAGCTTCCACACGGGCGCGATGAGAACGCTGAGGATCGGATCGGTTCCGAGAAGAATCACGTCGGGTGGGCTCTTCCACTGCAGCGCCAGCAGAGATCACCGCGCAATCATCCAGGCTGCATTCTGGACTCTACCCTTTCGTGCTGGCCTGCCGCCATGCCGGCCGCCAGAGTCTTCTAATCGTGATCTCATGCCGGCTCTCAACCGCCGGACAGACCTCCGGGCTCGTGCTGTTCCGGTTGCTCGGAAACGCAGTCACCTGCCAGCCAAGCTCAGCCAGCCCGCAAAACAGCTCGCTGAAGAGTACCGAGCTCACGACCTGATCCGGATAGAAAAAGTGATAGAAGACGTAAAGCTTTGACAAAAGAGCCTGCCCAGTTCGCTGCTGAAGCGTAGTAGATCATTCGGAAGTGAACGCCGCCTAGGAGCCTCTCGCAAGCCTGCGAAGATTTCCGATGCGGTGACCCTGCACGAGGAAGAGCAGACCGATATAAAACGTCATGGCCAATCCCGCTGAGACGATCAACCACGAAAGCGTGCCCGGCATGTGATGCCGAAGGACCAGCCATAGCGTCGCTCCGGTCACCAAGGCAAGCGCCCAGGGGATCAGAATAACGCGGACAACGCGGAAGGGCAGATACCGCTGCACAATCCGATAGAGAATCAGATTGCTCAGCTGAACCGCGGCATTGGCAATCGCCAGACCCGGCAGGCCATGCGATAGGGCGAGCGGCCATCCAATACCCCAGGTAAGCAGCATCCACATCGTTGCAATCGCTAGCGAAAGCCGCGCCTTTCCCAAAGCGTTCAACACGGTCTGCACCGGGGTTGCGGTCGGGACGAACAGATTGGCCAGCCAGAAGAAGTAAAACAGCGGCAACGCCACCAGCCACTTGTCCCCGAACACGATCTTGGTGATCGGACGAATCAGCACAAGTTCAAGGACGGCGAGTGGCGCGGCGAAAGCATTGGTCGCCCAGATGATCTGTTCGAGAACCATGCCGAAGTGCGTGAGATCGTGTTGCAGCTTGGCAAAGAGCGGCAGATAAAGCCGCTGCAGCACAATCAGCGCCAGAACAGGGTAAGCCGCCGTTACGGAAGACCAGCTGATATACCCAACGCCGGTCGGACCGAACAGAAAACCGATGAGCACCGGCGTAATGCTGTCCTTAAAAACCGAGACGATCTGCGATCCCTGATAGAAGAGCCCAAAACGAAGATGTGGGCTCGCCATCTTCCAGTCGAAGCGCCACCCCATGCTGACAGGCTGCAGCATCAGGGCCACCAGCGTACCCGCAACACTGCGGACCACCAGGCCAATGCCGAATGAGAGCGCACCGAGGCCCTTCCACGCCAGCAATACTGTGATTCCGTTGAACAGCAGGGCCTGCACGGTCTCGACCACGGCCAGGCTGGTAAAGTCCAGTCGCCGCTCCATCTCGATCTGCGAAGGCACCATGTACGTTGTAGCGACAAGGCTGATCGCGGTCAGTCGGAAGAGCAGAATCTGGCTGCCGCTGAGGTGATATCTCGCGCTCAGAAACGATAAGGCAAGCCACAGAATCACAGCAAACGCTGCGACGAAGGCCTGCTGAAATGAATAAACCGCCCTGTAGATAGCGGGGCCCGGCTCCGGATGTTCGCGAATCAGATTGGCGGCCAGTCCGGTTCCGCCAAACGTGCCCAAAAACAGGACGAGGAAATTGACGATGGCGAAGAGCCCATAATCGGCTGGGCTCAGCATGCGCGCCAGCGTAATGCTGCCAATCACGTTGGCGCCGTGCACAAGCACCTGCCGCACCGCGAGCACGCCCGCCCCCTTCATCGCGCGGCTTACCGCCTCGCCCGGCCCGATCGACTCTCCGGCGCCGATCTCAGGCCCGCTTCGCAGACGACAGGGCTTTGCGCAGTTCGTTCATCTCGCTCTGGTACTCGGGCACAGAGTTCAGGTAGCGCATCCCCTGCCGCCACCAGGCCCGGACACAGCCGGAGCAGAATCCAAGCAACAGGCCACCGGCAAGGAAAAGAGAGTACCTGGGAAAGCTCCGCCGGTCCGGAATCCTGGCCGGATCGACCACCTGGATGAGCTGCCCCTGCTTGGCTTCGTCCAGCTTCGCCGCTTCAAACTGCCTCGCCAGAATCTCGAAGATGGTCTCGTTGTACTTCACATCGCGCAGCTTCCGGACATACTCCAGGCCAGCCTGCGGGATCGATCCGCGGGCGACCATCAATCCGGAGCTTGCCTCTCCTCCGTTGCCCACCAGCTTGGCGAGTTGTGCCTTCATGCTGGCAAGCTGCTGCTCTGCCTCGATCAGATCCGTGTTGCCGCTGCCGGAGTAGGTCCGCATGGACTGCACCTGCACCTCCTTGGCCTCGATCTGCGCGCGAAGGCTTCCCGCCGCCTCGATCAGGGCGCGAGCCTGGCTATCCATCTGAATCACCCCGGTGGTCTGCTCCGTCTGCTTCAGCGATTCCTCGGCATGGGCGAGAATATCCTTCGCCTCCAGCAGCTGCTTTTCGAAGAAAGCGCGGCGCTGCGCTGCTTCGCCGACAGCCAATCCGGCCGAGACCTGACGGTATTCGGCGATGTACCCGTTCGCCAGCTCCGCGGCCCGGCCAGGATCATGGTCCTGCACCGAGACCCGGATCAAACCGTCCTTCCCGCTGCCATCCACCTCGCTGTGCTTCTCGAAGTCCCTTCGGGCATCGGAGATCCGTTTGTCGCGATACTCGCGCATCAACTCAAACCGCTGGATCATACCGTTCTCAACCGTCTCGCTCTTCAGCAAGGCGATATACAAGTCGTTTGTATTCTTCAATCCGGCGCCTGCTCCGCCCACGCCGGCAAGCGACCCCAGCGAACCAAGTTGAGCGAGAATCGCGGACGTCGCGGAACCCGTCTGCTGCGGTGGCAGAAACGTCGTCACCGCCGTATACCGGACCGGAAGCATCAGCGCCAGCAGCAGAGCGACCACCGCGGTCCCCACCGTCGTAGACACAATCAGCCGCTTCTCGCGAGCGAGGATCACCAGCAGCCAAAGCAAAGAGACCTCGGCCTGCACTGATCCGGAGACCGGGGCCGTGGCGGCGGCAGAAACAACCGGCGATAAACCTGTCTGCGGTGGGGATGACTCTCTAAACTCCATGCTTTGCAGCTTACTCAGCGGCTTCTGTAGATTGAAATCCAGATACTCTCAACACTTCATCCCGGCATGGCATCATTAGGCCTGCCCGACTGCCGGTATTCCATATTAGCCCGGCACCCCATCCCAGCCGTTCGCGGAGTCTCTACAAGCCATGCATAAGGCGGTTCTCCTGCTCGCGTTGACGGCACCCGGCTGTGCCCGATCCCAGCTTCTCAAACTCCCCGCCGCCGCGCTCGCCGTACCCTCTGCCGTGTCCTATGCGCCACCCGCCGGTGAGCCTCTCGAAGACGGGAAAGACCCGGAAGACCATGCCGCCGCCCAGCCCGTGCCTCTGCTCTACCCCTCAACCTACGATCCGAAACAGGCACGCGGCTCGACGTACATTCCGCTCGATAGCTGGATCTATCCCGCCATGCTGCGGCTTTACTCCCTCGGCTACGTCCCAACAGCGTTCCTGGGCTTGCGCCCGTGGACCCGCGACTCCGTCCGGGCAATGCTTGCCTACTCTCAGGATGCAATCCTCGGTGCAGGCACCAACGATCCCGAGGCCGAGGACATCTTCGACCGCGTGCACCGAGAGCTGCACGTGGACGAGCAAGCAGACCCACGGAGCTTGACCACCCAGCCCGAGGCGCTGTACACCCGCATGCGCGGCATCAGCGGACCGGTGCTGAACGACAGCCTCCATCTCGGCCAGACCTTCGTCAATGATTTCGGCCGGCCCGTGCACAGCGGCTTCAACAACAGTACCGGCTTCATTGCCCGCTCCGGGCAGGGACGCTTCACGCTCTTCGTCCGTGGGGAGTATCAGCGGACGCCATCCACCATGGGCTACTCGCCGTCGGTCGCAAGCACGCTTGCGGCAATCGACACCACCCCCAACGTCCCGCAGAGCACGATTCCGGCAGGCCCCCTCCCGCAGGTGCAGACGTTTCGCCTGCTCAACGCGAACCTCTCCCTTAACCTGCTCCGCCATGAGATCTCGTTCGGTAAGAGCGACGCTTGGCTTGGCCCCGGCGTCGGCGGCGCCATGGCATGGAGCAATAACGCCGAAAACATCTACTCCTTCCGCATCAATCGCGTCGAGCCGCTCTGGATTCCCGGGCTCTCACGCCTGATCGGGCTGGCGCGGTACGATTTTTTCGTGGGCAGCCTCAAGGGTCATGCCTACCCGAACGATCCATGGATTCACTCGGAAAAGTTCAGCTTCAAGCCTCATCCCAATCTCGAGTTCGGCTTCCAACGCTCCGTCATCTGGGGCGGCGAAGGCCATGTACCGGTCACCGTCCATACCTTTCTGCGCAGCTTCTTCAGCCTCACCGGCGTGCAGCCGGACGTAAAGTTCTCCCGTGCCGATCCGGGCGCGCGCTTCAGCGAGTTCGATTTCACCTGGCGGCTGCCTTACCTTACCCGGTGGGTCACGCTCTACTTCGACTCGACCGTCCACGACAACGTCTTTGCCGTCAGCAATCCCGGCCGCTCAGGATACCGCCCGGGCCTCTATCTCGCCCGCTTCCCCAGGTTCAACAAGATCGATCTACGCGTCGAAGGCGTCACGTCCGACCCCTCGGTCTCCGGCTATCGCGATGGGCAGTTCCTCTACTGGGAGGTTGTGCAGCAGCAGGGATACACCAACAAAAGCCAGATGATCGGCGATTGGATCGGTCGGCAGGGTAAAGGTGGCCAGGCCTGGATGACTTACCACCGCGACGGCAATCAATCGGTGCAGTTGTTCTACCGCAACGCGAAGTCGGACAGCGCCTTCATCCCGGGCGGATCGACTCTGCACGACTTCGGCGCATCCGCCGTGCTGCGCCCAACACCCAACTTCGAGATCAACACCCAGCTCCAGCAAGAGCTCTGGAAGGCGCCGCTGGTCGCATCCGGCCAGCAGCGCACCTTCTCGGCAACGGTCCAGTTGACCTATTACCCGCAACTCCGTCTTACCCGCACCCTCCGCCACTGAGCGTCCTCCCCGGAGCGGTCCCACGTGTCTGCAGATGGCCTATCGTAGAATGAGATTGGCACCACATGGATTGCCTGGGACGGTGTGGCCTGGTTGCTCCATCATCTTGTTTGTTTTTGGGTATTGCGTGGATAGAGCAAGGCTTAGACAGCTCGGCATTGGGTTTGCGACGCTCGCGCTTGGAACGTTCGCAGGCTGGGCACAGACTCTCCCGACACCAACAACGGACTGTTCCGATCCACGTTACAGCGGCGCCGGCATCTGCCAGGTTCCATCTAGCGTCCAGGATCCATCCGGCCGCTATCCTTCTGTCACGCCCCCCCAGCAGCAGCAACCCACCCAGCAAACCGATAGCGTCGGGCGCGATGTCTATGTCGATTCTGCAGGCTTTCCGCAGAACCCAAACACTCTGACACAGGAACGCCGCGTGCTCCGTCCGGAGCCGCTCACCGACCTCCAGAAGCTCGCTCGCCAGTCGACCGGAGAGCTGCTGCCGATCTTTGGACGCGAGCTCTTCCGCAACCCGCCCTCGACCTTTGCCCCTGTAGATCAGATTCCGGCGTCGCCCGATTACGTCCTTGGTCCAGGAGATGAGGTTCTGCTTCGCATCTCCGGCCACACCAACGAAAACCTGCGGCTTACGGTAGACCGGTCCGGCGCAATCTATGTGCCGCACCTGGGTTCGGTCAACGTAGCCGGCCTGCGCTTTCGCGATCTCGACCAGCGTCTTCGCCAGGAACTGGGCCGCACCTACAAGAACTTCGAGTTCTCAGCCAATCTCGGCAAACTGCGTTCCATCCAGGTCTTCGTTCTGGGCGAGGCCTACGCGCCGGGCAGCTACACCGTCAGCTCCCTGTCAACAGCCTTCAATGCTCTGCTTTCCTCAGGCGGTCCCACACCCCAGGGATCCCTGCGCGCCGTGCAGATACGTCGCGGCTCGGGGACTATTGCCACGCTCGACCTCTACGACCTCATCCTTAAAGGCGACCGCACCAACGATCTCGTCCTCCAGTCCGGAGACGTCATCTTCATCCCCTTTGTCGGCCCGCAGATTGCCATCAGCGGAAGCGTCAAACATCCCGCCATCTACGAGGTTGGCCCCTCCGATACGCTAAAAGATGCCCTGGCAGACGCCGGCGGCCCAAGCTCTACGGCCAGCGAAGGGCGCGTCGCGATCGAACGCATCGAGGATCATCACGTACGCCGCGCCATGAGCGTCTCCCTGGACCAGGCAGGCCTTGCCACACCGGTCCTCGGGGGCGACGTCCTGCATGTCGACCCGGTGTCCATCGGCTACAAGGATTCCGTCACCATCCGAGGCAACCTGGCCAATTCCGGGCGCTTCCCCTGGCACGAAGGCATGAAGCTGAGCGACATTATCCCGGATCGCGAGTCGCTGCTTACCAACGACTACTGGCGAGACAGAATCCGCCTGGGCCTGCCGACGCCTCTCTTCGAACCCACGCAGGACCGGCGCAGCGCCACGGATCTACAAAACGACCGCAACAGCGATCGGCCCCTCGCCAACCAGTACCCCAACCAGTACTCCAGATCGCAAACCCAGCAGCGCACCCCCGCCGACGGGAGCCTACCCGACGGCCAGTACCCCTATAGTTACCCCGACCCCGATCGCCAGGCGCCGGACTCACCCCGCACCGCCCTGGAGGCACGCGAACGCCTCACCGATCCCGATTCCTCCCAGCAGGACAACCGCGGCTCACTCGCCGACCAGCAGGTCGCCTCCACGCGCAACCTTGCGCCCAGGGGCCGCACCACTGAAATCCAGATTGCCGTCCCGGAGATCGACTGGTCTTACGCCGTGATCCAGCGCCTAGACCCAAAGACCTTGCGGAACTCTCTGGTCCCCTTTGATCTTGGTAAGCTGGTCAACGGTCGCGACCCCAGCCAGGATCTTCCCCTGCAACCCGGCGATATCGTAACCATCCTCTCGCAGAACGATATTCACGTTCGCCAGGACGACCAGACCAAATATGTCCGGCTCGAAGGCGAATTCGTCAACGCCGGCGTCTACAGCGTCGCCCCTGGGGAAACTCTCCAGGATGTCGTCCGCAAGGCCGGAGGCCTAACCGACAAGGCGTACCTCTATGGCTCGTCCTTCACCCGTGAATCTGCCCGTGTCCTCCAGCAGCAGCGGCTCACCGAGTACGTCTCCACCCTCACGACGAACATGGAGCGGGAGTCTGCCTTCCGCTCGCTTTCGGCTACCGGCGCGGCAGCTACCCTCGGCGCCTCCAGCAACCAGTCCGCGCTCATCGAACAGATCCGGCGCATGCGTGCCACAGGCCGCGTCGTGCTCGAGTTCAAGCCTGCCAGCGGAACCATGGACGCCATTCCTGCCATCCCCATGGAGGATGGCGACCTCTTCCGCGTGCCCTCCCGGCCGGCCGTCGTCAGCGTCGTAGGATCGGTCAACGGGCAAAATGTCTTCCTCTACAACAGCGCCAGCAGGGTTCGCAACTACCTCCTTCTTGCCGGCAAACCTAATCGCGTCGCCGACCCGAAACGCGCCTTTATCATTCGCGCCGACGGCTCCATCTACAGTCACGACACACGTAGTGGTCCCTGGGGCGAAAACTTCAACGCGGCCCCCATCTACCCCGGGGATACCATCGTCATCCCGGAGAAGCCCATCAGGCAATCGAGGCTTCGCGACGTTATCGATTATTCTCAACTCTTCTCTCAATTAGCCTTGGGTGCGGCTGCGGTCCAGGTCCTCAGATAGCTACCCGTCTATTGCGGAGGGCAGCATCCCCCTTTATGATGAGCAGACTGACAAAGCGATAGCTGCACAGCTCCCTTGCTTAACGAGTGCTCTTTGCGCCCAGAGAACTGTCGGATTTAATGGAAGATCTTCTAAGGTTGCCGGGTAGAGGAGAGGAACACCACCTTATCTTTTAGCGAATAACTGCTAGCATGAACATTCCGAGTCAACGATAAGCCCACGGATCGACCAAAGGCCACATGAACGCCAACTTCTCCCGATTGATGTTGCTTGATCAAACTGACTCAGCAAGGCATCCTTCGAACAAGTTATGGGTGCATACCTTCCGCAAGCGCGCTTTCGATCTCTCAGTCGCTGTACCCGCACTCCTCTGCTCACTCCCCGTGCTGGGCGCTGTCGCCATTCTGATCAAGACCACCTCCTCCGGTCCCGCGTTCTTCCGCCAGAAGCGCGTCGGTAAAAATCAGAAGCTTTTCACCATATACAAGTTTCGCACCATGCATCAGTTTGCCGAGCAGGAAGGCCCCTCCGTCACGCGCCGCGGAGACCCCCGCGTCACTCGTGTCGGATCGATGCTGCGCCGTCTCAAGCTCGATGAACTCCCGCAGCTCTACAACGTCGTACTCGGCGAGATGAGCCTGGTTGGTCCGCGCCCAAAGCTCGAGCAGCATGAGCAGATGCAGATGCACTGCAGACCCGGAATCACCGGAGCTGCAACCGTTGTCTTCTCGCACGAGGATGAAATGCTGGCCCGGATTCCAGAGGAGTTCATAGAACACTACACCACGAGTTTCCTCAACCCCCTAAAAGCAACTCTTGACCAGCAATATGCGGACGAAGGAACCTTCTCTTCCGATCTCTCCATTCTTTTCAGAACTTTGTTGAAACTCAGCCGAAGCAAAAGGAGCATTAGCTTTCCGGAACTGGCAGAAGTTAGCTTTGACTTGGACATACCTGAAGCCTGGGATGGTATGACATCTTCTCAGGAGGGAAAACAGTGGGGAACCGAAATATCTCAGTGATTTGCGACTTTCACAGTTTGTTGGCAATAGCTAACTAGTCGTACCGTAGGTGTCTCGTCTTCCTTTTAATGCCCCCGGGTTGCTAACCGGCTTAGAAGCCAGGCTGAAGGTCTATCAGGAGGACCTTTCGAACCCATATCCAGCCCGATGGCATCGTTGACGGCATGGGCTAAAGCCTGTTCTATCCCGAGGTACCGCTCCGTGGTCTTATGAGCTGTCAAGGGCGGAATAAGAGGAGACCAGCGTGGCGGAGTAAAAGGGAGCCATTTGTGAGTCTGCGAAGGTTGTTGGGGACTGCGGGGGCGAGGGCCTCTGGAGCGTAGCGGGTGTCTGTTTTCTGCGGCTTTGTTTGAGGCGGAAGCTGTCGCCGTTCATCTCGAGGATGTGGCCGTGGTGGGTGAGGCGGTCGAGCAGAGCTCCGGTGAGGCGTTCCGAGCCAAGGACTTCGGGCCATTCGGCGAAGGGCAGGTTCGAGGTCAGCATGGTCGAGCCGCGTTCGTAGCGTGGCTGAGCATCTCAAAGAGCAGTTCGGCGCCTGTCTTGGGAAAGCGGCACGAAGCCGAGTTCATCAACGATAAGCAGCTCGTACCTGGCGACCTGCTTCTGGAAGTGCAGCAGCTTCCGCTCATCACGGACCTCGATGAGTTCCTGGACCAGGGCGGCGGCGGTGGTGAAGCGGACGCGGTGTCCTTGCTGGCATGCGGCGAGCCGAGGGCGAGCGCGATGTGAGTCTTACCGGTTCCGCTATTTCCGAGCAGCAGTACGTCTTGCCTAGTTCCAGCACCATCGCTGACTTTGGCAACTTGGCTTGGCCCACTTCGGCGGTTTGTTTTGGCCCACTCTTTGGGGTGAACTCAAGAGCCGTGGACGGTTGCGAGCTTCTGGGGGTCACTACACCAAACGTCAAAATCGTACGCTAAGGAATTCGGATCACTCGTTTGAGGCTGCGAAGGGCCGTAGAGGCCTAACAGGGGCGGCGTGAGAAAACGGACAATGGAGTACGCTAAGGCCGATTTGGGGTGCGAAGGGTCCTGAATCGTCCCTGTGCGGGCCGCTTGCCATTCCATTGGTAGTCGCCGGTGAGATTGATGTGCTCCCACCCAAGCGGAGAGAGGTATTTGAGAAGCTCGGGGTCGATGGTCTGGCCGTCGCTGGAGAAAGACTGAACGGCTCTTTCTATATAGACGGTGTTCCAAAGCGCGATTGCCGCTGTGACGAGGGTCAAACCGCTTGCCCGATAGCGTTGCTGTTCGAAGCTGCGGTCCCTGATCTCGCCGAGGCGACAGAGGAATACAGCTCTTGCAAGGGCATTGCGCGCCTCGCCTTTGTTGAGACCGGCGTGAACGCGGCGTCGCAGGTCGACGCTCTGTAGCCAGGCGAGAAGGAACAGGGTTCGTTCGATACGCCCGAGTTCGCGTAGGGCAACGGCGAGGCCGTTCTGCCGAGGGTAGCTTCCCAGCTTCCGGAGCATGAGCGAAGCCGTTACCGTGCCTTGTTTGATCGAAGTAGCGAGTCGGAGGATTTCGTTCCAGTGTGTGCGAATGGCCTTGAGGCTGATGGTGCCACCGGTCATGGCTCTGAGGGCCTGATACTTGACCTTTCCGGGTGGCAGGTACAGCTTGGTGTCGCTCAGATCGCGGATGCGGGGAGCGAAGCGAAAGCCGAGCAGATGCATGAGCGCAAAGACATGATCGGTGAAGCCGGCCGTGTCGGTGTAATGCTCCTCGATCCGCAGGTCGGATTCATGATGAAGCAGCCCATCGAGGACATAGGTGGAGTCCCGCACACCGACGTTGACGACCTGCGAGCTGAACGGCGCATATTGATCGGAGATGTGGGTATAAAAGAGCTTGCCGGGCTCGGCCCCATACTTTGGGTTGATGTGGCCGGTGCTTTCGGCCCTGCCTCCAGCCTTGAAGCGTTGTCCGTCCGAGGACGACGTTGTTCCATCTCCCCACTTGTCCGCAAACGGCTGCTGGAATTGGGCGTTTACGAGCTCCGCGAGCGCCGCTGAATAGGTGTCATCGCGGATATGCCAGGCCTGGAGCCAGGAGAGCTTCGCATAGCTCGATCCAGGGCACGATTCAGCCATCTTGCTCAAGCCGAGGTTGATGGCATCGGCAAGGATCGTGGTCAGCAGAGGTATGCGATCCTTTGCGGCTTCCCCGTTCTTGAGGTGCGTGAAGTGCCTGGTGAAGCCGGTCCACTGGTCGACTTCGAGGAGCAACTCGGTGATCTTCACGTGAGGCAACGAGGCGGCAACTCTGTCGATCAGGTTCTGAGCGGCTTGCGGCACGGATGCGTCGAGCGGAGTTATTCAAGCCTGAGTCGGTGATGACCACATCCGGAAGATCGTTAGCGGCGGCCAATTCATCGACCAGCTTCAGCTGCGCATGGAGTGCATCCAGACGGGTCTGAAGATAGCGTTCGCAATTTGAGTCGATCGCCAGAGGGAGCTCTTCAGCCTCCTTGAGTGCGGCGAACTTCTGAGCAGGCACCAGGTACTCATTGAAGTTCTTGAACTGACGAGAGCCTTCAACCCAGATGTCGCCTGATCGCAAAGCATTCTTGAGCTCGGATAGAGCGCAAAGTTCGTAGTAGCGGCGGTCAATGCCGGCATCGGTGAAGATGAGCCTGGACCAGCGCTCGCGGATGAAGCCGAGGGGAGCGTCGTCGGGCAGCTTGCGGGCATTGCCGGAGTTCATCTCACGCAGCAGTTCGATGGCATCGAGGACCGCCTTTGCGGCTGGAGCTGCATGCAAGGCGAGGGCGCTCAGCAACTCCGGCGCATACCGTCGAACCGTTGCATAGCCTTCGCCTATCCGGTAGAGGAAGTCGAAGTCCTCAGGTTGCGCGAGCTTCTGGGCCTCTGTGATGCTTGCGGCGAACTCTTCCCAGGAGACGATGCTTTCAATCGCGGCGAAGGGATCGCCGCCGCTCCGTTTGGCTTCAATTAGAACCTGGCCGACGCGGCCATAAAGCCGGAGCTTCTCGTTGATCGCCTTCCCGTCGGTCTGAAACTGCTCCTGATGCTTATGCTTCGCGGTGTTGAACAGCCTGCCGACGATCCGGTCATGAAGACCGATGACCTCGTCGGTGATGGAGGCCATGCCCTCGATCGACAGCGCGACCAAGGTCGCATATCGCCGCTCCCGTTCAAACTTCATCAGGTCGCCTGAAGTCATCTGCCCGCCCTCGCGTGCGATCTTCAAGAGCCGGTTCTGATGGACCTCATGGCCGATGCCGGAAGGTAGATCGAGACCACGCCATAGTCGAAGCCGTTCGATATGTTCGAGAATGTGTCTGGAGTTCGGCTTGAGTGGCGACTGCCGCAGCCAGCCAAGCCACGTTAGGCTGCCACCTTCCTTGTGCGTCAGCAGATGATCGAGCCGACCGAGGTGGTCGACAGTCAATCCACTCGAAAGCTGTTTGTAGATCAGGCGATTGGCACGTGTGACTGCCTCCGCGCAAACCCGCTCGATGGTGTTCAAGCGCGGAAGCAGGATCGCTCGGGCGCGAAGCGTTTCGACCAGGGTAGTCGCCAACACGATACCTTTGTCAGTCTGCTTTGCGGTTTCGATCAGTTCCTGCACCGCAAGCCGATGATGGCCTGTAGTGAACGGTTCAAAGCCAAAGACAGTTTGGAGTTCTCCCAGGTGCTCGCGCCTAGTCTCGGCACGACTGCCATAATCTGTCCACGCATCGACCGCCATCCCGAGTTGGCTAGCAACAAGATGAAGCAGAGGAGCAAACGGCAGTTGGTCGACGCCAAGAACAACGCCGGGAAAACGGAGATAGCAGAGTTGGATCGCAAACCCTAGGCGGTTCGCCGGACCGCGGCGCTGCCGGATGATGGACAGGTCGGATTCACTGAGGGTGTACCGCCGAATCAGATCGTCACGGTTGTCGGGCAAGGCAAGCAAACTCTCCCGCTCGGCGGCGGAGAGGATCGAACGACGAGGCATGATGTTCCTCTTGCAAACGGTCGTTTATGAGAGCACTCAATCGCCAAACACAAAAGCCCTCGAATGCTGGGCTTCTCCATTCTCATAAACAACTCTCGAATGCTATTCTCAATCAACTCGCGCTGCCATGAGTTCTGAGAGGAACGGAAGAGGTTTTGTATGTTGATCGGCTATGCTCGCGTCTCCACCCAGGACCAGAATCTCGATCTCCAAACCGAGGCGCTTCGGAAGGCCGGCTGCAAGAAGATCTTCGACGACAAGATCAGCGGAAGCCACGCCGAGCGGCCGGGGCTCGCTAAAGTACAGGAAGCTCTCCGCGACGGGGACACCCTGGTCGTCTGGAAACTGGACCGGCTGGGCCGAAGCGTCAAGCATCTCGTCGACCTCGTCGGCCAGCTTCACAAGCAGGGTGTGCAGTTCAAGAGCCTCACCGATTCCATCGACACCGGCACGGCGTCCGGACGCTTCTTCTTTCACGTCATGGCCAGCCTCGCCGAGATGGAACGAGAACTCACCATCGAACGGACCCAGGCCGGCCTCAAAGTCGCCCGCCAGCTCGGCCGTAGAGGAGGGCGAAAACGGCTGATGACAGAAAGCAAGATCAAATCTGCAAAGAAACTGCTCGCCAGCGGAACGCCGCCACGAGACGTAGCCGCCAACCTCGGAGTCTCGGTCCCGACGCTCTACCGGTGGATTCCAGCCTCAAGTCACCCTTAGCGTACGCTGTTGTCCGTTTTCTGACGGGACCCCTCTTTAGCCGCTCGACCTCATCCTCCGGTATCCGCGCCATCAAAACCCTCCTCCAGCAAAAACCCTGTCAAGAACTTTCTTTGGGCTTTGCAGTTTTTCTCACCGTGCGTCAGTATATACATATCATGTATATCCACACAGAGGATTTGAGAGGAACCTGAAAATGGACCATAAAATCCTTCTTGCCATGCCAGCCAAGAAGGAACCACACACCGCATTCGGTAAAAGACTCTTCGCTCTCAGGAAGGCTCAAGGACTCACACAGGTCCAGCTCGCCGACGCGCTCGGCACCACCCAGCGCGTCATCTCCTACTACGAGACCGACGCCGAGCTGCCTCCGGCAGCCGCCATCGTGCCGCTCGCGCGGCTCCTCGAAGTCTCAACCGATCAGTTGCTCGGACTTGAGCCAGCAGCTCCAGGAGGACGACAGGAGCCGCAACAACAGCGGCTATGGAAGAGATTTCAGAAGATGGAAGCCCTTCCCACGAAGGACCAACGAGCCGTTATAAGACTCATCAACTCACTCGCGGGAACAAGCCATGCGCAAGCAGAAGCCAGCTAGCGGGGCGTTGTGTCCCTATTCAGCCGATGCGAAGCAGCGTGGCTTTTTGGTCGGGGCGGAACGGCTCTACAGGAGGGCAGAGACAGTACAGGCCGCCTCCGAAGACGGCATGGCTATTCGGGTCGACCGCTCCAGGCTTGTACTCGCAACTCGACTCCGAGTTCGACAAGTTGACGAAGGAAGATCGGGCTGTAGGACACTTGGAGCACCTTTCCTTCATCGAACTCAACGGAATAGTTCACCACCAACTCTGCCTTAGCGTCCTCCTCGCCAAGCGTGTGAAAAAAAGCTGTATTCGTCTCCAAGAACAACAGGGCCTTTTCTAATGCAGCGGAGTAAGCCTCTTCACCAGCTCCAGCAACGAGACAAGCTTGCCACTTTGTGGAGGGCATGAGTTGATTCCCGAGCTTTTCACCCTTCATCCATGAGAACTCCGGCTGAAGCAAGAGCTCATTGGAGAAGATCTTTGGATCGCGGTTCGCGTGCGTCAGGACGACATCAAGCCTGAACCCACCTTTTTCGATCTTCACTCGCTGTGCTCTCCCTTCTTCTCGATCACAGTAGGCCCAACGCACTCTTTACTACAGCTACCAGTTCGCGGTATCCCAGTTGTCTGCCCTCCATCACGCTAGCTTCCCCGATGATGTCGTGAACAGCCTCCGCATTCTTGCCGCTCAGCTTCAGCTCTTTGATGATGTCCCTAGCGACTTTGTTCTCTCGAACGTTGTCGCCGAACTGGCCTAGAGAGCCAGGCTTTCGGGCTATCCCCGCAGCGGCAACTCCCGCTGCGTTTCTCCCGGACAGCGTCGTGATCGCTAAATGAGTCAAGGGGAAGAAGAGGCCTGCAGCATCTAGCTCAGCTGTTCCTGCAGCATTCGCGACTCCGGCTGCATTGTTGAATGTCGATGCATTCGCCGCGCCGAAAACGCCTGCCGCCAAGCTACCAGGATCGAAGCCGCCGTTCAGGTTGGGTCCTTGGAGAACTCCAGTCCCAAAATTGGCACCGCTATCCGGCGTGAAGGAATAGGAGGAGCTGTTGTTGCTAGTGTTGTACCTGAAAGAATTCACATCAACAGTTCCATTCACAAAGACGCCGTTGTCGTCTTTACCACCAGCGTTTGTGCAGTCGCCTCTCTGAACGTACCCGCCGCCGCTGCCATCGCCGTAGATGCAGTCATGCCCACTCGGATCCGTCTGACTCACTGGGTTGTTCTGCACGTAGCTATATAGATTCAGGCTCTGAGGGTTGGACAAATCACCATACGGCACTGCATCCGGGGGCCCGTCATTGCTCGCGGAATAATCCGGGGTCATAAACCTGCCCATGCTGCTTCCGTAGTACCTTGCCCCGAAGTAATCCAGCCCACTCTCGGTGTCTCTTTCTTTGCCGGTGAACTTGTAGTGGTTCCCGGAAGCTTGCGTATCAATTTCCGCCCCGAAAGGCGCGAACTGACCTTGCCAGATCGGATATCCTCC
Organism: Acidobacteriaceae bacterium; assembly: GCA_965215415.1. Lineage (GTDB taxonomy): Bacteria > Acidobacteriota > Terriglobia > Terriglobales > Acidobacteriaceae > Edaphobacter. Next base: position 7,370 of record CBDCDQ010000002.1, on the reverse strand, counting down.
CGCCGTGAACTCCATGTGTGCCGTACCCAGGTGATCCGATAAATAGTACGTGGTTGAATAAGCGGAACTGCCCGGCGGTTGTTCCATCACCCATGATTGTCCCGACACGCCGCCCTGATTCCATACACTCAATGTCGGCGACATATTTCTGGTCGACACGGGTGTAATCGTTCCGTCTGTGCTCACGATTGTAACGTCCGCGAAGAAGATATCCCACGTTCCTCCCGGGGTGTTTGTATCGGCCGTAAACCAGCCTCCCTGTGTCGTCAAACCGGTCATGCCGGAGAGATCGAAAGTTCTGTCATGCCATTGGTTTTGCAACGTGTCGCTATTGATCGTCTGGCCGTCGCTGTCGACCTTGTTCCATTCCGAATTGAACCCGCCAAAGTTGAGCGCAAGACCTCCGAAACAGTTGCTCTCATATTGCCGCCAAAGCATCTTGTCGCCCTGCTTGATGACATAGTTAAGGGAGAAGGAAAAGCCTGCAAACTCACCGGAGGCAGAGTTTATACCGTGAAGATGAAGCCTTGCGTTTTCGTTCGTTCCCACTTTGGCGATCTTGGCACCGTTGGCATAGATGTAGTCCCACCATGATCCCGTCTGGTCCAACTCCGCGAGAGTTACGCCGCCGAAGTTGACGTACTCTGTATAGGTGCCATCCGCGTTCATCTTCCGGACGCGGGCACCGTCGACGTCGTAGGTGTAGGTTGCAAAGGGCGTCGACGACCCGAGGCTTGAAATCTGCTGGATACGGCTCTCTGCATCGTACTGGTACTGCCGAACGCCGCCATAAGTATCCGTATCGCAGATCTGATTGCCGGCACTGTCGAAGGGCGTGGTGGAGGCCGCACAAGGAAGATCGTTGATGCGATTTGTTGTGGGATCAAAGGTAGTAAGCGCTGTGCCTCCGGAGAGACGACTCATATTACCGAAGGAGTCAGTCGTGTACTGCTGGTTGACAGCTCCACCAACCGAAAAGCTAGTGATCCGGTTCAATGAGTCGTAGGTAAACCCCTGGGTTTTCGCGCTATTAAGCGTGTCTGTGATTCCCCAGATATTGCCACTGTTCGCGAAACCACCAGTCGCGCAGCCGGAGTAGCAGTAGGTGTGCGAGGAGAACGGGCTTCCCCCCAAAGTGCTGGCGACTAGCCTGCTCTGCACCTGGAGCCTGCTATTTTCCGTCGTCGTCTGCTGCACGCCATTTCCGAAGGTCTCCACATTCGGCGATCCATCGGGGTTGTAAGTTACGGAGGACACATAAGCAGGCCCGGGCGAAGTTATGGTTCCCGACGTAACACTCCCCAGCCGTCCGGCGCTGTCGAAGTTCTGCACAACCGTGCGACCGTCTGGATACGTGAGAGAGGTCGTATTGCCAGCCAGATCATAGGTAGCGCTAACGAAGAAGCCAGCCGGCGAGCGAGAAGGTGTTTGTTGCCACTTACGCACGGTGCGGCCGAGAACGTCGTAGCTGTAGGTCGCGGCGGTCGCCTTACCGGTCGTGCCTCCGCCGTAATCGTTAGCAGAATACGACAGACGGCCAATCACGTTCTGGAGATCGGGCATCCACGGCGGTGCAACGTCGTAAAACAATTGCTCCCCGGGCGTTAAACCGTCGGAATAGGTTATGTTCGTAAGACGATTGAGGGAATCATAAGAACGCCTGGCGATAACACCGCGCGCATCGGTCTTTGCCAGAAGATTGCCGTTCGCGTCATATCCGCTTTGGCAAGTAGATCCGCTGTATGTCCCGTAGCAGATCGTTCCCGTCTCCGGGTTGCTTGAGCTGATCAGTCGCGATAGTGAGTCGTACGAGAAGGATCGAAGCCGTGGCGTCTGTGATCCAAAGGGACTGCCGGATTGGCTAACTGTTGCAAGATTACTTTGTGCATCATAAGTATATAGAGTAGTTAGGTCTTGTTCGGCGAACGCACATCCACCCGGGCAACCTGGTGTTCCCGCAGGGATCAACATCTCATCCACTTGCGTAAGGCGCCCAAGCCCGTCGATAGTCTCTAACTTGGAGTGTCCGCTTTCGTCTGTCACAGAAGTGGCGTTGCCAGTGTAGGACCATCTTTTTGCGCTTCCATCTGGATTGGCTTCGAGTATCTTCCGGCCCAGAGCATCGTAGCCAAATGTTGTCGTTAGAACGGGCACTTCACGACCCATAGCGTCGCTCATGCTGCGATACGGGTTGCTGCGTTGCCAGACTCTGCCCATGGAATCATAGGTGGTCGTCTGGTGAAGCGTCCCTTCTGGAGCAGTCGTCTGCACATCCGTGGTTCTTCCTAGAGAATCGTAGAGCACCGTCTGGTCCATGGGCCCCTGCGTCCCGCCTGTCGCAGTGGCGATGGAGACCGACAAGTGCGGTCCATCGGTGTACGCGACCTGGACGCTGCCTCCATCCGGGTTGTGGACCGCCGTGATCCTGTTCAGAGAGTCCGCATAGGTGTAGGAGGTGGGCTGGCCATTTGGATCCGTGTGCGAGGTCACCGCTCCGGTGTTGCAGTCGTGGACATAGGAGGAGGTCTCCGAAATCGACGTACCCGCCGCAACCGTCACCGACGAAGGAAATGCATTGGAGCAATCGTAGGCAGTGACGTTGGTTGCAGTGGTCCTAGGATCGATACTTCCCGCAAAGACCCCTGAAGCATTGAACTTGGTGTGAGAAGAAACCCAACCCGTCCCGCCTGCCCACCGCTGTGTTGTTGTGGGTTCACCGGCAATGGCTCCGGCTGAATAACTGGTCTCATCGTACTGGTAGGTGGTCTTGGCTGCTTGGTAATTGGTTCCGTCCGATATCGTGACACTGGATGGCAACCCCGTGAGTCCCGCATCAGCATATACCTGTCCACCAGTATCCTGAAAACGGTAGCCGATTTGGGTCTGCCGTAAGATCGGCCCTGCGTTGCCGCCTCCGGTAACGTAATCATGCACCGTCTCCGACGTGATCTCGGAATAGTTGATGCATGCGCAGGTCCCATAACTGTAGCCTGCCTGCGTGGGTGCATAGGGATTTTGGTCGGGTTTATACCACTGCACCGATCCGCTCGAAGGAACTGTCGTATAGTCTGTCTCTTGCGTCGTCTGAATCGCCTGTGTGTCAGGCGCGTACATCGTTGTTACGGACTTCACAACAGGGGTCGTAAAATATTGTCTCTGAAGATAGCCAGGATGATAGCTCAATCCGTCATCGTTAAGGACATCTGGCGTTGAAACCCAGAAAATCGAGAGATTGGACGTCTGCGTGGTCTCAACCTTCTTGAGAAGTGTCCCCGTAACATTTCCTGCCGAAACTGTTGCCGCTCCTTGATAGGAGATCACGTCCCGAATGAGTGAACCTCCGTTGACGGTGTTGTCAACTGCGTAATGCATTTCATCGTTCTGATCAGGGTTTGTCACAATGACAACCGGCGTCCCGCTCCCGTTGCAAACTCCGTTATACCAACGATAATGCCACGTACTTGGTACCGAGGCGGAATCAGAAATGGTCCTGCTCACTACGGCCCTCTTAACAGGCATGGAGGTCGAACACGTATCCCACCCTATAACCGAATATGCATAGGCAATGTAGCCACCAGTGGGCAGATCGATTCTCGTAATATCACCGAAATGTGGATCGTATGTGAACGTGTAAGACTTTCCGTTCGGCAGCACTATGGCGGTCAAAGGAACCACAGCAGGTTGGGCCTCCGTTGCACTACTGCCGGTCAATCCTGCGATGGTGGTCACATTGAATTGAGTATTGAGAGTCATTGCGGAGTAGCAGAAGCTGTATGTTGCGCTCCCGCCCGCATCCGTGGCAGCCGGGACGATCCATGTTCGAGCCGCTGTGGTGCCAGTCGGGCACCGTGAAAAATCATCAGTAGGAACACCGGGAAAAGGGTCGTCTTCGGCGGGTCCGGTTTGTGCGAACAGTCCACCACCGGCTGCCCACCAAGATCCTGGAATGGTCTTACCGAGCGAATCATGCCACCCATCGGAAGCAACGGTAAGTGCATTGCCGTGTGGGTCGGTAATGTTCCAGGAACCGAGAGTTCCTGGCGTGCCTGATGGATGAACCCAGGAATAGCTCAGACCGGCCTTATCTGTAAGGCCATTGCTCGTGGAGAGCCAACCCGAGCCATCCGGCGCGAGAGAAGACGAAGAACCTTGAGAGGTATCAATTCGATATGGGTGCTGTGCCCCTGTCCGGTCTCGTATCGAGTACACCGTCGATAGGTTATCGTGAAAATCCCCAGACGTATCCGGCGCTATATGATTGGTCATGGATGCGACACCTGTGATTCCCTGATCACGTACAACGTCGACACCGAATGGCCTACTTAACGACCCCACGTCTAGTTTCCAGTACCCCGTTAAATGGATACCTCCATTAGCATCTTCGTTATTGGTGACACTTGGAACGATCCAGAGCGGCTCGTTATAGCGAACCACAAAGTTCAGACGCAGTTTCCCACCCTTTTGGGGGAACCTGACGAGCGGAATGTGGACATTCACGTTCCCTGTAGAGAGGTCAACGCTTTCATACTCTGAAGACTGATAAGGAGTGAGTTGACTCAAACCAACCTGAGGGAGCGTGTCGAACTGTGCATGAAGAGGGATTACTGCCCCTACAAGGAATCCTGCCGACAGACAAAAAAAACTACCCACGAAATGGCGCATGCGTACCCGGAAGCGGAGAAGCCGCTCTGATTGAAGAATGAAATTAGCACAGACCGGTAGGGTAAAGGGACCGTACGCGCTCTAGAATAAGGCGTTTTTTATAAACTTTAATCTAGCTTATGAGTGCTCGGAAGTCTTGTCAATCTCCTGGTTCCCATGCGATTGTGGTTTCTGAATGGGCCCAATCTGGCGGTCGATTCTACAGCGCAGAGATCTTCACTTTAGGAAGAGCGATGGTGCCCATGCACGCATGATAATGTCCTTTATCATGCGTAATAGCCCGCAAGAGCCGGACGCTCGAAATGGTATGGTAGGAAGAAATCGTACCGTCTACCAAGAGGGCCGTATGTCAACCGTCGATAAGATCTCCATCGCCCTGCCACCCGAGATGGTCGCCCAGGTCCGTCAAGCCGTCGCAACCGGCGAGTATGCCTCATCGAGCGAAGTGGTGCGCGACGCCCTCCGCGATTGGACGCACAAGCGTCAGCTTCAGCAGAACGGCATCGCCGAGCTGAGGCAACTCTGGCAGGAGGCCCGCGAAAAGAACGGGCCTTATGTGCCGGCCGACGAGGTCATGCAGCGGCTGGAGCGGAAGTACCAGGCGCTCGCGGACGCGGCGGGTGCCGCCGACTGATGGTCATTCTCTATGCGCAAGACGTGGAACGCGACCTGGACTCGCTCGCCGAGTACATTGCAGCCGACAACCCCCGCCGCGCGGTGAGCTTTCTTCGGGAGATTTACACGGAGATCGAGCGCATCGGCCAGGGCCCCTTGCTCTACCAGCTACGACCGGACATTGGGCCGGCGGCCCGCCTCGCCGTGGTGGGCCGCTATGTGATCCTGTTCCGCTCCGCCGGCGACGTGGTCTACATCGAGCGTGTGGTGTACGGTGGGCGTGAGCTTCCGCGACTGTTCAACCAATGAAGACTCGCCTTCGTGCTGCCGGTTGACCGTTTCGAGCTGTCTCCCTCACAATCCCCGCGCAACAAGAGAGGGGAACACCATGGACAACCCGATGAACATCTACCTCATGACCTGCCGCTTCTGCGGCTACCGAAACAGCGTGACCCACCCACCAGGCCAGGACTGCGTGATGGGAGGCAAACCCGGATGGCTTGTCCCCTGCGAACGATGCGAGCAAGTATGCGCGCATCGGAACTCGGAGGCCGCTCATTGGCAAAGCTCCTGGGGACCGGTATGAGGAAGATGCATCCACTGGAGCAACAGAGGGCAGGCACTTCCCTGCCCTCTGTCTTCACTGCGCGGCCCGAGGCACGCGATCGGATGCGCGATTTCTTCACCTCGCATATCCGCAATCCCAACACCCGCCGCGCTTATACGGAAGCGGTCCGGCAGTTCTCTAGTTTCTGTGCCGAGCACGGCATTCTGGACCTTGCCGAGGTGCAACCGGTCCACGTCGCGGCCTTCGTCGAGATGCAGTTGAAGACTCATTCCAAGCCCACGGTAAAGCTCCGCCTCGCCGCCCTGCGGATGCTGTTCGATTGGATGGTCGTCGGCCAGGTGCTGCCCCTCAATCCCGCACACGCCGTGCGGGGGCCGAAGCACACCCAGAAGCGAGGCAAGACGCCGGTGTTGCAGGCCGACGAAGCGCGGACCCTGATCGGCGCGATCGACGCCTCTTCCCTTCCCGGCCTGCGCGACCGCGCCCTGATCGGCCTCATGGTCTACACCTTTGCCCGCGTCGGAGCGGCGGTGTCAATGCGAGTCGAAGACTTCTATGTGCAGGGACGGCGGGGATGGGTGCGGCTTCACGAGAAGGGCGGCAAGGAACACGAGATGCCGACGCATCACAATCTTGACCGCTACTTGGAGGAGTACATCGCCGCAGCCGGCATCGCCCAGGATCGCAAAGGCCCGCTCTTCCGAACCACCCGCGGCAGATCAGGCGAGCTGACCGGCAATGCCCTCCTCCAGTCCGATGTCTGGCGGATGATCCGCCGCCGTGCGCTTGCTGCCGGGATCAAGACCGAGATCGGATGCCATACTTTCCGCGCGACGGGCATTACCGCTTACCTCAAGAACGGTGGCCGCCTGGAGATCGCTCAGCAGATGGCCGCGCATGAGTCGGCTCGAACGACGGGATTATACGATCGGCGGAGCGACGAAGTCTCCCTTGATGAAGTCGAGCGGATCGGTATCTGATCCTAAGGTGGATTATCGGGTGCCATCTCCGGCTGTCAGGTAGGTAGTTATTGGCATGTGTGCCAGTAATCCCCTGTACCCTGAATCAGGCTCTTGGGAGGCAACTTGGGATGGCAAGACCGGTGAAATGGGCGCGAGATCTCCATCCCATCCGCGAGGGGGTGGCCAAGTCGCGGATCGAGACATGGAGCCGGCAAGACGTTGAACACCTCTTCGGCATAGGCCGGGCGACGGCTCAGACTCTGATGAAGGCGATCGGGGAGGTGCAGGCCGTTGCGGGAGCGCATTTCGTGGAGCGGCAATCGCTCCTGAGGTTCCTCGACGAGATGATCGCCGCCCCAGCCATCGAGCAGGCGCTGCGCACCCGGCTTCTCACGGCCGAGCCTCCACCGCGCCCGAAGTCCCTGCGGGTCTCTCTTCCTCCAGACCTCCGGAACGCGATGTTCCCGGATCTGCCGCCCAACATCATCCTCGAGCCGGGCCGATTGGAGGTGCGCGCAGCCTCCGCGGTCGAGATGCTCGAGACTCTGGTGGCACTCGCGATG
>CBDCDQ010000001.1:0-41727 GCA_965215415.1 Acidobacteriaceae bacterium | reverse complement strand
AATTTGGTCATTGGCCCCCAAACCTCGATGTCGAACCAATCGGTGTTGGTCTGCTCCTTCCCCTGCTTGTCTTTCCACCGCTCGTTGACCGCGATGCTGAAGTTGACGACATCGCCGTTGCTGGTGGTTTTGAGTGTGGCGTCTTTGCCGAGATTGCCTTCGAGGTGTGCGTTGTTTTTGAAGCTGTGCATGATGTTTCTCCTTTGAAGTTTTGTCGCCGGTGACTCGGGACATACTGCCCGAAGGGATAGGGTGCGGGGCGAACTCCCAAGTGCCAAGCCACGTTTTTTACGGAGAGGGACCTGAGCTTGCCTCGGGAGAGGAATCCGTCAAACGCAGCGTAAAAGGGGGCGCCGTTGCCGAAGGGCGTGAAGGCTTTTCCCGCATCCCTAATGGCCGAGTCATTGGTGGCGGAACTGTGGAGATCATGCTCCAGCTTGAAAAGTCCACCGGCAATTTCGGTTGGCCTGGCCACACGATTTCCAGAAACGGGGTGCGGCGTCTGTCGCGGGGTGGAATGCAGGGGAAGGAGCTGGCCGATTGGTTCATGGTTTGGGGGCGTTTCTAATGATCGTGCCCGCGTACCCGTTCTGAACGCCTGTAGAGGGGGAGCCTGAGTTGTACATAGAGAATGAACGCACAAGGCCGTCCAGGTCGTGGCTTTGCGTCGCGTAGTCGGCTGCTAGGATTCTGGCTCCGGTACTGAGGTTCACGCAGGGATCGAACAGGTCGCGGGGTCTGACGTGCAGGGAACGGGCGACTTCGATGTTGACTTGCATGAGGCCGATGCTCACGGTATAGCCGTGGTCCAAAAACCAGCGTGTCCACCGTATCGCCTGCGCTTTGTCTTTCGGTTGCCTGCTCAGGTAGAGATTGGAATTGTTATAACCGAGTCCTCGTGCGGAGCGAGTAGGATAGTTAATGCTGAGGGAATAAGGCTTGAACGCGGACTCGGACTTGGCGATGGCTTGAATGGTGTCGGGCGCGATGTGGGGCGCGCACGATATGGCGAGTCGCCGTATTGCTTCTGCGGAGAGGACCATGTTGGTCTGGGCGTGAGTGGGCGATTGGATTGCGCCAACAGCGGCAAGGATGAGCAACGCGAAGAGGCGGCGTATCAACGGTTCACCGCCGAGACGACGGGGATATGGAAGAGCTGGCCCCACGCCGTCAATGCCGATGCTTGTATTGCCTCGGTATCAGTCCCTTTGGCCCAATACTCGTTGGCCATGCCAACGAGGACGGTTGGATGCTCTTCGATGGAACGAACCATCGGCCAGACGAGTAGTTGTTCGTAGCAGATAAGAATTGTCGCTCGTTCTCCATGGATGGCGAGTGTGCCCGGTCCATAGAGATTCAGGGGAACGCCGTGGCTTGTAAGGGGCTTCCAGAGCGAGACTGGCATCGGGATTCTTTGTTGGAAAGCATTGGTGGTGTCGCCGCGCACCACGGCGACATTAAGATAGCGATCTCGGCCTGAAAGGTCTAGCACCGCGCCAACGATGATGGTCTTGCCGGTTCTGCGGAGCTGGGCGATGGTCTCCTGCCAGAAAAGATCGGTTGCGGGGTTCCACCGGTAAACGACGCTTTCAGGAAAGACGAGCACCGATGCCCTTGAGGCGAGAGCCGTAGACTGGATGCTCTGAGCGACCTTGTACTGTGTGAGTACGTCGGGGGTGTCAACTCCCGCGCCGGAAAAGTTCGTGTCGATCGCAGCCCATCCGTCCGGCGGTGTGAGTGTCTGAAATGAAGAGAAAGTTGCGGCCATGATGACGGCAAGCATCGCAAACGCGATGCCACCTCGGGGACGGACGGCGAGCACCACCGACAGCAAGACAACCCCTATGAGGCCCGTGAGTCCGAAGCTGGGGAAGATTGCGCCTGCTGAGACGAGAGGATTTGCGAGAGCGAACATGGCGAACGGAGGAAGCGACTGGACCAGGAAACATACGGGGATCTGCCATCCAAGTTGAACGGCTGATTGTCCGTAGCAAAGGAGTGCCCATGGCGCGGAAAGCAGGAACGCAACCGCAAGCCAAAGGGGAACCATGCCCAGCGGGTTGAAGTGATGACCGTAGAAGAGAGCGGAGCCTGGAACAATCGGCCACGTGGCTCCGGCGTAGTAGGCAGCGAAGAGTATCCATCGATTTCGCCTGGTCCCTGCCGGCGGAATCAAGGGCATAAGAAGCAAGCTGAGTGGTAAAGCGATGACGTGTCCGCTCCACGCGATGCGACCGATTAGCCCGCCGGCGAGAGCAAGGGCTAATGGGTGTGTGGGCGAGGTGAGTTTACTTCTGAGTCCAGAGAGGTTTGACATGGGCGATTACCTGGCTAAGCTCGATTGGGCCGTAGTACCGGCTGTCATAGGAGTATTTGCTGTAAGTGGAGAGCACCCACACAGTCCCGGGGGCTACTGTGTACGTCCCTTCGGGCCAGGTGTTCATGGGGCGTTTGCGGCTGTCAGACGTGAATTGCTGCGTGTTGGGTAGGAGCTGGCCATTGACCGCGATTCCCTTCCGGGTGACGGATACCGTGTCTCCTTGACGTGCGGCGATGGGCTTCATGATCGGCGCGTAGTGATCCGCGCATTGCATTCCGGGCGGGCGGTAGCCCCGCATAATGGAGTCTTTTTGGCTGATCCCGGTAGGACAAAAAGCGATGAGGTTAGTGGCGGCGTCGGAGCTGACGACTCGATACAATCCAGGCGGTAAAGACGATGTCGGGTTCCATCAGATGCCGAAGAGAAGTCCTGCGGTGACCACGCTGATTGAGATGGCGGCGGCGCAGACGACAAACCATCGGGCGCGGCCTGTATGGAAGTGCTGCCGGGAGAGCTTCACATTGCCTCCTTGGGGGTGATGATCTCGGTGACGATAGCACAACGACGTACAATGATCTCGGTGACGGTCCGGTTCGCCGTGGCCGACACGCTGCGCGTCTCTATCGGTCCTTGGACCTGGATGTTCGTTCCCGCGCTAAGCTGCATGGCGAGTCGAGCGGCCTCTCCAAAGAACGCCAGATTCAGTACGGTGGTGCGTTCCGCAACGTCGTTACCGTTGTTGACGAGGAAGTGCGAGACAATGGCCAGTCTTGCGTTGGCGACTTCCCTTCCCCCAGGCAAGGTCCGAAGTTCAGGAGTTGTGATGAGGTTGCCATTGAGGAACGTGTCGTTTGAATAATGCACAGTTTCTCCTTATTGGGGCTGCTTGTCGGGAAGGTGTTGAACATCAACTGTCGGGGGCTGAAAGTCGTCTTCCTCGATGCTGCCGTCGTAGTCGTTGGCGACCTCGATCTCTGATTCTGCGGCCGGTATAGTCATGGGCGACGATGCTAGATCTGCGACCTTGGCTAAGTCTCGTTGTTCCCCGATGGGGTTGATGATGAAGACGCGGGGCGCGGTGGCATCCTCGATGGGTGAGGATGCGGCTTGGCCTTGGGTAGCCGCCTGCGTCGGCGTTTGAGCTTGTGTGGGTGCCGTGGAGCTTGTGAGAGGCCTCTCGGCGTTGTGTGTGGGAGCCGTGTGTTTCTCCGGCACGGTTGGAACCTGAGCAGCGTCAAGGTTGTCGCGTCGGACCAACGCAATCTGAGGCCGGAAAAGTTTCGGCTGCTTCGTCGGCGGTGGAATCTCGGATCGGCGTTGTAGCTCAGGGTCATTGAAATAGAGGATCTGGGTGCCGTAGATCGGGCGCGTCCCGGAAACGAAGATGAGCATATCGCCGGGTCCGGTGATGCGTTCCGTGTCGCCGCTGCCTGTCTTTTTCGCGGGAGTAATTCGCATGATCTCGTCGGGAGTCATCAGTGGCCGCTCGATGTACTCGACACTGGTGCTCATCTGTTGGGACTGCGGTGCGGCGCGGGTTCCTGAAAAGCTGACATTAGCCTTTTGGATCGTTTGGGTTCCGGTCATATGAGAGAGCAAATCGGCGGTTTCCATCTTGTTCGGGGCGTATGCCACTCGAACGTGGCAGTTGGAGACGATGCTCTCGTTGACGCCGTAGCTGTCGACAATCTGGCTAATGTCCTGAGCGATCAGGTAAGCCTTAAGCCCGTATCCAGCCATGAAGGAAAGGGCTTCGGTGAATACCTCCATCTTCTTTAGCGAAGGGAACTCGTCGATGAGAAAGAGCAGGCGGTGCTTGTTGTTCTTCTGGATATTTTCAGGTCCGCCGAACTCCATCTTTTCCATAAGGCGGTTGCAGATCATGGTGAACATGAGGCGGACGAGTGGTCGGAGCCGGACGCGGTCGCTCGGCGGAACAATGATGTAGAGTGACGCGGGACGCTTGGCGTTGACGAGGTCTTGGATCGTGAAGTCGGTTCCGCTTGTGCAGTTCGCAACCAATGGATCGGCAAAAAGACTCATGGGGCGCGTCGCGCTAGACAAAACACCTGAGAACTCCTTATCAGCCTTGTTGATCATTGCGCGTATCTTGCCCGCAACCGTTGGGTGTGTAGAGCTTTTGTTGAAAGGGTTGTACTGAGGAGACGGTTGGAAGTCGTCGGGTTTGTGATTGAAAGTGAGGATGTTGCCGAGCGATTCCTTAATGTCGAGACTGGGGTCGGTAAGCGCATACAGTACGTCGGCAAGATTGGCTTTCTCATTCGGGTCGCGTTTATACGCGGCATAGCAGACGTGGAGGATGAGGCCGGTCACGAGGTTGACGGCCTCATCTGTGAAGTGTTGGTTTTCGCTGCCCACGTCGCCCGTGTTTACGATCATCTGGGCGATGTTCTCGGCGTCTGAAACTTCCCGGACGGTTCCAAGCCGGATTTCAGCCAAGGGGTTGAACTTGCTGCTGTCTCCTTCAAGCGGGCTGAACTTGAGGCAATATTGTTTGAGGTCAATCGAACGAAAGCCTGCTGACTTGGCCCAGTTCTCGCCTTTGATGTCGTACACCACAACGCTGTCGGGCCACGCTAGTAGCGTCGGGATGACGAGTCCAACGCCTTTGCCGCTGCGAGTGGGTGCAAACGCGAGAAAATGCTCTTTGCCAGAGTGCATGAGGTACTGTAGCCGATTGCCGTCTCGGAAACCCCCGATGTAGACACCATCGTTCGCGGTCAGAAGAGAGGTTTCGGCCAGGATGTCCTCTTTGGTGGCCCAACGCGCCGACCCTTTGAGATCCTCGTTCCCTTTCATGTAGTTCTTGCTGCGTCGAATATTGAATACGGCAACGATCATCATCGTCGCGGCGCATCCAAGTACCACGATGCCCGCTCCCATGAGCACTGTGTTTTTGACAGCCGGATTTCTCGACTGCGAGTAGTGGAGCATCCAGAAAGCCCACTTGAACGGTTGGTAGAAGAAGTCCAGTAGCGGTGTCCCGAGCGCGGCGGAATACTTGAACTTATAGGCGATGAACTGGGTGGCGAGAATGTTCCAAAGGAGCAATGAAGCCATGCCACAGAGAACGGTTGGCCAATGGAAAGACCCGATGCCTTTCGGGACATCGGGCGTTCGGTAAGGAGCGTTCGTTGCGGAGCGTTTGCTCATATCTCCAGCTCTTTCTGGGTGCGTTTCGTTCCTATGGTAATGACGTTGGCTTTGTCCTTCGGCCCGCCATATTGAATGTCAACCCGTTTGCCTGTTTCAGGGACACGGGCAAGTTTCTCCTTCTCGTGAAGGACGACCGTGTCGTCTTGACGCATAACAACGTACTCGTCAGTTGAGCCAAGTATCTCGCCTTTGTATTGCGAGTCTTGCTCCTTTGCGTAGTCGATATCGAAGTCCAGGTCGCCGAAAGCCTCGGCTGCGATGGCAAGGGCCTTGCCATATTCCACCGCTACGGTATCGCCTACATACTGACGTTCGGCTTGCTCGTTCGCGCGTCGATGGGCGTCTTTTGCCGCCACGCTTCCAGGAGTAGGTGATGGCGTGGCTTCCTGGATTGCGACTACCTGCTTCTCAAGCTCGACACGCTTTTCAGCCTGATCTTTGACCCAAAGTTGTGCCTGCTTGACTGCTGCAGAGTCGTCGATGGATAGCTTTTCCATAATCTTTTCCCGTCCCTCGGCAGTGACGTTCGCGTAAAGAGCTCGTCCTTCCTCGCCGCCCATCTCGATGTCGTTGAACGAAATCTTGCCGCCTTCGACATCGATCTGGAACTTTTGGTCCGCCTCGATACTGCGAACTACTCCGTCTACGGCGGCTTCCTTGCCGGTTTTCTTGAGGTAGTCGGTTGTTTGGTCTTTGTTCAGTAGCAAGGGAGTCGTCAAAGACTGCGCTTTGGTGCCTATGGAGGTCTGAGTCGTGAGTCCGGTGATGGTTTTTGTTGCCGCTACGGAAGCAGGTTGGGATGCGATCGCCGAGCGTTCAGCTTGAAGTGCTTTCTGGAGTCGGGCCTGTAATGCTGAATCGGAGAAAGTTACATCGCGCTTCATTGCTACAGCGGCATCGATAAGCTGAGCCTGGAACTCCGGCGTACCGTTTGCGTCGATCACCTTACCGTACTTCTCCACGGCTAGCTCAAGCGCGATCCGGGTCGCAACTGGATCGTGCTTTATGACGGTGATCGTCTTGTCGCTATCGACAAGCGCGGGTTTCGCTCCAAGACTGTAGGTCACTTCGCCAGTTTTGGTGTTCGTGGTGGCCTTAAGGTCCCTCAGCTCCGGTACGGGTAGCTTCGATTTCAACAGCTTCACGAAGTCGTCTGCCGAGAGTTGCGGTTTATTGGCCGGTGCCTGAGTCTGTGCAAGTTCGCGCGGACCCATGAGCGTTCCTGCTGGCGGAGCTGCGTTCTGGGCCTCTAGCCCGGTGTTTGTTTCTTTCGCAGGGGGCTTTGGGAATTGCGAGAGAAGCTGCTTGAAGCCGCTGATGGCCGTAGGTGCGGATGACCGTGGCTGTTTGCCGGGTATGGACGGAGCTGTCTCGACTGGTGCGAGTTTTGTTATGACCTTGGGGATAGTGCCGAGGCCAGCCTCAGCGATGAGGGCGCGGGCGGTCAGCTCGGTTTTGTCTGTGTACGCCAACTGGTACACGTCAGAGTAGACGCCTTCGGCGTCGGCCCCTTCTCCAACTTTGCCCCGGTCAATATCGTGCTTTGCGGCTTGCTCTTTGGAGGTGCCTATGATCGAGACTCCGTTTTTGAGCTGAACGATGTCTGTACCTTTTTCGTTCAGCGTGGCCTGGAAGTGCTGGGCCACTACGGGTCCTTGTGCGTACCTCAGAAGTGCCGTAGCGTCTGCTGCGGTAATCCGGGGCATGAAGGTGGTAGGCCTTGACTTCTGTGCGGTGGGTGACTCTGCTGTATTTGGCATTTGCGCCTCCTGTGCGAGATTGTGGAGCATGATGGCCTGATCGTAGGCACCAAGCCAACCTGGACGGGGATTAGTGCCGTATTCGGGCGCTGGCTGGCGTCTGAGAAACGTCTGTTGGGTAAGAAGAACGTTTGCGTCACCTAGCTGTTCAATTCGTAGGCGGCCTCGTTCCTTAGTCAAGATAACGAACTCGTTTGACCGAAGCTCCTGTTGGGCGCGTAACGCCTCCGTCTCCTTTCTATGGGGGAGATGATGAATGCGGCCATCAGTCCCCTCTATGAGCATGAAGTGGCTTCCCTTTGCCTCATCCTCTCCGTGCCCTAGAACACGCCCTGATAAAGCAGTGAACGTATTCCAGTTGTTTAATAAGAAGGGGAGATTGGCATCGGATGCGTTCGCCATCTGCCTTGCGAAGGTGCGCTGGCGGTCGCCCGCAATCTGAGCCGTCTTCAACACATCCGTAAAACCAACAGGAACGGTCCATTTGTCCTGACCGCTTGCAACCGCAAGCCCCATTGTCTCCAGGTGCCGGAGCCGCGCGGCCATCGCAACAATGTTGGCTTGTCGGTCAGACCGCAAACCCTTCGCGGCACGGGCATTGATTGTCACCTCGAAGAATCCCGCAGTCTGTCCGGCCGGAATCAGCCTCGCCAAGTTCCGGTCAATTGCTGTTAGCCGCTGCTGGCGAACTTCTTTTTGTCGTGCCAAGTCGATGTCTTGCTGAGCGCGATAGCCGATCTGCTGCGTTGCTGCTGACTGTGCGTGGTTCCTGATTGATGTGCGAATGTAATCCTTGGGAAAATGAAGCTCTCGATCATCCCTTGTGACTGACCGCAACGCGATATGAACGTGCGGATGATCCGTGTTGTAATGCGCCACGGCTACCCATTCCAGAGGTGCGCTCACGTCTTTTTGTATCGCGGTCATCACGTCACGAGTATACCTCTCAAGATCTATCTTTTCACCAAACTCAGGTGAAAGAATTATCTTGAACAGTCTTGGATCGTTGGCTTTCTGCCAAGAGTCCAATGTCTCACCAAGTTTCACTCCCGATGTATTCTCAGTGAACCCGGCTTGTTGCGCTCCTGTTGCGCTTTCGCGCTGGAGGTATGTTCCATGCGCCTTCCATAAACCGGGCGTTTTCGGTCCAACGTATGTCACACGAACCGCCGCTCTTTGATTCTGTACGGGTATGACCGAGCGATTTTTAACCCTCGTCGCTTTTCTTCGTGACGCTGATGAGGCGCGAACAGCACCCCACACTGCATTCAACGCCTTTTTCATTCCAGGGTGTGTTTGGGTTAAGCCTTTGTGCTTGCGAGGCTTAAGCTTTATCGCGTGATTGTCCTTTGTCTCTTCCTTAGTCCTCATCGGTATCCACCCCCAATGACGCCGTGAGGTCTTGATGGACGTTTGCCCAACGTCCCTTCATCTCGATCCCCATCTCTTGCAAAAACTTATCGAGACGCTGTTTGTAATTCCCGTCGAGTACCTGCTTGGCTTCTCGGGTGGGCGGTAGGAGAGTTTGGAGTATGAGATTGGCGAGATTCATCACTGCTGCGAAGTTGGCAAAGCTGGTTCGCTGCATCCGGTCGATCTCAGTCGTCTGAGACACGAGTGTCGCAGCGATGCGCTCCTCTAGGCCTCGGAAGGCGTCCGTGGTGCCTGACCGCTCACGTTTTACCAATTCACGGATGTAATCTTGGCCACTCCGGTATCCCCCCTCCTTGGCTTGTTTGGACACCCAGTCGAACGTCGCCTGATCGAGGCGCACGGTATAGCGGCTCTGGAGTAGGTCAGTACGGATACGGGTCTTAGCGGGCATTCTGAAGAGAGAATAGAGCTGACGCGGAAGCGCGTCAAGCCCATAATAACCTGACGCGCTGCAACTACAGATAAAAGAAAGGGTTAGCTATAATTACCTTACAATCCGCGTCACTCTCTTTATGTTCCACTAAGCCTTTGAAACCTACTCCGACCCTGTTTGCGTTTTGACGTGTGGCCTCCGTGTGGCCGCGTTGTGTTCGATACGGTCAAACCTAATGAACTGTGCTCACCCCGTGGCCACCGCTTGCACTATCTGTGTCCATGTGTCATTCTGATTGTGCTTCGATACACGGAGATAAAGGAGGTCGAAGGTTGGCGAAAGATTCGCTATCGAAGTCCCTCAAGCTGCTCGAAGAGATGCAGAACAAACCGAAGACGTTTACGGCGCAGTTGATGAAGCTTGTGCCTCTAATCGATGACCTAATGGCGGATGGCCACACTAGACACGACATCATGGTCGTGCTGAAAGATGCAGGCATTGTCTTCAATGAAGGATCGTTCAAGACGAGCTTGCAACGCGCTCGGAATAATCTCAGAAGGAAAAAAGCTGTTTCATCAAACGCCGTCCAACCGGACGAAGGAACGAGTGAATTTGGAACACAGAGAGCTTCTGTGCCCACGAACCAGCCTTCACGGAGAGAAAACCCCGCTCTCCAAACCCCGTCTGACACTTCCTCCCTACAGAGTCGTATTGTTAAGCCTCAGCCAATCGACTTCGTTTCCCACAAAAAAGACCCTGAGAACTCAGATTTTCTATAAGGAGATTGCGAATCATGGCGAAACCTGTTGTTCCGCAAACGAAGCCAAATCGAGATGTGCACATCGTCGTCGCTCCCAAAGGCGGTGTTGGAAAGAGTTACGTGTCTGCCCTTCTTGCCGAATTCGCGCAATCGAGAGGGGAAAAGATGCGAGTGTTCGACCTGGATCAAAAGAACACAACGCTCACTCGCTTCAAGGCACTGGACTGCGAAGCTGTTCCCTTGCTCTCAGACGATGACCGCTTCGACTTTGAGAAGATGGACGCTTTTATCGGCAAGCTCTTCTCAGAAAACGGGCCGTTTCTTCTCGACGTAGGAGCCTCAGTGTTTGGGGATGTTTGGCGGTACTTCGTTCGTTATCAGATTGGGGTCGGAATGCGGGAGGAAGGCCATCGTCTCATCTTCCACTCCGTCTTGGCCGGGGGTACTGAGACGGTCGATTCTCTCGGAGGGTTTAAGACTGTCTGTGCGGAGGCAATCGGGCGGCAAGTCGTGGCTTGGGTCAATCCGGTGCGCGGTCCTGTCAGTCTCGAAGGTATCGACTTTCTCGATATGCGGGTGTACCGCGAAAATGAAGAGAAGGTGCTTGCGACGATCATCCTTCCCCGGAACGATGAGGCGACGCTCAATGATCTCTCAAACCTTGGGAAGAAGCGAATGATCCTCGAAGAGGCAAAGGGAGACGCTTCGATCTTCTTTCCAAGCAAACAGCGCCTCCGAGTCTACCGGTCTGAGGTCTTCAAGCAGATTGAACTAGCCTGGCCCCTTGTGATGGGTGCTGACACAGTGGAGAGTTCCCATGTCCACGTCTAAGGATGTGGTTGTCGAGGCGTTCGCTCGTCATAGGGTCGTGCTTGCGGAAGACGACCCTATCATTACCCTGGGCACGATTCTGGAGCTTGCGATTGATCGCGGCTCCGAGATCCAAGCATCACGAATCGAAGAAGCGAACAAAGAGATGGTCGCCTTACTGACGGACGTCAAACAAAGTGTCAGTGAATCGTTGTCGGTTATGGAAGATGCTTCTGCCGTCGTCTCGAAAAGTGTCGAGACGCAAGAGAAAGATAAAGCGGCTATGCGAAAGGAGTTTGCCGATGAACTCCGCCTCGCTGCTAAACATTTCTCGAAAGAAGTGAAGCTGGGTGTGGCGAAAGTGATGGGCGATGAGTTCAACGCGGCAAACTACCGCATTGATGAGCACGTAAAACGCGCTCTGTCAGCTGGTGGAGGGGATCATCGCTGGAAGGACAGGTTCGTAGGTTTGTTGGCCGGGTGGTGTCTGGCTTTAAGCGGCTGGATCGGCTACATGTATCTGGTAAAAAGATAGGTAGCCGGTCTCGCCGGCTTCCCTGCTCATGTATGATTCGCATCGCGGTACGCTTTTCGTACAGTCCTCTGGATGTAGGCCAGTTGCGCGCGCCTCGGGCCTTTGTGCGTTAGGTCTCTCGAAGCAACGGCGTCGCGTATCTCCCGTTCGGTTACTCCATGGGAAACTGCATACACCGCATACGCAAGATCGGCGTTGTGGAGCTTGGGATACCGATATGTGTCGAGTCGGAAGTCGTCGACACTTTTGACTGCTTTGCCTGCGCTTGGTGGAGCGTAGAAGGCCTTTGGAGCCGTAGTTGGGCGGATCGATGCCTGATACACGCGCAGCTCGTCTAGGAAGCCACTGGAGGCCTTATATGGGCCGGGTTGCGCGTGTTCGAGACGCACAAACGGATAGAGGCCGTCCGGTCGTCGGTGTTTCTCTTTTCGGTTTGTGAAGCCCGCAAGCCGTCCGAAATGCCGTCGGCCTGCCGCACTGTAATCCGATTGAAACTTGCGGGCGAGATACTGGGCCGCATGAGTCGCATCCTCCTCAACCAGCTCCTGGCCGTGGTCAAGCCATGCCTGGTAATTGTTTGGCGAGGTCTGGACGACAACACATGGATCGAAGCCGCTCGAACGCATCGTTCCAACCTGGTCAAGGGTAACGTCATCGATCAAACTCAGATGGTTAGCTGTGGGGCGGATATTGATGTTAAGCCCCCGCGCGTTCTGGGCTTTTAACCACCCGAGACTTTGCATTAGCGTGTCGGCCCCCCATGTTCGCATGACGCCGCTCTTGTCGCCGCCGATGGCAAGCACCCCGATCTCGAAGCGGTCTGACCTCATTGCGGTTACCTGTTGGTTAACAATCGTGGGTACGTGGTGTGTGTTCACAGGGGCCTCTTGACATCGCTTTGCATTCTGTTTAGATTGATTGCAATCCGGTACATATGTCCCACTCTGGATGAATAATACCACCGAAAGCGGTTACCTCTGAACGCGGACCCGTTACCCTTGACTTTCGCTTTCTATTCAGATTAGAGTTCCCTAATCTGGTACATATGTCCCACTCTCGATTCGGAGGTCCATCTCTTCAATGTCGAACCTGAGCATCCCGATCGATAAGAAACTCGACCCCAAGGACGGCAACGCAAGGGTGCTCGAAAAGCTGCGTCGGGAGCTCGGGCCGTTACTCCTGAAGGAGTTGAACAATCCACTGACTGAGGACATCCTGCTCAACCCGGATGGCGCGGTATGGGTTAAAAGGATCAAAGAAGGTTTCACGCGGGTTGGGACTCTGAACGCGGCGGTGGCCGACGCTGTTATTGGGACCATTGCCTTCATGCAGGGCAACTTGGTTGTCGATGCGAAGTCACCGATTCTGGAGACAACCATTCCGTTTTACGGCAGTCGGTTTGAGGGTCTAAAACCCCCGATTGTCAAGAATCCGGCATTTGCGATTCGTCAACAATCAGCCTCGGTCTTTACGCTCGAAGATTACGAAGCTGCTGGGATTCTGACGGATAAGAATGATCCCGACAACGCTCATCGCAACGTGGATGATTTCGTCGCCCGCGTACAGAACAAAACGCATACAGAAATCCTTTGGCTTGCTGCGGAACATCATCGCAACGTGCTGGTCGTAGGTTCCACGGGTAGCGGTAAGACGACCCTTTGCAACGCGGTTCTTGATGCGATAGCCCGTAAGACGCCGAATGATCGCATCATTCTCATCGAAGACACCCAGGAGTTGCAATGCAATATCGAAAACTCGATGTCGCTCCTGTCGTCTATCGAAGTGTCGATGAACCAATGCCTCCGAGCCTGTATGCGTCTGAAACCTACCCGCATTGCGGTGGGTGAAGTTCGCGGCCCGGAAGCCTTGTCGCTCTTAAAAGCATGGAACACGGGGCATCCCGGCGGTTTGGCTACGGTCCATGCGAACGACGCCGTGGCGGGCTTAATACGCCTGGAAGGTTTGGTGGCTGAGGCTACAAGCTCGCCGCAACAAAAGCTCATCGCGGAGGCCGTAGACGTTGTGGTCTTCATCGACGGAGACTCGTCACTCAAGGCGGGGCGGAAGGTGAAAGAACTGATTGTCGTCACTGGCTATGAGAGTGGCCGGTATGAATACCAACGAATCTAACGATTCCAACCGTGGTAAGGAGATGGGAAACATGAAGAGCAATATCTTGGCAGTACGTCGGTCTCAGTCTCAACGGAATCTGTTCGTTGCGATGTTCGCTGGAGCACTCGCAACGCTACAGGCGTCGGCAACCTCAACCATGACAGGCGGCGGCGGCGGCGCACTTCCCTGGGACGCGCCGATCCAGACCGTGGCGCAGTCACTTACCGGCCCGGTGGCTCTCGGAGTCGCCGTTGTGGCGTTGGCGGTCACGGGCATGGTCTTGGTGTTTGGTGGTGAGCTGACCGATTTCGCAAAGCGGGCCTTGTACGTCGTGATGGCGATTGCGTTTCTGGTCGGCGGCACTGCGTTCATGAACACGCTGTTCAACTTCACCGGCGCAACAATCTAACCGGCTTTTCGTTGGGCTTCGCCTGTGAGTGTTTCGAGATTGAGGGGAGCGGCATGAATTACCGGAGTCGATTGTCGGTCGGACGTGGCCGTAGTGGGCCGCTGGTGGTCATGCTTGCTCTCCTCTCAGCTCAGGCTGGGGCTACCTCTACGGTGACGGGGGGCGGCCTTGGGGCGATGCCATGGGATACTCCGTTGCAAACGGTGGCACAGTCGATCACGGGTCCCGTCGCCCTCAGTGTGGCGATCATGGGTCTCGCGGTCACGGGATGCGCTCTGGTCTTCGGGGGCGAGATGACAGACTTTGCGAAACGGGCGATTTACGTCGTGATGGTCGTGGCGTTTCTCATCAGCGCGGTTTCGCTGATGAACATCTTCTACAACTTCACCGGGGCGCTGATTTAGGGAGCTTTATGGAATTGGAACGTCCACGCGAGATTAAGTTTCACCAATCGGCTAACAGGCCGAATCTGCTCATGGGGGGCGATAGGGAATTGGTGCTGCTGTCGGCCTTGTTCGCTGCGATCCTGATCTTCTCGATCGGCAAGCTGTGGGGCATTCCGTTGGGTATCGCAGTCTGGGTCGTGTGCGCCGCTGGGCTGTCGAGGTTGGGTAAAGCTGATCCGATGATGCGGCAAGTGTATCTCCGTCACATCCGGTATAAGACGTTCTACCCGGCGAAGTCCGGGCTTCATCGTGAGGCGACCGGAACTCCGAAAAGCTGGCAGTTATAGCAGTAAAGGACACGCCACGAACATTACCCGGCCACGGCACAGACACAGTAGGGACACAAAAGGGGCATACGCATGAAAATCACTGAACATCGGGAGAGGGCGGAAGGTTTGCCGGACTTGCTGATGTACGCATCGATGGTGGAAGACGGCATCCTGCTCAATCAGGATGGGAGCCTCATGTCGGCCTGGTCGTATCGTGGGCCTGACCTCGCGGCGGCGACGTATGAGGAAATGGCTTCGATTAGTGCGCGTCTCAACGGCATTCTGAAACTCGGTTCTGGGTGGATGGTGCACTGCGACGCCATTCGGAGCTTCGCGCCCGATTACCCCGATGGGGGTTCATTCCCTGATCCTGTGACGCGATTGATCGACATGGAACGCCGTCAACAGTTCACAGTCGAGGGGACCCATTTCGAGAGCGAATACTTCATGACGCTTACCTATCTGCCGCCCATGCAGAAGGAGGAAGCCCTTAAGGGGTTCCTTTTTGAAGGCAGCGAGAAGACGCAGGTAGATATAGCTTCGCGGGTTCTCGACTACTACAAAGCTAAGGTCGCACAGTTTGGAGACATCTTTTGCTCGATGTTCCCAGCGCGGCGTCTGGGACGAATCGAGCTGGCTGATGAGTTTGGATATGTTCACAACTTCGATACTCTGCTGCGCTATGTCCGACGATGTGTGACCGGTCTCGATTATAAATTCGCGCTGCCTGCGATTCCCGTCTACCTCCACGATTACATCGGAGCTGAGGACTTCGTTGCGGGGATGGAACCGAAGATGGGCAATCGCCATCTCCGGGTGATCGCAATCGATGGCTTCCCGATGAATAGCGTTCCAGGAATACTCGCGGCGATGGACACACTGCCGTTTGAGTATCGCTGGAATAGCCGGGCTCAGATGTACGACGCGGAAGTTGCCCGAAGCGTGCTTGAAAAGAAGCACAAGCGGTGGCGTGGCAAGGTACGTGGCTTTATGGATCAACTGTGGAATCGTCCGAATGGGACGATTAACCATTTTGCTCTTGAAATGGCGAACGATTCAGAGGCGGCGATGAGTGTTGCCAGCGCCGGGGATGTGCAATTCGCCATGTATACGTCGAACGTCATCCTGATGGATGAGGACATTGACCGCCTCGAAGAGAACGTGGCTTCAGTGGTCAAGGTAATTAAAAACGCGGGCTATGCGCCACGCGTCGAGACTGTGAATGCAGTCGAGGCGTGGCGTGGTTCACTGCCTGGAGATGGATACCGCAATCTGCGCCGTTTTCTCGTTCATACCATCAACCTGGCGGACTCCTTGCCCATTGCGGCTGTATGGACCGGTGAGCGTCACAACCCATCCGCGCTCATGCCTCAAGGAAGCCCACCGCTGTTGCTGGCAACGAGCCTAGGCGCGACGCCTTTTCGTCTGAACCTCCATGTGTCAGATGTCGGCCACACGTTGATCCTCGGGCCTACAGGGGCCGGTAAAAGTACGCTGCTGGGACTGATAACAGCACAGTGGTTCCGTTATCCCAATGCCAAGGTGTTCTGTTTCGATAAGGGCAAGTCGATGTACGTGCTCAACAAAGCAGCCGGGGGTGAGTTCTACGACCTCGGCGGCGATGAATCGTCTCTTGCGTTTTGTCCGCTCAAGGATATAGACGATCCGGGCGACATCGCCTGGGCGAATGACTGGATCGAATCGCTGTGCGTTCTGGGTGGGTTGAATCCGATCACACCCGCTCACCGGAGAGCGATTGCCGATGGCATCAAGTCTCTCGCCATCTCACGCGACCACCGCTCATTGACAGAGTTCCTGGCCTCTGTACAAAACACCGAAGTCCGCGATGCACTCTGCGGATATACGCTCGATGGTCCGATGGGGGAGCTTCTGGACGCTCAGACAGACTCGCTGCGGACGACGCATTTCACCGTTTTTGAAATGGAGAACCTCATGGGGTCCGGGGATGGCGGAAATAGCCGTGGCCTGGTCGCTGTGCTGCTGTATCTGTTCCGCCAAATTGAGAAGCGTCTCGACGGGACTCCAACACTGGTCATCCTCGATGAGGCGTGGGTGTACCTCAAGCATGAGCTGTTCCGCAACAAAGTGAGGGATTGGCTCAAAACAATGCGGCGAAAGAACGCCTGCGTCGTGATGGCGACGCAGAGCATTTCTGACGTAATCAACTCGCCGATCCGGGATGTCGTGCTCGAATCATGCCCCACGAAGATCCTGCTGCCCAATGCAGAGGCCGGTAATGTCAACTCGCGCGACTTCTACAAGCAGCTCGGCCTCAACGCGAAAGAAATCTCCATCATCCAAACGGCCATTCCAAAGAGGCAATACTACATATCCTCGCCGCTCGGTCGAAGGTTGGTTGGGTTAGGACTGGGCCGCGTCGCCCTATCCTTCGTAGGTGTGTCTTCTGTCGAGGATCGCAAGGCGGCGGAAAGCATGATGGCGTCATACCGGGACGATCCGTTGTGGGTCGAGCAATGGCTGCGGGTCCGGGCCGGTGCTTCCGGGGACGTGGTGATGTCCCAATGGGCAGAGGTTCTTCGGAGCCGGACTCTCGAAATACTCCAACCGCAAACAACAGAAAGGGAATAAAGCTATGAGAAATCAACGATTCATCGCCGGACTGACGGCGGCGGGTGTGTTTTGCATCAGCCTCGGCATCCCCCAAAGGGCCGATGCGACGGCGTTCATCGCCGCAACGGAGCCGACACAGATTCTTAACAATATCGCGCTTCTGGAAGGTTATATCCAGCAGGGCCAGCAGTATCTCACGCAAATCAATCAGTATGAGCGTCAGATCAAGGATGGGACGATCATCGGCACCCAACTCTTCGGGCCTGTCGCTACGGACTTGATCGGACTGCAGCACGTAGTTCAGGGCGGCTCTGCGTTGGCCTATAACATGGCCAACCTCGATCAGCAATTTACCGCGAAGTTTGCTGGGTTCGGTTATCACCCTTCTCAAAACTTCACGATCAATTACAAGAACTGGCAGAAGACGAGTCTCGACACGACACAACACGCGCTGGGTGCTGCGAACCTCCAGTCATCCCAGCTTGGAAGTGAGCAAGCACTTCTAAATCAGCTCACCTCAATGTCCCAATCGTCGGATGGGCAGCTCAAGGCGGTGCAGGTTGGTAATCAAGTTGCCGCCGAACAGATCGACCAACTAATGAAGCTCCGTCAGCTAATGATGGCGGATATGCAGTCTAAAGGTGCATTCCAGGCCGCACAGACGCAGATTGCTGCATCTGCTGCGGCTGATGCAACAGGATTTTTCCAGCTACAGGGCGGTAACAGCGGCATGGGTCCGGCTTCTGCGGGAACACAGACGGCTGCTCCGGCGGCGGCTGTGGCGCCTATGACTCCACGGTAGGGAAGCCTTACAGAGGTAACTCGTTATGAAGTTCTGCTCGTTCATGCTAATGGCGATTGTTGTAGGTGGTGTGGCTGGTTGTCACACCACCCCTTCTTCTGACTCCGCATCTCCTGCTTCTGCTCTTCCGCCAGTGTCCTCACCGATTGTGCTGGAGGTTGAAGCTGCGGGGTCAGGTGATATATCTGCCGCTGATGCTCAGTCAATTACGCCTTGGTTTGTCCGGCAGCCTGAGAACTTCAAGGGTCACCTTTACGATGAATGCCGGGTGGCCGAGAAGTCCGCAAATACCTTGTGGAAGAATCAGAACGAGGGTAAAGTCTGCACTGCTGTTGTTGCCGCCTGCTCATGGAACGGCTGCAAACCTTATAAGTTTGTGCCTTTCGAGCCTGGGAAGGTTGCCAGTGCGAGATAAAACGCCGGAGCGTCATTTCAGCAGAACCTCACTGGTTGTGCTGGCGGGCTTTATCGCCCTGGTGTTCTCGGCTGTGCCTGCGGTGGGACAGACAGACCCAACGACGATGCTTGGGCAGTATGCGACCGCACAGACGAACTGGCAGAACGCAATTGCGCCCTATGCGATTCGTTTGTTCAAGCTCCTAGCAGCGGTGGATTTTGCGTGGACCTGCATTACCGTGGCCCTTGAAAAGCAGGATGTGCAGGGTGTCGTCGCAGCTATCATAAAGAAGCTGATGACGATTGGCATCTTCTGGGCCCTTCTCGCATTCGCGCCAACCTGGTTCCCGGCGATTATCCAGAGCTTTGTACAAATCGGTGGAGCTGCGTCCGGTATGCCGGTTCCCATGGACCCATCGGCAATCTTCACTCAAGGTTTTGCCATAGCGGGTCAGATGTGGAATGCTGCCGCTACAAACACAAGCCTTCTGACTAACCCCGTGTCTGGAATTATTGGCGGTATGGCGTTGCTTGTCGCTGGAATCGCCATTGTAGCTTGCTACTTGGTTATAACGATTCATTTCATTATGGCTATGGTGGAATCGTACCTGGTGTTAGGCGCGGGCTACATCTTTCTTGGGTTTGGAGGGTCGCGATGGACCTCTAATTACACTGAGAGGTATATCAGCCTTGTAATCAGCGTAGGCGCTCGTCTGATGGTGCTCTACTTGGTGATAGGTGTTGGTCAGCTCTTTGCCACTCAGTGGATCGCTGCAGTGACGCTAGCTACTGATCCCGCAAACCCAACGGCATTCACCATTGTTGCGGTGTTTACAATCGCGGGCCAGGTGGTAATCTACGCGATCATTTGCTGGATTGTTCCGAAAATCGCCGGTAATGTGATCGGGGGAACGCTCTCGGTCAGTGGAGGGGATGCCTTCGGCTTTGCTGCAGCGGGTGCGACGGCTGGAATAGCCGCCGCGTCCGCCGTCCTCGCTGCGACCGGGGTAGGAGCACCTGCTGCTGCCGGTGCTGCTGCTGTTACGGGTGCGGCAAACGCTGCTGGGGCAGCGGGCGCGGCTGGATCACTGGGGGCGGGAGCTGCGGGCACTATCGCTGGTGCGACCTCATCTGGTGGGGCGGCTGTGACAGGAGCCGGTGGAGCTGCGGGGTTTGGCAGTGCGTCATCCGCAGCTTCGGCTTCGGGAACATCGGCGGGCAGTGCCGCCAATATCTCTGGTGCGGGTACGTCTGGAGCCGGCGGTAGTACAGGTGTCGCAACGCAGCCTCCGCCACCGGCCTCCGCCATGGCTTCCACGAATGGCTCCTCTAGCGGGGCTGGTAGCAGCAACGGGACTTCATCTTCTTCGGGCAGCAGTGGCAGCTCGGCTGGCGGTGAAAGGACCGTTGCACAACCACCCCCGCCCGCTGCCGAGCTTGCGGCGGCGCGAAAGGCGAACGGAGCGGGGGTGGACGTGGAGAAACTTGCCTCCAAGATTAAGCAGGGAATCGACGCAACGATTGGACGTGCGCCGGAAGGTCCAACCATCTCAGGAGCGGGCCTGAATATCGGCCACGCCTCTGAATAACGCGAAAGGGAAACTAGATGCCAAAGACAGATAAGAGTAAATCCAGCGGCTCAATCCGGGTGACATCACCCGCTGAGAGGGTCGCACAGGAAGGCTATTTAGCTGCCCGTCATGAGTGGGATGAACGATACGGTGGCCTCATCACGCGGGCGCGGAACTGGAGAGCGATGGCTTTCGCGGTATCGGCCATCTGCTTTTTGTTGGTTCTAGGAATGATCGCTCAAGCGGCAAGGTCGCGCGTCGTGCCCTTCGTCGTTGCGGTAGACAACCTGGGCCGAATCGTTGGGGAAGGTCCGGCGTTACAAGCCTCAGCCGTCGATCAAAGAATCGTGCGGGCGACGCTGATCGAATGGCTGACGAACGCCCGGAACGTCACGTCGGATTCCTACGCCCAGAGGCACAACGTAGATGCAGTGTACGCGGGCGTCGGGAATGGGTCGGCTGCGTTCGCTGTCATCAGCGAGTTCTACCAGTCAGACTCCCCATTCATGCGCGGCCAGACGATGACGGTCACGATTGACGTTCACGCGATCACTCCGATTAGCACGTCCTCGTATGAAATGACGTGGCTCGAAACGACGCGCGATCACACGGGAGTCATGCAAGCGAAACAGGAATGGAAGGGCGTGTTTACCTACGTGGTCAGCCCACCCAAAGATGAGGCCACGATTCGCACGAATCCGCTTGGCATTTATGTAACGGAGTTCAACTGGAACAAGGTTCTATAGGAGCTGGACGATGCGAAAAGGATTAGTGTTTGCGATGTTCACGGTCGGGGTGTTTGTGTCGAGCGCACAGCAGCCGGGATCTTCACCGGCGTTCCTGGCTCCTCAGAACGCAAAGCCTGCGGCGGGGACTCCAAAGCAGAAGTATTCAACCGATGTGCTTGATACAGAGAAGTATCCATTCGAGGCAGCTCAAAAGATGCTCGGGGACAACTCCGAATATGCGGTGCCATCGGTCTCTGCCGTAGCTGGTCGACGTGTTTCTTCTCCTCAGGCAAACCGCGCATCGCTGGGTCACCCAATCATGCTAGAGAGGGAAGTGCCGCTGTCCGCCGCTGCCCAAACCGCGCTAGCGCAAGGGCAACAAGCCATAGCGGAGCCGGTGCTATCTACGCCGGGGAAAGATGGCCGAATTCTATTCACCTATGGCGTTGGCCTGCCTACCATCGTGTGCGCTCCGCTGCGGGTCTGCACGATGGAGCTGGAGCCTGGGGAAAAGATCATGGGGGAGCCGGAGATTGGCGATTCAACGCGTTGGGAGATTGCCCCGGCATCGTCAGGTACAGGTGAGAACCTAACGCCGATCATCGTCATCAAGGCTCATGCGGTCGGCCTCGATACGAACCTGGTGGTCACGACGAACAAACGGACGTACTATGTGCGACTGGTCTCGAAACAATCCGAATATATCGCTCGGACAGCGTTCACCTACAAAGACGACGAAGACCGGCACTGGAAGCAGTATCTTGCCGAACAGCAGCAGCGGACGGAGCAAGCCCAGGCCCGCATGGTTGTGGTTCCTCTTGCCGGCGACGCGCTCGATCACCTGAACTTTCGGTACAGCATCACCGGGGGGAGCGAGTCGATCCGGCCGGTTCGCATCTGTGACGACGGAGTAAAGACGTACATCACCATGCCTGACGCCACGCTGCATCGTGAGCTGCCCGCGCTCATCATCGAAGCGGTGAACGTCAAGGGTGAAAAGGGTCAGGAAATTGTCAATTACCGCGTGAAAGACAATATCTACATCGTGGATCGTCTGTTCGACCGCGCCGCGCTGCTGCTCGGCGTTGGCAAGAAAGCAGACAAGGTAGAAATCCGGCGTGAAACGTCGGTGTCGGGAGGGAAATAATGGCTGACGAAAAGGACAACGAACTCCATCCGAAAGCCCCGCTGCCCGTGCGCGGCATGGAAGTTGATGATACCTCCGATGACGAAGATGAAGACGAGGAAGAGGAACAGACCGGCAAGGCTACGAGTCGCGGAAAGGTCGCTGCTCCCGCTGGCATGGATTTGCACCCAAAGCCTCAAGGCGCGGTCCGGGTTAAGAAGAGTATTGGCCTCTTCGTAGCTCTTGGCGGTTTCGTCCTGTTGATGATTATTGCTTTGGCGATTGCGACCCATAAAGGCGTCGCTCCTACGGGTTCGTCGAAGCCCCGCCCTACGCAATCAGCCGCGGCTCTGGGGCCGCAGATGAGCGCGAAGATGGAAGAGCAAGCCAAGCAATCCAAGGATGGCGCGGCGGGCGTCCCTGGCTCTCCTGCAACCAACGGAACGGGTACAGGCGACGTGGGAGACGATCTGAACGTGCCCCCGATGAAGGTCGTGCCTCGGGGT
Organism: Acidobacteriaceae bacterium; assembly: GCA_965215415.1. Lineage (GTDB taxonomy): Bacteria > Acidobacteriota > Terriglobia > Terriglobales > Acidobacteriaceae > Edaphobacter. The sequence continues at coordinate 19,601 of CBDCDQ010000001.1, read as the reverse complement.
GGAGTGGTTCAACCTGGCACTGTAGGGAGCATGGGCGCGAACGGCGTAAGGACGAACGGTGTTCAGGGCGGTGCTGCTCCACCCACCGGACCTCGCGTTCTAACGCCAAGCCAACAGGCGGCTGAGGACGCTTATACCGCCGAGCAACTGGCTATGAAGGCACCGATGGCGGCAAAGGCTGGCGGTAGTTCCACGGGCGGGTTGGGCGGTGGCTCAGGACCGGGAAGCGTAGTCGGTTCACTGACCGACGCATTGATGCGATCCGCCTCGGGCGGGATGCAGGGTTCTCCCGGCGCTGGGGCGTTGGCGGGGCTGCAAGCGGGCGCTGGCGGTCTTGGCGGGGCCGGTCAGTCGGACGATCAAAACCTGCAAGGGAACAAAGGTGACTTCATCACGAAAGCGAAAGGGAAACGCGAGAGCGTCTACCTGAACGAAACCCGCGTCAGCGCATTGACCCCATTTGAAATCAAGGCGGGCTGGGACATTCCGGCAACGCTCGACCAAGCCGTCAACTCTGATCTTCCCGGCGAGATTAGGGGGATCGTTAGGGAGAACGTATACGATACGGCAACAGGGCACTACCTGCTGATTCCGCAAGGTTCGCACGTCATTGGGACGTACAATCATCGGGTCGCATATGGGCAAACGGGAGTACAGGTGATCTGGACGCGGTTGATCTATCCAGACGGCACCTCCATCAACCTCGAAGGTATGATGGGACTCGACGCAAGGGGACAATCCGGTTTTCGGGATAAGGTCGATAATCACTATGCAAGGCTGGTAGGATTTGCGATACTCACAAGTGCATTTTCAGCGGGCATTGAACTGACGCAGAACCAGAACCAAACAGGCGTACTTACCACGCAACAAACGGTCACTCAGGCTCTCGGACAGCAACTCGGGGAGCTTGGAATCGGCATCACGAATCGAAATCTCAACATTCAACCGACTATAAAAATCTCAGTCGGGTACAGGTTTAATATCCGAGTCGATAGGGACATTGCGTTTGCAGAACCCTACGCACCTGGGGGCCGATAACGAAGAAGACGGAGCAACGTGCGAATCATTTTCCGACTGACACCGGAGGCGGATCATTTCTTGAGAGAGACCGCCTCCGCTAAACGTGGGATGTTGACGAACCGGCTAGCTGAGGCAATCGAGGCGTGTCGGTTCGATAAACTGGAAGTCGTAAACCTTCGTACCCACTGGATGCGGACAACAGTGGAGCAAACGGCGGTCTCGATTGAGTCTCACCACAAAGCCCTCCTGCGAGAGGAAGCGAAGCGTCGTGACTGCTCCGTGAATGCGCTGGTGAATGCCATCATCCTTTGTTACAAAGCAAAGCGCAGTCCCAAAGGGTGGAAGGATGAACGGGACTCGTTGATGACGAGTCCAAACGCCATGAGAAGGCCCTGATGGGGCCTTCGCGTGGTCCGGCATGGTTGTATCCGACTATGTGCGATCGAGTGCCACAATCGATACGCTTTGCCCCTTCAAGCTCAACCGCTAAGAAACAGGCGGAATAGAGTTCGGGGTGCTCTGTGTGGGGACGGCGGCGGGGCCTGGTGTTGGGGGAAGGGTGAGCTGGATGCCGTTTTTCATGTAAACCGTGATTGGAAGCGGAGCTGACGTGTGAAAGCGTATCTGGCTGGCCTCTCGGATGACAATGTTGATGTTCGGTCGGTTGGGCGGGCCGGTTACGCCCAGTCCTCCCATCCCGTCTATGCCGGGTGAAGATCCCTGTCCACCTGCGGTGCCTCTGCTTGAAAGAACGGTGGTGTGTAAGGCCTGGTCGATAGCGGAGCCGTCCTGCTTAGGAAGCTGAATGGCTAGCAGCTCAATCGAGAGGAGAGGGAAGCCGAGAAGCCTTGGCGCGGGCTTGCTCTCGACCACGCGCCCTAAAACAGACGTGCCAGCCGGAATCACGATGACACCCTGTTGAAAGACGTTGTTGGTGACGAGGCCGTAGAACTTGTCATCGGTCTTCGCATTCTGACTCGTGAGAGTTTTCGTGATCCGAATGGGGAGCAAGGTCTCGGCTGGCAACGTAACGCTCTTCTCGGTGGTTGCACTCTGGTGGGGTGCTGCTGTCGCACTCGTGGTCGGCGACCCGCCAATGATGAGGTTGTTGAGGACTGACTTGACACCGGACACCTGGCCGGCTTCGATGGATGCTAAAACCTTGGCCGCTTCGCTGCTGACGGTGCCAGAGAGGGTAAGAACGCCGTGAGACGAGGTAGGGACAATATTCTGCCCCTGCAAGGCCCGCTCGGTGCTGAGTGCCGAAGTGACGGACGCCACGATCTGTGCGTCGGACGGCACGGTCTGAGCCTGGGCGATGATGGCTGCTGGAGAGCTGAGGCAGGCCGCGTATAGAGCTGCAGCGATGGGGAGATGAGGCTTCGATCTCAACGGATTCCTCCTGGTCGGGGTTGCGCAAAGCGGGACATATGTACCATTGTCATGCGAGGGTCTAAGGCTGGCAAGGCCCGTGCTCGTAGGCTTCTCCTGGGCGGTGGGAATGTGGGAGACGCTGGCACCATCGGCGTCGTCCAAGCGTGAGCGGCATTTGCATGGCCCACTTCGGGGGTTGCTCGTTTTTGATTCGAGAGAGATAACTCGGCGTCGTGGCGGTGGGAATGTGGGAGACGCTGGCTTCATCGGCGTCTTCCAAGGGCTGTGCGAAGGGTGGGAAACGGTCTCATTGTTTTCCAGGCTTTGCATAGTGTCGTCATTTCCATGGCCTGCTTTGACTCACAGTCGGGATGATTATGGCCGCGCCTAGCCGAACCTGTCTATTCGAGATCTTCGTTGCTTGAGTTGGACCGGCGGCATAGACGCGGTTGTCTCTGTCGGCCGAAAGAAAATCCCGACACCGGGGCGCATGATGTCCCGTTTCTGAGCGGGATCGTACCTGTCCCTGAGTCGCCCATTCGTCGGAGATGATGAAAAGCGCAGCCTGCAACCCGCTCGTCGGTAACGTGCGAAACAATGGACCGGTGATGTTGGTGAACAGCGCGTAAGTTGTGGATGCCGAAGGCTGTAGGGACGCCGTAGAGCGATTCGGGGGTACTGACGGTGCGGCAACATACGGTGTGAGCGTGTACTGGCCGTTCTGTTCGATCTGCTTATGCTCTACGACTTTAGCCACTACTGCCAGACCCATCACCACCCTCATAAGGTAGCCTTTCCATCCTCAAACGTATTCGTCTTTCCATCCTCAAATAGGTTGTAGGGGGATTTGCGTTTTCCTGTTTGCACTGATGCACAGCCTTGGCGTTGCCGACTACAGGCCCCTACTATAGGAAGTACGAACTACAGGTTCCTTAACTACAGGGGGTCCTGTAAGCCGCAGATAAAGAAAGGGTTAGTGGCGTTCTGTCGATAATCTATGCGTGGAAAACCGCCCCCTATCGACAATCTATGCGTAACTTTGCGACCCCGGATCGACAAGTTATGCGTAAAAGCATCGACAGCTTATGCGTGGAAAACGTCTTATTGCACAGGCTTTTGTGCAATACGGTGGGTGTTTGCATCGACAATTTATGCGTAGCGGAGCTGGGAGCGTGGGATCGTCGTGCGAACGTCGGATCAGCGGATCGCTCATCGACAATTTATGCGTAAGAGCCGGAACCGGTCGGGGGGCGACCGTAATGCTCCCGATCCGGGGGGCTGCAGACATCGACAATTTATGCGTAACCCGTTTGGTCGGTCAGCGAAGGCTTGAAACACTTGTCGGGCTGGGGAAGAGGTGAAGTTCTTTGCCGTCTTCGCTTGGATGGACGCGCAACTCTGGCCAGTAAAAACGAATCTCTTCAATCTGTTGCATCACCTGTTTTTTGAAGGCATAACGGCCACTCGGCGTGGCTGCATACCCGCCGCCGAGCTGCTCGTGTACGCTGTTTTCCCCAAAGAAGCTGATAGGCGTTTTATGCTGAACGGTCTTCATGCGATAAGTGAGCCAAAAGTAGAGGTCCAGCGCGAGAGCTGAGTTCTGGATGCCGTTGACGATCCGCCAGTCAATCGGGACAGCGGCGGTTACCGTTGCTTGATAGAAAGTCGGGTCTAAAACCACCGTGGACTGCCAAAGCTCATCGGGGCTTTTATCGGTATGGGGTTCCCACATATCGATGGACTTAGCGATCTGCATCATTCCTACCATCTTGCGGGTTCCTTTAACAGAATCCACGGTGGTTTCCTTTTTGCGAACGATGGAGATGTGAGACGTGAAAAGCCTGTACGCTTGCTCCTTAACTCGCGTAATGGTTCCGTTCTTGCCTCCTGTTACGCTCATGCCGAGCTCGTCGCGCAGGAAGCTGCTGAGATTTTGGCCGAGATGAATGGTGGGGTTTTTTGTCAAACACGCCTGGCTGCTGACGTAGGCAAGAAGCAATCTGGGAAGGACGCCCCACGGAATACCCCCGTCTGAAACGTGAGAGGTGATTCGGAAGCTGAGGTCGCCATTCTCGCGGCTGTAGACGGATGTGTCGGGGCCTGGATCGCTGTGGGGTAATCCGAACTGCGCTAGCAGCCTGGCGATGTGCCCCATGCTTCCTATATCCTGCGCGGGATAGTCGATAATGTCTTGACGAAGTGCCATGCGTTTGTCGAGTGGTGTCGCCATCTCTGGGAAGAGGTTGGCGGTGCGCCGGTTGTGCCGAGCCATCTTGGTTGCTCTCTTGATCATCATGCCACCTTCACAGAGTTAGGGTAATGGCTTTGCAGGTTATTTGGCCGGGAAACGGAACTTGGTTCTCCAATCGGTCTCTGCACTGCAAAGAAGGATGGCGTCAAAAGGCTTTCCCTGACTGCTGATGAAGCCTTTGATCACGCCGGTCTCGCCTTTCACGCAAAGGGTCTCGACCTGCTTTTCAGTGAGCTTCTTCTTGGCGATACTGCTGTTGACGGTGAACGCGCATCCCTCACGGTACTGGGTACAGCTATAGAAGTCCTTCCCATTCGGAATGCGTAGCTGGCCCTTTTTACACTTGGGGCACGGGATGGACGTGCCCGGGGTTTCGCTGCCGCCGGTGGTCCGGTGGCCCGCCATCGTCGGCTGTGGCTGTATGCGGAGTTCTCCAAGCTCGGTGCGGAGTTTGTTGTCGAGAGACGAGACGACTGCGACATAGCCGGTCGTGCCTTGCGCGATGTGGTCTAAGTCCTCCTCAAGGGCGCGGGTATAGTCGTACTCGACGAAAGCAAACTTGCCTGTGAGCGAGTCGATGAGGAGCTTCGCGACCTCCGTTGGTGCAAGGATCTTCTTCGCATCATTGAGGTAACCCCGCGTGATGATCGTTTTAAGGATTGTTGGATATGTGGACGGCCTGCCGATCCCTTCGCTTTCCAACTTCTTGATGAGGCTGGCCTGTGTGTAGCCGCTGGGTGGCTTGGTTTGTCGGTTTAGGACGCGGGTGCCGGTGGCGGTGAGCGTGGCCCCGCGCGGGAGCGCGGGAACGCTGCCGTTGTCGTCTCCTTCGTTGGACGGCTGGTCTGCTTCCTCTGTCGTGTCGGTCTCGGTAAGTGTGCGCCAACCGGGGCTGGTAAGTGTGCGCCCGTTTGCCTTATAGAGGAACGGCTTGGGCTGGCCTAGGGATTCAAGTCGAAGGGTGTTGACGCTGTACTGGGCGTCGGCAAGCTGAGAAGCGATGGCCCGTTTCCAGATGAGCGCGTAGAGCTGTCGTTGTGCGTCGTCCTCTCCCGCTTCCCTCTCCTGTAAGTGAGTTGGCCGTATGGCTTCGTGCGCCTCCTGAGCCGACTCGTTGGACTTCCATGTGCGGGGCCTCGGCGGTAACGGCCAAAGGTTTGTGGTGGCAAAGGTGCGAATGTCGGCCAGAGCTTCTGGCGCGAAGTTCTGGCTATCTGTACGGTGATAGGTGATGAGGCCTTGGGCGAAGAGCTGCTGGGCGAGTTCGGCTGTTTGATCTGGTTTGAGGTTAAGCGTGACGCTGGCGGCCTGTAGAAGAGTCGCTGTTGTGAAGGGCGGCGGGGGGGCCTGAAACGCGACTTTTGTTGCAGCGTCAATCACGATGAACTTGACGCACAACGCTGCTTGTTGAGCGAGAGCCGGGTCGAGGATGTACTTGTCATGGTCTTTAAGAAAGGGCGCGGTGTCCCATTGCGCCCGCCACTTCCCATCCTCAAAGGTGGCTTCCGCGCCGAAGTGTTTGGTGACGCGGAACGTGTCTATCTCGCGCTGACGGTCCACCACTAGGCGGACGGCGGGCGTCTGGACTCGCCCTGCGCTCAATCCAGCGATGCCAGTCTGCCGGGAAAGGACCGGCGAGAGCTTGTATCCGATAAGCCGGTCGGCATTCTGACGTGCTTCTTGGGCGTGAACAAGATTCATGTCGAGCTGCCGTGGAGTTGTGAGCGCCTTTCGGATGACAGTCTCGGTGATCGCATCGAAGGTGACGCGTTGATAGCTGCGGAGACTGAGTGCTTCTTTCAGATGCCATGCGATCGCTTCACCTTCACGGTCGGGATCGGTGGCCAGAAAGACGACTGAAGCCCTGGCTGCTCGGGGCTTCAGCTTTTCGACCACATCGTGCCCTCGGTCGCTGAACTCGTACTGCGGAGCATAGTCGGGGGCGGCGGGCACGAAGCCTTTGACCGGTAATGCGCGGATGTGGCCCACGCTAGCGGCAACGTCCCAGTCTTTGCCTAGAATAGCCTTGATCTTTTTCACCTTGTTGGGACTTTCGACGATCATCAAGTTCACGGTTACGGCTCCACTTCTGGGTGATATGTCGCTGTTTGTGAGTGCGCCGATTCTGCCGGCGCACGAGTCCTTCTTAAAGCTTTAGACTTTTAGGCCGAACAATGCGGTCGATGGTTCCCACGGAGACGTTGTACTGCGCCGCGATTTCCTTCTTTGTGGTGCTTTTGTCGGCCCATAGAAGTCTCACCTGACGTGCCTGTTGAGCGGACAATTTAGGTTTACGTCCTCCGAGACGGCCTCGGGCGCGGGCGTGAGAGAGTCCAATCATGGTTCGTTCACGGTTGACTTCAAGCTCGAACTGAGTGAGCGCAGCAAAGAAGTGAAAGATGAGTCGCCCTGCGGCTGTCGTGGTGTCAAAGCTTTCAGTAAGAGAACGGAAGTGGATGCCAGCTTTGCTGATTCGGTCGATGATCTCTAAAAGGTCGCGGATGGACCGTCCGAGACGGTCAAGTCTCCAGATAACCAGAGTGTCCCCCGGCTCCAAACGCTCTAGGCATTTCTCCAGCTCGGGTCGAGCCATGTCGCGTCCGCTAGCGTCTTCCTGGTAGATACGCTTACAGTTTGCCTCTTTCAGGGCGGGCAACTGTGCTTCGGTATGTTGGTCGCCGGTGGAGACACGCGCATAACCGATATTCATAAAGTAAACGTACCACAAACGGGTGGTTGTAGTATATTGATTGTGAGGCCGGGATTTTATGCATTTGGCAGCTCGTAGCCCCAAGGCATTCGGTGAGCTGTCACAGACCTCACAAACGGTCGTTTGTGATAGGCGGAATTGAGAGGCCCAAATGGTTGCGAATCTGACTCAAGAACTCGGCGAGTTGCTGAGCTTCACAGGCAGAGTGGGAGTTGCGATCCGTATGTACAGCGCCTACGCCCCCGAGAGCCAGCCGTTAAACAAAGCTGGAGCGGAAGACCTAATGTATCTATCTGACAGCATTCACGACTTTGATGCGTTCGGAGTAGCTATTGCGGGTGGCGACGAGTCCGAGATTGAGAGACAGTGCAATGGGTTGATCTCGATGTACAAACACTATTTACTTGATGAACCACGTGCAGGAATGAAGGGACACGCTCGGGCAACCTTTGAACGAAATGAGGGAATCCTGTCGTTGCGCGATGGCATCGGTATCCTGGAACGCATTCATCAGAAGCTAAACACCGAAAACCGAGCGGTCGCTCGTGAAACGAATAGCGAAACCAAATTGACACGCTTTTTTCGAGAATAAGAGGAGGTAGAACATGAACGGTTCGAGCGACGAGGAAGGCGGCTACTTCGAGGGTAAGACTCGGGAAGAGGCTGCGGCCATGGTTGTCAAACTGAAGAAAGGGAGGGTGGGCATCGATGAATTGGAAAGAAACGTTTCGGTTGTTGTTGCGCTGTCGCCGCTTGAAGCTCTCTGTCTCGCCCAGATGGTCACGAGGATAGGATTCCACGAATGTCTCTTGTTATCTACGAGTCCCGAAGAAGCAATTCAGATGAGAGAAGGTTGTCATCAGATTCGAGAATCTTTGAAGAATGCGGGTTATGACGTAGAGGTATTCGGCACAAAACAACAGGCATAAACGGTCGTTGAGAGGCGGTCGCTGGCGTCGGGAAAGCAGTGTACCGCCCCTAGCGGAGCGAGTCGTCTTGGCGGTGAGAGATGTGCTGGAGACTCCGAGTGACGAACGCGGAACGAAGCCGGGAACACGCAATGCGAATGCTCAAGCGGGCGCAGCGTCGAGCAAAGCAGGCTGGAAAGCTGGTGGCGAAATGGGAAAAGCACATCAACGAAGCTGACAGGCTGCAACTTATAGCCAAACAGCCTTCGTTCTGGAATGACACTGAAACTGAGCCTTTCTCCGGCTCGTTGGAGATATTTCAGTGATGGCGGACGGAAATGCGGCGCGTCAGTTCGTGTGGTGGGTTACGGGAGCGGTCGTGCTCGACCAGCTCACGGCGGTTGTTCCTCAGATCATCGGACTCGGGAGTGTGGCACACTCGCTCCGCCGTCAGGCGGGAGTTTTCAACGATCCGACGTATCCCCTCGGGCCACATCTGAGCATCGTGAACGTGCTGCACACCGTTCATCTCACTGGGTCGGCTTTCAGCGATTACGTTGCGAGGTTGGTTCTCTTCGGAGTGTGCTTCATCTTTGGGACGCGACGGGCGAAAGGCTGGTTTGAGCGATATGTCCTAAGAGCGGTCTTCTATGTTGTCGCGGCTGTCGCTATCAGTCAAGCGATCTCGTTTCTCTTCCGGGGCGGCGTAGTGGACTGGCTGGCGATCTTCACCGCATCGGGACATTTCATCTGCGCGGTGTGTCTTTCAGACTTGTATGTACCATTCGCGTTGGCGTTGTTCTTGCCGCTGGCGGCTGCTTCGATGGTATTGGACTTTGGCCCGCTAAACCGCAGAAGAAAGGTGGGAAACGATGGAACGGGCAATCAGCCGTAGCGAAGGTGAAGCAGAGCAAGGTGCAGGGAATGAGGTGACGAGGCGTAGGGAGCGGCTAATTCTCCTTATAGTGTTGCTGGCGGTGGTAGGGATGGTTGTGGCACGGTTGGTAATTAGTTCTTACTGGCCATGGACGAATCCGAACGCAGACGCGAGTTGCGGGTGTTTCCGCACCTTTCCAGGCTGCCTTCTGAAACCTTATGCTGGTTCCTGGGCAAGGTTCGTCATTGACAAGGTTCTGAGTCTTTGTTTGGTCAGCGGTATCGTCGCTGCAGCGGTCGCTTTCGTCCTCCGGCGCGGCAGAGTCTTAGTGCTGACGGTAGTAGCTGGGTTGTTTTTCGCGGCGGTTATGAATGAAGACGTGGGCCTTGTGGCCCCGCACCAGCCATGCACGGTGATTGAATGAATAGAGGCTTAGGCGCGGTGTTGCTGTCGGGGTTGACCCTCTAAGAGAGGGTGATATAACTCGGTCTGAAGGCCGTGAGAGGCGGAGAGTATGCGACTGATAGCTCGAATGGGATTTCACTTGCTGAATATGATGCGGGGGCCGGTGCTCATCTTATTGATGATCGCCCGGGGATTCTTCCTTCTGAGTCTGGCTGCGGGCGTCGTCTACCTGATTGCTCTCCCCGGCTCCAAGCGTTTTGAAGTGATGTATCTGGGGTTCTCGTTCATTGGAGCGTTTATTTGCTACGGGATGAGCCGAGTGTACGACCGGACTTTGCTGCGGCTGAACATGGAGGCAACGCGATGAGTCAGAACCGTTACGAGATAGAGCCGCGCTCCGAAAACCTCGGGGGCGGCTGGCGGCTTCATCTGATCTCCGTCGATCCTGAGACTGGAGAAGAAATCTTCATGGGGGGCGGCGTCTTCCCGGTTGTAGAGCTTGATGACGACGCCGCTGTGTACTCCGAAGCGTTGGACGTGGGCCGGGAATGGATGGACTCACGGAGCGCGAATGAGGAGTAACGGCGCGATAGTTCTGATGATTCTGGCGCTCGGTGCCTTGGGAGCGTGGGCGGTTCTCGTTCACAACAGTGTCGTGCATGGGTCGCCGGTCGCGGCGATCCGTCAGGCGGTTGCACCGGATACCTTTGCTGAGCCGGGGAGTAGCTCGTATGAGGTCTTTTACTCGCCGTCCCACAATCTTGAACGTGAGGATGCGAAGGCCATCCGTTCGGCGAAGCGTTCTATCGACGCCGCGTTGTACAGTACGACGGACTGGGAGTTGTGCGGGGACCTGGCAGATGCGGCGAAGCGCGGCGTCAAGGTTCGGGTGTACCGGGACAGGGAGCAATTCACGGAAGAGGCCGAACGGTCTCGTGGCCGCCAAACCTGCGCGGTTCGGCTTGTGAGCGCGGGCGCGGAGGTCCGCGTCAAAGCGGATAAGGTGCTGATGCACCTCAAGTCCTACGAGGTCGATGGACGGCTAGTGCGTACAGGGTCGGCGAACGTGTCTCTTAGCGGTGAGAAGCAGCAGGACAACGATGTGGTCTTTTTGACATCGGCGGGCGCGGCAAAGGGTTTCGAGACTGAATTCGTCACTCTCTGGAGCCGGTCAAACAACGAAGTAGTGGGGCGATAGAGGTTCGGATGGCAAGCGTTTACAAAGCGAATCGTCTCCTCGGAGGGAGCTTCTTCTATCCGATGGAGCTGCACTTCCTCGGCGATAAGGTAAGCCTGGTGAAACCTGGGCTATTCCGCAGCTGGGAGCGCACGATTCCGCTATCGAAGATCGCGTGTGTCACCGTCGAGACCGGACTTGCGATAAGCACGGTCACGGTGGAATCATCGGGGGGGACTGAGGACATTGTGGCAGCGGGGTTCAATAACGCCGATGTCGAGCGATTTCGTGTCGAGGTCGAAAGTGCGCTGGCTTAGTCTTGGCGCGGGCGTATCATTTCCACCAACCGGAGGGGTTTATGCATATCGACTTTGAACTTGCCGACTACGATGTACAGCGCAGGGCGGCGATGCAGAACATTGGCGCGTCGCTTATGCTGGGCGGGGTTATCTTTGCGGCTTTAGCCTTTTTCCACCTTGCGCCGCCGTGGTTGACACTCGTCGTGTTTCTGGCGGTTCTGGCGTATGGAATCATCTATCCGATTCGTTGGCGTCGGAGACACCACCCCCTCCGTACCGATCCCAGGGAGCAACGCTACTCGATGGTGCTGATGGTGTGCCGGTCAGTCACTTTTGTAAGCGCGGTGGTTGCGGCCTGCTGCTACTCAATCGACACTGTAGGTGCTCAACGGACGATGGATGTCATGATCGCGGCGGTCTTCATCAGCGCGACATATCCCATCGCCGTGAGCTACAAAGCCTCCTGACAGTCGATGCGCTTGCACCTCAAAAGACTAGAATAGAGCTAGGACGGCAAGGGGAGATGGCGATGAATAATGAGATGACAGGGCTTGCGGTGGTGGATGATCCCAGTGTTGTTCGTCCTGGTCGCAATTCAGCGATCAGCCCGGAATACAGACTGGCGCGGGCGGAGCGTGAGGCTAAACGGGAGCTTCTTGCCGAGAAACGCATCCGGGCTTCCCATGAAAAGGCTGTTGCGCTCGGCATTATTGATGCCAGCGGAAAGCGTCTGCGGGCGTCTTTGCCAGCGGATATGCTGCCGGGGTCTGATCGTGATTTCGGGGGCTAAAGGATGCCCACGATGCACGTCGTCGCTGGTCCTCCCGGCAGTGGGAAGACGAGCGCCTTTCCAGAGCAATCATTCGGATGCGACTACTTCAACCCAGACGACTACGCCGCGCGGTTGAACGGTGGCTCGTATGTGGGCATCCCTTTAGAGATTCGGCAAGAAGTTGGTCCTGTCTACGAGAAGTTCATCAACGATCACATTGCTGCTGGTAGCGACTTTGCGGTTGAATCGTCGCTCCGCCTCCCCATCATCTTCGATCAAATGAAACAAGCGCACGACGCGGGTTTTGTTGTTGAACTGAATTATGTCTCCACGAATAGCATCGCAACCTCAATCGACCGGGTAGCGCAACGCGCGGACCTGGGCGGGCACAGCGCATCTGAGGCGGCTATCCGCAAGATACGGGCGGAAAGCCTCGGCAACTTCCCTCGTGCGATGGATGAGCTGGGCGGCGGCATAGACATCCTCGCCGTGTACGACAATTCTGCTGAAAGGGCGAAGCCTGAACTGGTTGCGTCATTTGAAGGTCGGGATGTGACGTTTCTTGCACCGGAGATCCCTGCGTGGATAGATCGTGCTTTGGAGCGGACGCCTTACCAGTCCGCAAACCTTCGGGAACACCTGGATAAAGGCACTTCCCTTCCAGATGTCGAGACTGTGAATGGATTCCGCTTTTGGACGAAGACGACGCCAGAGGCAGAGGTGAAGTTTGCGGCCGGCAAATTACAGGTGCCCGGTTCCGCCGGTCCCCGCGACCTAGCGGCGCAACGCGCGGTCTCGCGCGGGACGGGTGACGACGCGGGGCATCTGATAGGTCATCAATTCGGCGGGCCTGAGACACCCGCGAACCTGAGCCTCCAACATCATGCTCAGAACCAAGGCGGCGGAACATACTACAACCTTGAACAAAGATGGGCAGAAAAGCGGCTGGCGGGTATCGAGGTCGATGTAGAAATCAGGGAGACGAAAAGGGTAGGAGACGATAGGCCGTTTCACCGCCATGTGGAGTGGACAGAGGGAGCGGGCCAAACTTTGCAATACGGGGAGCTGGACTTCGTAAACCCTGAGAGTGAACGGGTAAGGACTCTCAAGGGCATTGTTCTGCCGACATACCCCGATTCCGAAGTGATTGATTTGAAACCTGAAATTGAGAGGCGGAATGCGCTCGACGCTGCTGAAACGAAGCAACTCCATGTTTGGAGCTTGGTCGCTATGAGTGAGGTTGGAAAGGAGCTGGGAGCCGACGCGATTGGACTCGATATGGACCTCGCCCGCGATCAACTCCTGGCGGGAGTAGAGGCGTCAACCGTAGGAAAAGAGATCGGGAATATCCGCGGTGGTACGACTGAGGCGGGGGTGTATGGCCGTGACCTCGTGACGAGTGTCGAGCGTCAGATCGCGCCGGAACTAGCGAAAGTGTTGGGCCGTGAGGTAGAGCGTTGACAACATAGCCGCCCCCGTCTATGCTGGCCAGCATGGGGTATATGGGGTCGAAAGCGGCGTCCGGGGCATATCAGGCGATCATCGCACTGATGCCCGCGCATGACACGTTTATAGACCTGTACGCGGGGTCGGGTGTCATTCTCGACCGCAAGGGCTCGGCTGCACTCTCCTACGCCGTAGACCTCGATTCCGAGGCTCTGGAGGGTATTGCGGACGCTTCGGGGCTGGTGAAGGTGTGCGGAGACGCGGTGACTTTCCTAGACGGCTTCGACTATGCCGCAGCGGGTCGTGTTCTGGTTTATGCCGATCCGCCTTACCTGCACTCGACGCGCACCTCCCGTCAGCGATACCGGCATGAAATGACGGACGCGCAACACGGGGAGCTGCTGGGTCGGCTGCGCCGTATCCCGGCGGAGGTCATCCTGTCGGGGTATCCCTCGGAGCTGTACGATTCCCTGCTGTCAGACTGGAAGACGTGCGAGTTTCAGGTGATGACGCGCGGGGGTCCTCGGACGGAGAAGCTGTGGTTCAACTTCACGCCGTCTCATGTGCATTGGGCTTCCTTCGCGGGGGAGAACTTCACGGACAGACAGCGCATTAAGCGAAAGGCGGCGCGGTGGGCGGCGAACTACCGCGAATTGCCTGCGGGTGAGCGTCTGGCGGTGCTGACGGCCATCCTCGAAGCCCACCATAGCCCGTGACGTCTATGCCGGATCTGTGGAATGGCTGTCGATCGTACATAGTCAGGAATGTCTAGCTCGGCCGATGGGAGCACACAGGTTTGTGAGCCGTAAGCGCGCGTACTCCGAAAGACACGCCGCAATAGGGGCAAGGCCGCATCTTCTTGGGCCGTCCGCCCGCGAGAGAGATGCGGGAAGCCGCGTTGCGGCGTCCGCGCTCTGATGCCCATTGCTCTTCTGTGGCTTCGCGCAGGGCCTGCTCGATGATCTCGGGGGGAAGAGTGCTAGTGTGCATCGGCGGACGGCTCCTCGCGCCTCTGGAGGAGCTGACGCCAGCCCTCGGCGGCTGCGCTCCACTTGCAATCGGCGGCATTGAGATTGTAAAGGTATTCCTCCTGCGGCCCATGGAACTCGAAGGTCCTGCGCCCTCCGATGCCGCTATCCCACGCCCATGCGCGGGTGATCTCCTCGACGGTGTAGGCCTTGCGAACGTCGGCCATAGTGAGCTTTAACAAGGTACGGCAAAAGGTGTGGTCGTTAGACGAGAGGGACATAATCGGCTCCTACAGTGGTGGCCAGAAACTCGGCGCGGAGAGCGGCGGAGTTGATTCGGTCACCAAGCCAACGAGCGTAGTCTGGGGTGGCGACGAGGACGAGCTGGACCTGAGCGCCGGATTTTAGGAGGATGCGTTGCGCGGCGCGGGTCACTACCTGGTGATACTTCACCGGCCAGATGTTCCGAGGAAGAAAGCTGTCGAGCGTGTGCTGCGTCTCGAACCATGCGAGAGCGGCACGGGTCTTCCTGGGCTGAATGGAGGCGAGGACCGGGCGTAAGGCGTTCTCCGCGTCGGTCCGGGCTGTATTCCAACTGCTGGGGGGGCGTGGGGTGTTGGCGTCGGTCATGGCGTGTCCTTCTCCGTCCGTTTGGCGGCTTGCATAGATCGTATCCACTCACACGCCCGCTCGATCTCCCTCCAATTCTTCTTCCCTTCCCTGTCCAGGTTCGATTCCTCGATGCCGAGCGCGTCTCCGCATCCGCCCGCCTCGATGAGTCCGGCCATCATCGAAAGGCCGGAGAGGACCGTTGCAGTCAGCCGGGGCTTGCTCATGGCGTCTCCTGGTCGGTGGTGGTGTCTGGGGCGGCGGTCTGGCTGCCGCTCATCTGCCGATACACTGGCGGGTCGCTGCGGAGCTGCGGAATGAGGTCGATAAGCTGCGGGAGTACCCATGTCGAAGCCCATAGATTGTAATCCTCCCGAGTGCAGCCGGTCGTGTTGTGGAGGCTTGCGGGGCCTCGTAGGACCTTCTCGAACAATTCCCGGGCCTTGTGGTTGCGGGTGTTTACGATCTTGGGCATTTATCGCCTCCCCTTCTTTGCCTTGCGCCCAGTTAGCTTGTCGCGGCGGGCACGGTCGGCCTCGCATTTGGCGGCGAACTGGTAGAGTCCCACCCATGAAATGCTTATGCGATGGCGGGTGCCCTTGAGCCGGAATACTGCATACTCCGGCTCGGCTTCGATGACGACGGCGCGTGACTTGCCGGACTCTCTGAGTTCATCGGCTGTTTGGAAGGTGAGGCGTGTTTTACGTTGGTCGAGTGCGGTCATGGTGAATGCTCCTTGGTTCGGTCTGGCGGTAGCTCCCGCCTGGTTGATGGTTCTGGTTAGCGTTTGAAGTCGTAGCCGGTGACGGCGAGATAGCCCTGATCGGCAAGGTTCTTGTCCCAGAGGACCGCGAACTCGCGTTGTCCGCCCATCATCAGCAAGTCGATGTTGTAGCGGGGCTTGTTGTCGCAGTCGTGCCCGTGGTAGACGACGGAGAACTGCTCGAAGCCTAGATAGTCCTGGCGAAAGTAGTACGGGTGGAACTCTTTGACGACGCCGTTCTCGATCTCCATCTCGAAGCACATCTCGGGGTCTGCCAAGAGGTCGCCGTTCTGCTCTCCGTAGTGAGCGACGGAGAGGGCGGGAAGGCCGCGTGGACCTGATCCGATGGACTCAATGCAGAGAACCATGTGGGGCTGGTTTTCGATCTTGAGAGAGGTTCCAACGTGGGTGAGAAGTTCTGGATGACGGTCGGTGATGGTGCTGAGAGACTTCATGGTGATTGCTCCTTGGTGGTGCTGGCGGTAGCTCCCGCTGGTTGGGTTGTGGTTGATATTTCCTAACAGAATTAGAATAACAAACTGCTAGCTGTTTGTCAAGCTATTGGTAGAAGAAAAGCGGTAAAATGTGCCGGTATTGCCGTACCCTGGTCGTCTCTGTCTATGTGAGCTGCAGGCTCTTGACGAGCATTGTCAGCCGGTCGCGGGTCGGGGTAAGGTTGCCGATAGCGGCAAGCGCGCCCTGCCGTTGCTTGTGCTGATCGAAGCGGAGATGACGGAGCCAACGGCGTATCTTAATGGGGAACTTTCCATCGGTGCGCTCGGTGTCCCAGTCTGAGTCTAGACAGCCGAACTGGATGCCGCCCTGCCACCAGTTGTCGTCGATGCGCCCCTGCTCGGAAGCACTTTCGTACATCCAAAGCTCGGCGATATTGGAATCTGCGTCGGCAAGGTCTTGGACCGCTGAAGCAAGCTGACGACGAACGGTCTCTAACTGCTTCTTAATGCCTGGTTCGCGCGGCGCGGGTTGACTGTGCCGGGACGCGGGGGCGTGGGGTTCGGCTGGAGTGCCGAAGAAACACATCTGCTCGATTTCTGACTTCATCGCTGAGGTCTCCTGGTCCTACGCTGCGATGGGAAGCTCGTGTCCGGGGGCGGGTGCACCGGTTATGCTGGCGCTCCCCTCTCCTCCCTGGCTGGCTTCCTCGGTGAAGGTTTGGCCGATGATGAGGTCCACGGCTTTCTGCGCGTTGGCGGCGGCATGGACGATGAAACGATTGTCGCCTTGTAGCTTCTCAATCCAGTTCTGGATGTAAGCGGTGGTGTTCCGGTCGGTGTTCTCGTTCGCAATTCCCGCGATAGCGCAAAGGAAAGCGGCTCCGGTCTCTGCGACTAATTCTTCTTTGCTGTAAAGCTCATCGCCGAACGTGTTTCCAAAGGTGCGGGTAAGGCGGGATTCGTGGCCGGTGCTATGAATCAGCTCGTGAAAGAGTGTGGAATAGTAGTGGGCCGCGTCTACAAAGCGGCTCCGTAGGGGCATGTGTACGGCATCGGTCGCGGGGCGGTAGTACGCGCGTCCCTCGTGCTGACCGGTAAGATTCAACGCGGGCCGTCCTTCCCAACCTGTAACGATGGCTTCGCAGGTTTCATTCGCATCAATGTCCGCAATGGGGGAAGTCTCCTCCACGGTCGGAACCTGAAGGTTCTCGCACTGCTCCACGTTGAACACGGTGTAATAGGTCAACACGAACGGGGCGCGGTCGTTCTTCTCGTCGCTGTCGATGGGGGTCGGCTTCGTGTCTTTGCTCGCTCGGGTCTGTAGCTGCTTATAGAACACGATCTGCGTTCCCTTTTCACCCTTGCGAACATTGCCCTTTAATTCCTGGGCCTGTTTGAACGTAAGCCAGTAGGGGGAACTATAGGGACTGGCCCAAAGTAGAAACACGTTCACACCACGGTAGGGCTTGCCGGTGTGGAAGTTGCGGGGGAAGCTGCCGCCTTTCACGGTGGGGGATTTCCAAGGCTTTTCCCATGGGATGATGCCCTGTTTCAGGCTGTCGATGATGCGGTCTGTAACGATCTGGTAGATGTTGGGCTTGTTGCTGGGCTTCATTGCGGCTGCTCCTTTGGTATCGCGGTAGCTCCCGCGTTTGTTTCTTGACTACTGATGTAGAATAACAAACTGCTAGCTGTTTGTCAAGGCTGATTCGACCAAGTTTAATAAAAAGGGAGTAGAGGTTCTGTTGTCGTTGCTTTTGAATGGAAAGGCTGTGGCTGTTTTCATAGACACGCCTTGGCCCTGGCCCACGCCAGCGGAGAGGCAAGTGCAAGGGGAGGGGTATCTCCCACCCATAGGGGCGCGGCGTTATCGCGCTGATTTTTCGGTACGAAAAATTATGGGGACACCCCTTGCGCGCGCCAGAGGCGGAGCCTCTTAGTGAGGTCTGGTTACCTTATTCGGAGCGCAGCGGAGGGATGCTTTAAGGGACGGCGTTGCGGGCAGGAACAGGCCCGCTCGGGGGGTAGCGAAAGACGGGTCCGCGCTTTTTGCGGATCTGGCTTGCGCGTAGGGCGGGAGCCCTTACAGCTTGTTTCATGTCGTTGCGAATTCATGCTGTTGGTAAGTGTGAAGAGCATGTACGAGAGACTCGGGGACGGCGTGACACTGAAGCTGCGGATATACTAAAAGAGACGAACACGGGGGAAACTGGGACGATGGCGGAGTATACGAAAGAGTTCATTGAGAAGCTGAGAGAAGAGATAAAAAGGGTTCCAAAGAAACCTAAACCTGATGGAAAGGCGAACAAAGCAGGTGTAATAAAAGCGGTGGAAACAGAGCTTAGACGAATGCAAGATAAAGGATATGTGCTGAATGAAATCAGTCAATTCCTATCGTCTAAGGGACTTGCGATCAGTAAAGCGACGCTAACTGCTTATCTGAAGTCGAGTAGGAAGGCTAGAGTTGAAACGGCGAGTGAGATTGGTAGTTCTCATAAGGCTGGTTCAAAGACAAAAGGCTTGAGTTGAGTAACGGAGTCAAGGTATGAAACTGACGCGAGAGTATTTGGTGGATGTGCTTAACCGGCGACGGCTGGCCTATGCGGATGTTCCTCCGGCGCAGATGATGTTGCGTTATGAGTCAATCCGTAAGTTGGTCATGTTGGTAGCTGTGGTGGGAGCTTTGATGGTTTTTGGTCGGATGGCTGCGAGAAACGTGCCGATACAGGGGATGCGGCAGATTGCGGTTCAGGGTGTGAACGTGGGAAGGACGGAGACGCCCGCGCTAGCGGGCGCAAGCGCCGTAGGCGCGACCGTCCTTGTTGTTGACTCCCCTGGAACTGACCTTGAAGCTGCGGAGCTGGCGATGGTGGGTCGATCTGCGAAGAGTCTCGACGTGGCAATGAGTCAGTTTTCCGACGTGGAGTTAGCGAAGGCGTTAACGAAGCTTAAAACGGGCGGCGTAGCCGTCCGGGTGTA
The DNA here is from genome assembly GCA_965215415.1 of Acidobacteriaceae bacterium. Classification (GTDB taxonomy): domain Bacteria; phylum Acidobacteriota; class Terriglobia; order Terriglobales; family Acidobacteriaceae; genus Edaphobacter. The sequence continues at coordinate 588 of CBDCDQ010000001.1, read as the reverse complement.
TTTGGGACACGCGCAGCGTGGACCCGGCGAAGCGGGCCGCTTGGCGGCCTTGCGTGAGCTTTCGAGTGCATCTGTGGAGGTACGGGCCGCGCCGGAGGGCGCGGGCTTCGGTTTGGCGTCGTATGCGATGGATGGATCTCTGCTGCGAACTGGAGCATCCGTCTGGTCGGCGGACGCGCTACGAGGTTCTGACAGCGGCGGTGAGATTGTGTATGTCGAGTCTCGCGCGGCGGTGGCACGTTTCGAGGGTAAGTTCGATGAGCTGTGGAATCGGGGATTGGTTGTGCCGACACACTAGAAGTGTCCTTAATGTGTCCGTGGCGTGTCCCCGGAGTGTGCGGGACTTGTCTGGAAGAAACAACGAAAAGGCGACTCTTGAAGAGTCGCCTTTTCGTTTGGACGCGGTTGCTACTCCGCGTCCGGGTTTTCTGCGGTGGTCTCTTCGCCGCCGGAGTGGTTGTAGTCGATCTTGCGGATGCTGTTGGCGCGGATGCTGACGGTCTTGTGCGTGATGTTCTCGACGGTATAGGAACCAGGCTTGACCTTACCCTCGATGCTGACGGGCGTTCCGCTTTTTAGGGTCGCGGC